>NZ_JBFTOX010000068.1:0-55066 GCF_056398185.1 Cupriavidus sp. 05L310
CACTGGGTGGTTTCCTGGGCCGCAAGAGTGATGGCGAGCCCGGCGCCAAAACGATCTGGATCGGCATGCAGCGAACCATGGATGCTGCGTTCATGATCCTGGCGCTACGGGCTGAGGACTCATGACTTCTGTATAAGGAGATGCGTTATGGGGGGATTGTGGAAATACTCAGGCGGCAGCTCATCACTCAATGTGCTGCAATCACTGGAGCAGTAATGGGTTACCAGCCCGAGTACCGATCTGGTCGCCGTGGCAGTTGAGTACGACGTCCGGCCAGCCGCACCATCAAATCGCGGAGCGGTCTGCCCTGATGCCTGACCACCAGACTTGGGAGTGAACAAACATGCTACTGATTCATGATGAGAGCGCTGCAGGAGAGACGCGTGGTAGCTCACTCCCGCTGAAGCCTTCCGCAGCGCGACATGCCCCGCCAGCAAACGAGCACGGCGCGAAGTGGCTGGACAAGATTGCCCTGCAGACGGCACTGGATCATGGAGATTTCATCGCCTTCTATCAGCCCCAGTACGATTTGCGTAGTGCGAAATTGTGCGGCGTGGAGGCGCTGGCGCGCTGGAACCACCCTGTGCTCGGCTTGATTGCGCCGGCGCACTTTCTGGGCAGCCTGCGCGGACACGACCTGCTGACGCAACTGACGATGCTGATGCTTTGGCAGGCGGCCGCGGCCGTGCAACGGTGGCAACTGGCCGGCCGGCAATTCCCGGTTTCCATCAACGCGGAATGGCCGTGCGTGGAGAGCGGGCGCCTGCTGGTCGCAATGCGGTCCGTGTGCGCGCAATTTGGTATCCGACCGTGCAGCCTGCACGTTGAACTATCCGAGCAGTCGCCGATGCAGGACAGGGCGGCCGCGGTTGCCGCGGTCCGCGCATTGCGTGCTGCCGGTTTTTGCGTGGCGATCGACGACTTCGGTGTGGACAACTCCTCCCTGCAATTGCTGCGCGAACTTGAATGCGATGTGGTCAAGCTGGACCGTTCGCTGGTGCAAGGCATCGGGCATGCGCCACGGGCGGCGGCCTTGCTTGGTGGCGTGATCCGAATGGTCGAAGCGCTCGGCGGGCAAGTAGTAGCCGAGGGCGTGGAGAGCACTGGAGATCTGGCTTGCCTGATCGAGTTGGGCTGCCATCGGGTACAAGGATTTCTCTACGGGCGGCCCATGGATGAAGCCGATCTGCTTAGTCAGTATTTCGGTTGAAAGTTCCAGCACGTCCGATAACGGGCAGCATTTTTACGAGGCGCATTGATGTGGGGATGGCGAAGGCCAGTCTCGCCTCGCGTCCGGTGCGCTTGCGCGCCGCCGCGGGAAAGCGAAGTATGCAATGATTGGTTTGATTAAGGCAAGAAAATGGCCGGCGCTCTCCCTTAGCATTCGGCAGATCCGCTATCTGGTCTACGTGTTCGCAGGCTGCTTCTTCGTCTTGGTGTTGCTGTCGTGGAGCGTTCTCCTGAAGTATCGGGTGCACGAGGCGCTGGACCGGCAAGAGATCCTGTTCCGCTCGCAGACGGAGCAATTGCAGGGCAACCTGCACGCGGCGGAAGGATTCGCGCTGCGCGTCCAGGGCGCATTGGTGCGCGTCATGGAACTGGGTGTGGAAAAGCAGCTTGCGCGGGTCAACACATCGGAATGGGTGAGTCGGCTGCAACAGCGCGGCGATCGCCCATACATCGCCTTGCCGGTATCCGCAGGGCATGAAGCCATCCCGGCGGGCGAGAGGCTGAGCGCGCTTGCTGGCATGCTGAGCTTTTCCTTCCGCGTGAACAACTTCCAGTCGCGCAATGTCCAGAATGCCTATCTGATGGATGTGCATGCCGACCGGCTCTACGTGATTCCGCGACGGCTCACCCCGGCGCGCGATATCCTGAGCAAGGAAGAGGCTTATCAACGCTTCATGGACGACACCAAGGCACGCCTGCGAGGCAAAGCCCTGATGGAGCAGCTCTATGCTGCGCCGGAGAAGGCGGTGATGCTGGAGCCTGCGCATGACTGGGTGAGCGGCATCGAGGTGGTGACGCTGGCGACCCTGGTGCAGGTGAACGGAGAGCCTGTCGCGGTGCTGGCACTGGATTTCCCGGTATCGACGCTGTTTCCCGCCGGCCAGGGCTTGTCGGACCGGTTCATGGTGCTGACCCGGGCAGGCACGCAGCTGCTGCCGCAAAGGCAGTCTGATCGCCCCCTGGACCAGAAACTCTTGAAGCTGCTGGCCCAGCGTAGCGAGAATGCGACCGGGGCGCGATCGTCCTTTATTCGGGAGGGCCTGCTGCCGCAAAGCGCCGTGTTTGAATACCAGCTGGATGCCTGGGGCTGGCGCACGCTCGACGTGGTCGAAATAGGCGCGCTGTGGCAACGTTTCCGCGAGAACACGCTGTGGTTGCTTGGCCTGACCGGGCTGTCATGTGTGCTGATGCTGGGATGGGTCTGGTTGGTCGACCGCCGCATCATGCAGCCGACCCAGATGCAGTCACAGCGCCTGCAGGAAAGCGAGGCGCTTGGCCGGACGGTCATCCAGGCGGCGGGTGTCGGGTTGATGATCATTGCGCGAGAGACCTGCGGTGTTCTGCTGGCCAACGATGCTGCCCGCCAGCTCGTTGAACGTGCATTGCCGGGAGAGCCTGAACGCATATATCAGGAGTGTTGCCAGGTACTGGCTTCCGGCGCGATCGCCTCCGGCCAGTCGGAGCCGCAGAGTCTCGCGCTGAAGATGGCTCAGGCCAACGGGCAAGCGTGCCATCTTGAGGTGAGGCTGGTCGAGACGACGTACCAGGGAACGGCCGCGCTCCTGTGCGCGTTAAACGATGTCAGCGCGGCCAAACAGAGCGAAGCGAAACTGCGCGAGGCGATCAACGCGGCGGATGCGGCAAACCGTGCGAAATCTTCCTTCCTGGCGACGATGAGTCATGAGATACGCACCCCCCTTAACGGCATGCTGGGCAGCATCGAGCTCCTGGGGCTGACCCACCTCGATCCGAGGCAGCGCGACCAGCTGGCGGTGACGCAGCACGCTGCCCAATCGCTGATCCAGATCATTAACGACGTCCTGGATTTCAGCAAGATCGAGGCCGAGCAGATGTCGGTGCAGCCGAGGGCCTGCCAGCTTGACGAGCTGGTGGAGGAGACCGTGCGCCGATTCGCGCCCGATGCCGCGCGCAAGAAGCTGCGACTGCTGTGCATGGTAGATCCGGCACTCAGCGAACCGGTGCTGCTCGACCCACTCAAGGTGGAGCAGGTGCTGAGTAACCTGGTGAGCAATGCGGTGAAGTTCACCGGGCAGGGCAAGGTGGTAGTGGCGGTGAGCCAGGTGGCGCAGGCGGGCCGCATGAGTCTGCAGATCCGTGTCATCGACACCGGCATTGGAATTGCCAGCGAAGATCAGGACCGACTGTTCTCGCCCTTCTTGCAAGTGGAGCAGTCCGACACGCGACGCTACGGTGGCACGGGGCTGGGACTCTCGATTTGCCAGAGGCTGGTCGGACTGATGGGCGGCGAAGTCCGTCTGGTCAGCGAACCGGGACTGGGTAGCTGCTTTATTGTGCGCTTGCCGCTGAACCGGCCGGAGTCCGTGCCTGAGCGGATGCCGGCTCCGCTATTGAACCGGCTTGTGGTCGGGCTTTGCGTGACGCAGGGGGAGCTCCACCATGCGGTGGAGCAACTGCTGCAGTACCACGGGGCCCGGGCGGTGACGTTCGATCCCGAATCGCCGCCTGTCACTCCGGTGGATGTGCTGGTCTGCGACGAAGACGCTTGGGCGCGGTGCGGGGATGCCGACGTGGTGATCGAATCCATGGCGCCGGTGGAGCCGGACCCGCTGGAGACGCCGATTCGCGTGTCCCAATACGCGTGGCGTGGGCTGCTGCGCGCCATTTCGGTGGCAGCTGGTCTCGAGCAGCCGCTGGATTCGTTGGAGCCGTTGGCAGGGGCCGCAGACGGACGGCAAGCCACGCACCGGCTGCACGTATTGCTTGTGGAGGATCATCCGGTCAATCAGATGGTAATGCGCCAGCAACTGGAATGGCTTGGCCAGAAGGTCGACCTCGCCAGCCACGGCCAGGAAGCGCTGGCGCTTGCCGGGGCGCGGCAATACGACCTGATTCTGACGGATTTGCAAATGCCGGGGATGGACGGCTACACGCTGGCCCGCCGCTTGCGGGACCAGGGTCTGACCGTGCCCATCGTCGCCATCACGGCCAGTGTCGGCAATGATGTGCGCGGACCCTGCGAGGCGGCCGGCATCAGCCGCTGCCTGACCAAGCCAGCGCTGTTGTCGACGCTGCGCGAAATGCTGGACAGTATCCCGCCACCCGCTTCGAATCACCACTTCATGCATAGGCAAGGGGAAACACAGGTCGATCGTTCAGTAGCAGACATGCTGCGCGATGATTTGTTTGAACTCGCAAATGCGCAGGAGGAGGGTGATGCCAACCGATTCCGCCAGCGGTTACACGCGTTGTCCGGTGCGCTGGCGACGCTTGGGCACGGGGGGGAGAGCCGGGCGTGCCGCTGGTTTGAGGCGGCGGTGAAAAAGTCGGGGTTCCAGGCCATCACGCACGAGTGGCAGGCACTTCGCACGCTCCTGTTGAGTGTGATAGCCCACTACGAGGAGCCGGCTTTCCAAACAGTCGGTTGTGGCGCGGCGACGCATTAGCGATGCGCTGCTGCGTCGAATCCAGTGTGCTTAATGCGTATCATTTTTGTGTGTTGTTTTCTCGCACCACAGCGTACCGAAAATGGCCCGATGCCTCCGCTCGACTGACGAACTGAAACCATAGCTCGAAGCCTGCCTGGAGGCCGATACGACGGCCCTGTCGTGGAAATTCCCCGAAGATTTGCATGGGAGTTTAAGGCTTCGCCTAGTGCTTGCCGATCTGTAATAATTCTATTATCAATAGAAAATAACACGGGGTTGGAAGGGTGTATTCCAGGAGAGCTTCGCGATCCGCTATGGAAAACCCGGCCGCGAAGGGGTAGTGATGATTAAGGTACTAATTGCCGACGATCACCCGGTGGTGCTCAATGGCATCGCCCAAGTGCTGACCAACGAAGTCGGCGTGACTATAGTGGGCAAGGCGAGGAATTCCACCGAACTCGTCCAATCGCTCAACAGCGTTGGTTGCGATGTCATCGTGACCGATTACGCGATGCCCGGTGGCGAAATCGGTGACGGCCTACCCATGCTGCAGACCCTGCGCAGGCGGTATCCGGCCACGCGCATTGTGGTGATCACGATGCTCGACAATCCGGCTCTCCTACGCAGCATCCAGAAGGTTGGCATATCGGTTGTCCTGAGCAAGTCTGATCCACCGCATCACCTGCTGCCGGCAATCCGGGCGGCATTCAGCGGTCTGAGCTACCTGACCCCGTCGGTGCAGGAAATGCTGGCGGAGGCAGGGGCCGATACCGCCGAGCCCAAGCCGCGGCTCTCGCAGCGTGAACTGGAAGTGCTGCGACAGTGTGCCGCGGGCGTTCCTGTGGTGGAAATCGCGAGGCTGGCCAACCGGAGCAGCAAAACCATCAGCGCACAAAAGAGCGTGGCAATGAAGAAACTGGGTCTTACCAGCGATTTCGAGTTGTATCAGTACGCCATCGCCAATGGCCTTATCAGCGGCGCGCAATAGTGGCTATGGAAGCCTCCGGCGCGCTACGTCGCGTTTGCGGCGATGGAGGTCTCGTTCCAGTCGGCTATCGCACCTGAATAGAGTCTGCCAACGAGCTATTGAGAAATGGTTGTGATTATAATTAATTATTGATTTAAGTCAATTAAATAAATAATTGGATGGGATATTTTAAGGGTACCCTTAAATTCCCGTCTTAGGGAATCGAAGATCCGGTCGTGATATCAAGCGGGTGATTCTGCGTATCCGAGCCGACCCGTGTCCAGCGCCGATGTCTTATTCGTGCTCGCGCGCGGGCTTCCGGCAACCCCAGCGAGAGATATCGGCCTGTAGCCGGTACGTAGGCAGATGCATTCCATCACCCCGGCGGCCGTTGCTGGCGCGCTTAGGTGAAGCATCGTTTCCCTTAGCACTGGCTGCGGTTCACTTGCTGACGCCGGTCCAGTTGCAGAGCGGCCAGGGCGGCCGGGAGAAGGATCAGCCCTTCGGGCAAGCCGATCGCCCCACCACCTCCGTTGGTTGCACAACAGTAACCTTCACCGTCTGCGCGGCACGATTGAACGCACCATCGCCGGGCGAGATGGTGAACGTATAGTGACCTGCCGGGCCGGCGTTGCTCCAGGTGAATACGGCCGTTGCCGGATCCAAGGTCGCGCCGGCGGGCAGGCCGGCGGCGAAGAATAGCCCTGGCTGTTTTTCCGCGTTGCTTGCGGTGGCTGTGAACGTCGGTGTTTTTGCTGGCTACCGTATTCTTGGGGACCAACGGCGTCGGGGATCGGCGCGGTGTCGGACCCAAAATGGTGTGAACCGACTGATGGCGTTCCGGCCTGCGTCATCCGTGACCTTGACCTGGAACATGTAGTTGGCACCTAGGCCAACCTAGGCCGGCCGCTACGAATGACGGACTGGTAGGCTGGTAGAAGTGAATCGGTCGATACGCCTATGACAACGCGTTCATCCCATGCCGCGTGACCCGCGCACCGCTTTAATCAGAGTTTCCCCCAGGCTAATGCCGGTGAGAATTCAACAATCCTTTCAAATCACTTTCGAAATAATGCGGGCAGATTTTAAACCATGCCTTATTTATCCATCCCTGAACATCAACGATAAACACATAGTGTCGCCCCCAAGAAAAAGCGTTGCCCTTATACAGAAGGAGGGCCATGGAAAAAATCAGGCTGATCATCGCAGACTCCCGCGCAATGGTGCGGAAAGCGATGGAGTTGCAGTTGGTTGCCAGCCCATGCATCGATCTGATTGGCCAGGCGGAGAGCCAGGCTGACCTATTGTGGTTATTGAAAAAGGACAGTTGTGACATTGTTGTCCTGGGCTTGCCGATCTTCGATTCCCGATCCTGTGCCGGGGTGCCGGGCACCGCTGATCTGAGCCGGCTCATGGCTGCGCTGGGAACGGTGAGGGTGGTGTTGTTCGCGGACCTGGCGAGCCGCGCCGAGTTGCAGGCTTTGCTTGACATCGGCGTGCAGAACATCGTGAGCTCGAGTGACGATGCCAACGAGGTGATTCAGGCAGCAATCATGGCGCGCCTGGGCATGAGTTCGTTGTCTCCCAACGCCTGCGAACTGGTGTGGGGGCAATGGCGCAACAACGCGATGACAGCACCGTATTGGCGGCAACAACTGTCGGAGCGCGAATTGGAGGTGCTGCGTCTATACCTGTCCGGCAAGCCGGTTTCCCAGATTGCACGCGAGACGGGGCGAAATGTCACCACTATCAGCTCGCAGAAGAAGAGCGTGATGCGCAAAATGAGGGTGGAGAACGATGTCCAGTTGGCCGCGCTCTCCATTCAGCATGGCCTGCTCTGATGTCCTGCAACATGACGTAGACAGGAACAAGACGCTTCGGATTCGGGAAATGGGATGAACTATTGAACTGATCGGAGCAGTCACCGATGCGGGACAGGGCGGGCGTCCTTGCAGCAGTCCTTGCATCGGCGGCCATGGCTGAAGCCGATCTGCTTGGCCAGTCTCTCGGTTGAGGCAGCGGGCTCGATCACGGGCGGCATTTCTAACAGGTGCACTACTGCGGGGATGGCGAAGGCCAGCCTCGCCTCGCGTCAGGTGTGCTTGCGCGCCGCCCGTCCGGTACGAGGAGTTCGGTGCCGCTGACGTCCGATCGATGAATTTGGAGAGTACAAGGTGCGCTCCGTCGGGTGCCGCGACGCAATGGCAAGGACCGAGACCCCGAAGAAATGAAACGAGGAATTTAAGTAATCCCTGATTATTTTCCCGATCTGAGCGTGGGAGTATCTCGGTAAGGGCAGGATGCCCTCGCCCGTTTTCGTGGCTGACCCCGCCGCGAAGGCACCCCGTTTGGCCTGCTTTCGGGCAGGCTTTTTTTTTCTGCTGGAGCATGACAGAAGCGGGGAGCCTGACACGGTTGTCCGGCTTTACATTGCGGGGCTATCGCGGCCCTGTCGGTAGTCAACGACGGGTCTGGAACGACCGTCCGTCCACACCCTCAAGTCAATAGCGTGAAGTCAATGAGCTCAGCCAGTCTCTTCCCCGTTTTGTTGTGCGGTGGCTCCGGTTCCCGTCTGTGGCCAGTGTCTCGTGAGACGTCACCTAAGCCGTTTATTCGTCTGGCGGATGGCCAGAGCCTGTTGCAGAAGGCGTTCCTGCGCGGGGCAGTCCTCCCCGGCGTCGATGAAATCCTTATTGTCACCAATCGCGAGTTCTATCTGCGCATGCAGGAGGAGATCGCCGAGGTGAATACAGCCGGCATCGCGGTGTCGTATCTGCTCGAACCATTTGGCAGGAACACGGCGGCGGCGGTCGCGGCTGCAGCAGAGTGGATATGCGAGCTATATGGAGAGGAAAGCCAGATGCTAGTCTTGCCCGCGGATCATCTTGTCGCGGATCAGCCTGCGTTGGTCAGCGCGATTGCGCGGGCGGCTTGCCTGGCCGGCAGCGGCAAGCTCGTGACGTTTGGCATCCGGCCGGCTGAAGCCGAGACGGGCTACGGTTACATCGAGCACGAAGGCAATGCGGTACGTCGGTTTGTCGAGAAGCCCTCGAAGGAGACGGCCCTCGAGTATGTCGAATCCGGGCGCTTCCTGTGGAACTCTGGCATGTTCCGCTTCAGTGTCGGTGCCGTCCTGCGGGAGATGCGAGTTCACTGCCCCGAACTGCTAAAGGCGGTGCAGGACTGCGTTGCGAAATCGGAAGCGATTTCGGGTAGGCGCGGCGCCGGGGCGGTCCTGAATGACGATCTCTTTGCCAAGGTCCCCGAGGATTCCATCGACTGCGCCGTTATGGAGAAGTCCGAGCACGTCGCAGTCGTACCGTGTGAGATAGGCTGGAGCGACATAGGATCATGGGTAGCGCTGAGCAACCTGATCGAGCCGGATGAACAGGGAAACCGTATTGACGGGCAGGCGGTGCTTCACGACGCGAGCAATTGCTACGTACAAAGTAGCGATCGCCTGATTGGTGTGCTCGGGGTGGAGGGCTTGATCGTCGTCGACACTCCCGACGCACTTCTGGTGGCCAGCCGCGACCGAGCCCAGGGCGTCAAGCAGATCTACACCGACCTGAAATCGCAGGGCAATGAGTTGTACAGGCAACACCGGACCGTACACCGGCCGTGGGGAACCTATACGGTGCTGGAAGGCGGGGGCGGTTTCAAGATCAAGCGCATCGAGGTCAAGCCCGGCGCGAGCTTGAGCTTGCAGATGCATCATCACCGGAGCGAGCACTGGATTGTTGTGAGCGGCACGGCGCGCGTCACGAACGGCGAGCAGAATCTGCTGGTGCACAAGAATGAATCGACCTATATCCCGGCGGGCCATCAGCACCGCCTCGAGAATCCCGGGATCCTTGGCCTGGTAATGATCGAGGTGCAGGTCGGCGAGTATCTGGGCGAAGACGATATTGTCCGACTCCAGGACGTCTATGGGCGCTGCTGATGATGTCCGCTGAAAGCACCGCCACGGTGCAAGCTAGAGATCTGTTCGGGAAAGTCGCGGGAAAGATGCGCAGGCATGCATTCTTCGCAGCCGTTGTGCTGGTTCCCACTCTCGCATCCACGATCTACTTCACGGCCCTCGCGCCAGACGTCTTTGTATCCACTTCCAGTTTTGTCGTGCGCAGTCCGCAGCGCCAGGGCACAAGCGGCATTGGCGCCTTGCTGCAAGGGGCAGGGCTCACGGGCTTCAGCAAGGCGACGGATGACGTTTATGCCGTCAATGAATTCCTTGTGTCTCGCGATGCGTTGCTCCAGCTTGACGCGCGATGGCCACATTCAGGGTTCCTTGGAGAGGCAGGCCTCGACATGTTCACGCGCATGTCGGCGTGGGGATATGCCGACAGCTTCGAAGGGCGCTATCGTTACTACCAGTCACGCGTCCAGCTTGACACGGATACGGCGTCATCCATTTCTACCCTGACTGTGAAGAGCGCTACATCCAGCCAGGCCGCCAAGGTGAATGAGACGCTGCTCGAACTCGCCGAGCAGCGCGTCAACGAACTGAATGAGCGTGGCCGGAAGGACCTGATTCGTTTTGCCTCCGCGGAGGCCGAGGTAGCCGTTCAGCGTGCCAGGGATGCGGCGCTGGCGCTGGCCGGCTACAGGGATGCAAACGTGGTTTCGGACCCCGAGCGGCAAGCGACGCTTCAGTTACAGGGCATCGCCAAGCTGCAGGAGGCCCTGATTGTTGTGAAGCAGAACCTTGCACGCTTCCGCGCCTTCACGCCGGATAATCCCCAGCTTCCTGCGTTGATGCTGGAAGAGAAGGGCCTCCAGGCGGAAATAGATCGGCAGACTGCGGCCATCACGGGCAAGCGCGGATCCCTTGCAAGCAAGGCCGTGCAATATGAACGTTTGATGCTCGACCGGGATATCGCGGATAAGCAGCTTGCACTGGCCATGGCCTCATTGCAGCAGGCACGCAACGACGCGGACCGAAAACAGCTTTACCTTGAGCGCGTAGTCCAGCCCGCGGTTCCCGATAAGGCGATCGAGCCGCGCAGACTGCGAGGCATACTGGCGACCCTGGCGATGAGCCTGATCGCTTGGGGCGTGCTGAGCATCCTGATAGCGGGTGTACGCGAGCACAGGGACTGAACGCCATGCGAAAGCTCAACGAATCGGGATTTCGGCGATCACTCGAGATACAGCGTCGGGTTGTGGGCGCGTTGCTGCTGCGCGAGGTGATTACACGCTATGGGCGCCACAACGTCGGATTCCTCTGGCTGTTCCTCGAGCCGATGCTGTTTACGCTTGGCATTGCCGCGCTATGGTCCGCGACCAAGGCGACCCACGGCTCTCAACTGCCCATCGTTCCATTCGCTGTCACGGGCTACTCGTCGGTCCTGCTATGGAGAAATGGCGCGAATCGTTGTGCCAATGCGGTAGAGCCCAATAAGGCGTTGCTATTTCATCGGAACGTCCGCGTTCTGGATTTCTTCGCGGCGCGTTTGTGCCTGGAGATAGCGGGAGCGACGACCTCGCTCGTTGTGCTCTCTTCCGTCTTTATCTTCACCGGGTTGATGTCGTTTCCAAGCGACCTCCTGACCATGATACTTGGCTGGGCCATGCTGGCGTGGTTTGCAACCGGGCTAGGTATGGTCATCGGATCGATCTCGGAGCGATCGGAGGTCCTGGACAGGGTCTGGCACACCATCACCTACCTGATCTTTCCATTCTCCGGCTCCGTCTTCATGGTCGAGTGGTTGCCGAAGAGGATGCAGGAGATCGCGCTCTGGGTGCCGATGGTAAACGGCATCGAAATCTTGCGCGACGGATATTATGGCTCGCAAGTCAAGGCCCATTACAGCATGCTATACCTGGTCTTCGTCAATGTCGCGTTGACGT
The DNA here is from genome assembly GCF_056398185.1 of Cupriavidus sp. 05L310. NCBI lineage: Bacteria > Pseudomonadati > Pseudomonadota > Betaproteobacteria > Burkholderiales > Burkholderiaceae > Cupriavidus > Cupriavidus sp. 05L310. The sequence goes on from NZ_JBFTOX010000068.1 coordinate 11,455, forward strand.
TGCTTGGCTTGGCACTGGTGCGAGATATCGCCAAGCGTGTGGAGGGGGAATGATCAAGCTCACCAATGTCGGCAAGCACTATCAGACCCGGAACGGCATGCGGACAATCTTGCATGGTGTTGAGTTGAGCGTCCGGCGCGGCGAAAAGATCGGTATTCTCGGGCGCAACGGCGCGGGGAAATCCACCTTGATCCGGCTGATCAGCGGTGCGGAATTGCCCACTACCGGCCAGATTTCCCGGCAGATGTCGGTGTCCTGGCCACTGGCGTTGGCCGGCGGCTTTCAGGGAAGCCTGACGGGCCTGGATAACGTCCGGTTCGTTTGCCGCGTATACGGCGTGGCGATTCGTGAAGCCGTTGCCTTTGTCCACCATTTCACGGAGCTCGGGGAATATCTCTTGGAACCCGTGAGGAATTACTCTGCGGGGATGCGCGCGCGCCTCGCCTTCGCCCTGTCCATGGCCATTGAGTTCGATTGTTTCCTGATCGATGAAGTGATCGCGGTGGGCGACCAACGCTTTCATGAGAAGTGCCAGTACGAGCTATTCGAAAAACGCCGGGACCGTGCCCTGATCATGGTCTCCCATGATGTGCATATTATTCGCGAACGTTGCGATCGGGCCTTGGTTCTGCACGAGGGAGTTTTGCACGATGGTTTTAATGACATCGACCAGGCCTACCACTATTACGGAACACGCTAGTTATTAACGGGATGTCAAAGTGAAGACGAGCAAGAAGCCACGGATACTGCTGGAGATGCGCCCGGCAATGGACGGATTCGCTGGAATCCCGCAGGAAACCCGCTTGCTGTTCCGCGGGCTGCGCATGCTCGACGGTTTCGAGACCGAGGGGATGATCCAGGCGTCCACAAGAATACTGGCAAAGGGAACCGTTGACAGCGGTCTGTTTGCCAGTGAAGATCGGCTTTCGGAAAGCCGAAAGATAAATCGCTATTCGCGCGTGATAATTTCAGCGGCGGAAAAGCCTTATAACACGCTGATCGACAAGGTTCTTGATTTCTTTGAACGTCGTCTGATAGCGGCGGACCTTACGATAGGGACGCTGCTTGGCATTAAGAAGGTAAGGCTATCGAAGCTCCGCGCGCTACACTTCGAGGATTTTATCTGGAGAACGCTCTTCGCGCGGACCTTGCCAGCCTCGGATTTCGAGCTTGTGACCACGGCGAACCTGCGCATTTGCTCGACACCATGGCATATCATGCACGTGGCAGGGCTGAATTCACTTAACATTTTCTCGGCTCCGAGGTATCCGAAGCTGGACACGAAGAAAATCGATATCTTCATCGGTCAGACGCCATACCCTGCAAGAATTGGCTCGTCGACGGCTTATATCGTGCGGTACCACGATGCCATTCCGGTATTCATGCCGCACACCATTTCCGACAAGTCCATGCATCAGGCCACGCACTTCTATGCGCTGATGAGCAATGTGCGATCGGGTGCTTACTTTGCGTGTGTATCGGAAGCGACACGCCAGGATCTCTTGAAGCTATTTCCTGAAGTGGAGAATCGCGCGGTTACGATCCACAACATGGTCTCGCATCACTATTTCGAAGAGCCCGCCGCGGTGGCGAAGATTCCCGGCATCATCCGCTCGCGGTTGTACGAAGGCGACCCCGAGAAAGGGGCGCGCCTGCTGCCGGATTTTCTTAGCTTGCGCGAGAAGGAGAATTTCTACCGGCGGCATCTGGGCAGTGCGCCATTTCGCTATCTCCTGATCGTTTCCACGATCGAACCTCGAAAGAACCATACGCGCCTGATGGCTGCGTGGGAAGTCATCAAGGCCGAGGTCGATCCGGAAATGAAGCTTGTCATTGTTGGTACTCTTGGCTGGGACTACCGGCAGATGTTACCGGGCTTCCAGTCCTGGATTGATCGGGGCGAACTGTTCATGTTGAACGCCGTGCCGGCGCCAGACCTGCGGGTGCTCTACCGCCATGCGACGGTCACGGTGTGTCCGAGCCTTGGCGAAGGCTTCGATTTCTCGGGGGCGGAAGCCATGCGAAGCGGCGGGATTGTTGCCGCCTCCGATATTCCCGTGCACAGGGAAATTTATGAGGACGCTGCGGAGTATTTTGACCCCTACTCGACAAGCAGCCTGGTAAAGGCCATCAAGAAGATGGTCTATGCACCGGGAGCGGAGCTGCTCCAGGAACAGTTCCGGGTCCGTGGCAAGGAGATAGCGGCCCGGTATGTTCCTGAGGCAATCCTTCCACAATGGGAGCGGTTTCTCGCACGCGTTCGGCGGGAGCATGGCCAGGGCAAGCCGGCAATGATCACCGACGGCGTTGCCCTGCCTGTTCCCGCGTCCGGATCGAGGAATACGGCGTGAGATTGCCTCCAGTGCTATTGCGCCAGGCTATGCGGATTGCATCGCCGCAGATAGTCCGTGAGGCGCACCGAGGCCTGCTTACACATGCGCCTGACTCGGAAAGCGTCGCGGATCACAGCGAGACCCTTGCGCGGGACGGCGATCTTGCTGCATTGCTGAGGCAGATCTCGGCGTCGCCGGAATACTGGCTGGACATGCTCGCACGGCACTCCGACCTTGTTGTGAGCGAAGTGTTCCTCGGGATGCTGGCGAGGCCGGCGGACGCCACCGGTCTGGCGGAGTATTCCCGCGTTCTGCTGGCCACGAGGGCGATTTCTGCGATCATCGCAGACATTCGCGACTCCGATGAGTTTCGCCAGAACTTCATGCAGCGCCATGCCAAGAGCTTGCTGGAGGAGATAGGCCGCGCGATGCTGGGCCGCTCCCTGGCGCCGGATGAGTGCGCGCCGCTCGCAGCCATCGACGACATTGGAGGTGTCGGTGCCGCTATTGCGGCGGTGAAGTCCGGGACGTCCTTCTGGAATGCGCAGATCCAGCTTCATGGTGGCGAGCTTCTTCACGCCGTGTATGAGGCGCTGCTTGGACGAAAGGCCGACGAAAGCGGCCTGAATGCCTACGGTAACCTGATGACGAGCGTTGACGGCCTGAAGGATGTTATCCGGCTGGTCGTGCAATCGGATGAGTATCGTCGGCTTTCGGACAACGCCCCCCCAGCCTTCGGAAGGACTGCGGACGTGGACTGCGCAGACGATCTGAGGTTCATCGACAGTACCTTCCAGCGCTTCCGGGGCAGGGTGGCCAGCCGAGGTGAGCTAGCAGCATGCCTCGGCAGGAAGGAGCCCCTCGGCAAAGTCTTGAAGGATGTGCTTGGCTCGCGTATTCCCATTTGCTCCGGCTCACCCCGCGTGCTCCTGTTTGGCGCTTACGGAAACGGCAACCTTGGTGATGCCTACCAGGCACTGGCGTTGCGAGCGCATTTGATGCGAGAGTGGAATCTCGACGCGAATGCAATCTTCGCCTGCAGCCTGATTGACCAGGCGGACTATCCGTTCCCGGCGGAGTGCAAGCTTCCAGCGCGGAGCATCCTGGATCCGGATCTGGTCAACGCCTTCGATTGCCTTGCAATCGGGGGCGGGGGACTGCTCTCACATCCTCATGAGCCGCTGGAGGGGAGCGAGTGGGTGAAGCATATCTCTGTCCCCATTCTGATGACGGGGCTGGGATGCGGCCCGGCTGTCACACGCGATTGCGCTACCTTGCTGAATCGGGCCTGGGCCGTTTCGGCCAGAGACCTTTCGTCTACGGCTGCTGCTCGTGGGCTTAGGAATGACATCGAGACAGTGGCGGATCCCATCCTGTGCAGCGCTGCGCTCAGTGATCTAACCGCGCTGGATCTGGAGGGCGCGCTTGTGCCGGGAGCCATCGACGTGCTCTGGATCCTCAAGTATCCGAACTCTGAGAGCGATCAGGATTTTCTGCGTCAAATCAAGGTGTATCTGGATGCCGCGCCCGCGGCGCGCCACCAGATCCTCTGCATCGAGCCTCGGCTCGACAAGGAGATCGAGGCGTTCTTTCCGGGCTATCGGATCCTCTATGTCAGTGCACTTTCGCACTTGCTGGCCTGGATCCACGCGGCTTCCGTAGTGGTTTCCATGCGCTACCACGGCGCGATCTTCGCCGCGCTTGCCGGTTGCCGCTTCCTTGGGTTTTCGCAGGAGAAGATTGGCGCGCTGTCGTCGGAGCTTGGTTTGCCCGGTGCGTACGCGACTACGCCGAACGAACTCCTCGCGGATCTCGCCTCGGTGCTGAAATTTTCCCGGTCCTGGCGGCCGCGGGAAGCTGATGCCATCAAGACATTGAGGGTCCGGTTCGCGGAATACTTGTCCGCATTCAAGCCGGAGTCACTCCGGTTCGATATCTGAGCGTCAGTGCGTCTTTCGGCAAGAGAGAAGAGAGGAGAAAGTGCTTTATGTCATCCAAAATGCAATTTGATCCTGAGGGCTTTGTCGGCGCCTGTTACCAGGCGATCCTGCGCCGGCAACCGGATCCGTCAGGCTTGGCGAGTCACGCATCGCGGCTCGTCTCTGGCAACGACACACTAGCAAATGTACTTTCGAGCATCCTGTCCTCGGATGAATCCGTCCGAGTGAATGCCGCACGGCTCGCGCTGGCGCGCACGGGAAACGGCGCGCCGGCAGCGCTGGTTTCATTGGGGACCGCATGCTTCACGAGCACGTTGCTCAAGCGGCTCGATCTGAAATCGTGGTCCGGACCGCTCGACTGGGTCTTTTCCTCAATACCAATGACGACGCACTGCGTGGAGGATGACTTCAATACCTTCCTCGATCGGCGCTATTACGTTCCCGTGCCGCTTGCCGAGCGAAAGCACGGCCCAACGGTGAATCGCGTACAGCACGAGTTCTATCGGAAGCATTTCGGCGTCGACTTTGTTTTCAATCATCATGACGTCCATCTCGTCGATGACTACGCCTACCTGCGCCGCTGCGTGGAACGGCTGAGACAACAGTTGGACTCGGGAGAGTACACGACGTTTGTAATGCACCGCCACTTCAGTCCCGAAGCCGTGGCTCAGCTAACGAGACTGGATCAGGTACTGCGTGCGCGATCGGGCAAACACCGGCTCATCGCTATTCTCGTTTCCGACGGCGAACGATTCGTTCCGCGCGTGGAAGTAATAGCCACACCGGGCGACACCCTCAGAGTCTTCCACTACCATGCCACCTCGGCCTGGAGAGATTTGTATTTTGAAGAATCAAGCGATGAGATCATGGTTGGCAGGCTCATCAAGATGTACATGCTCAGGCGCGACGGTAGCTCTCTTGCCTGAAAAAGAGACCCATCAGGCCCCACCCACGATATCCATGATCATTAGAGGCGGTCTTCTCATATTTAGCGCGATCCTCTTGGGATTGTTGCCCCCTGCCGCTTTCGCTGACTCCGGCCTTGCGGGACGGATGCTGGTCGGTTATCAAGGCTGGTTCGGATGCCCGGGCGATGTCCCCGGTAACGGAGACTGGCAGCACTGGTTCGTCAAGGCTGTCCAGCCTCAATTCGTGACGGTTGACCTGCTGCCTGTGTTGAGGGATGTGTCCGCGGATGACCTGTGCGATACCGGCCTTCTGAGTAGCGACGGCGAGCATGTGAAGCTCTACTCCGCGCAGAACCCCGGGATTGTGCAGCGCCACTTCAGCTGGATGAAACAGCACGCCATCGATGGGGCCGCTGTGCAGCGGTTTGTCGCCGGAATTCAGGATACGCGCAAGCTTGCGCGCAGTGATCGTGTGATGGCCAACGTGCGCAGTGCCGCTGAGGTCAACAAGCGTGTCTTCTATCTTGCCTACGACATCAGTGGCGCGGACGCGCGAAGTGTCGTTGCGACGATTCGCCGGGATTGGCGCCATGTCGTCGAGGATCTCAAGCTGACACAGAGCGCTGCTTACCTGCAGGAAAACGGCAAGCCGGTGCTCCAGTTGTGGGGCTTTGGCTTCGTCGGGCATCCAGGAGAGCCGTCCGAGGTGGCTCACCTCATCGACGACCTTAAGGCCGGACGAGGTGGTCTTGCCGCGGTCACCGTGATCGGCGGTGTGCCGACGACCTGGCGCACGCTCGATGGGGATTCCAGGACTGAGTCCGGGTGGGCGGCCGTGTACCGCAGCTACGACGTTATCAGCCCGTGGAGCGTTGGACGCTACCGCGATCTGGCGAGCGCCGATGCCTTCCTGCGAGACGTGGTCGTGCCAGATCTCGCGGAAGCGCAGCGGCTTGGCATTGGCTATGTTCCCGTTGTCTTCCCCGGCTTCTCGTGGCACAACCTGATGCGCAATCGGGGCATTGCCCGCAACGCCGAACTCAACTTGATTCCACGGCAGTGCGGCAAGTTCTTCTGGCGCCAGGCCGCAAACCTGCTTGGGGCTGGCGTCACATCGCTGTATGGCGCGATGTTCGACGAAGTGGATGAAGGGACCGCGCTGTTTCCGACAGTGAAGACGAGAGCGCAGTCGCTGGCGGGCGTGGATACCGTCACGCTTGACGAAGACGGCTGCGCCTTGGCGGAGGACTGGTATCTCCGTGTCACAGGGCGTGCGGCGCGCTACCTGCACGAAGGGCGCAGGCCACCGGCGAGCCTTGAGGACGCCATGCGGGATTGATCTTCGCAGTTCCCTGCCAGGGGATTCCTCCCATCGGCGATGCGGCGGGCCTTGATGCCCATACTCAGGTTCGCATCGTCGCGTAATGAAATTACTATGACTGTTCTACCTTCGATCACCGATGGAAAGCGCCCTATCCGCGCGAAGCTGATGGCGGCCGCGATTCTCCCACTGCTGGCTGGTGGCTGTTCCGGAATACTCCCGACATCGGGGCCAAGCGCCCGCGAAGTCCAGGCGAGCGTGGATCAAAAAGGGGGCACGGCCCAGGCTGTTGTTGTCATCGATGTTACCAATGAGCTTGCGCAATCCCTGTTGGATGCGCGCTATCACGAACAGCTTTCGGATGCGGCCGGTGGGTCCTCCGGCGTGCGCTATGTGGTGGGCCGGGGCGACACCCTTGCAATCTCGATCTGGGAAGCACCGCCGGCAGTTCTCTTCGCGAGCCCAGCGGGCGTGCCTACGGACGGTACCGTGCTTTCGGCGCCCACGCGGGCGAATGAACTGCCCGCGCAGATGGTGAGCGCCGACGGGATGATCATGGTTCCCTTTATTGGTACGGTAATGGCTGCCGGCCGGTCGACCCGAGAGGTTGAGGCTGATATCGCACGGCGGCTGAAGGGAAAGGCAAACCAGCCCCAGGTGTTAGTGCGGATTGCCGACAATACGTCCTCGCAGGTCACCATCGTCGGGGAGGTCAAGAGCAGCGCACGGATGCCGCTGACTCCACGCGGCGAACGTGTATTGGATGCATTGGCTACGGCGGGTGGTCCAAACCAGCCAGTCAACAAGAGCACCGTGCGGCTTACGCGAGCCGACAGGAGCTATGCCATGCCGCTGGAGGCGGTGATTGACGATCCCCGGCAGAACGTACTGCTTCGCGCAGGCGACGTTCTGACCGTGCTGTATCAACCGCTGAGTTTCACTGCCCTGGGTGCGACCGGAAAGAACGAAGAGATCAATTTCGAAGCGGGCGGCATCACGCTCGCGCAGGCGCTGGCCAGGACGGGCGGCGTGCAGGATGCGCGGGCCGACGCCACGGGGGTCTTTATCTTCCGCTTTGAGGATCCCCTATTGCTGAAGGGCGGAGCCGTGACGGCCAATCGTACCCGCGAAGCCGGGATTCCGGTCGTTTACCGGGTGAACCTGAAGGAACCTGCATCGTTCTTCGTCGCACAGCGCTTTCCCATCAAGGACAAGGATGTCTTGTATGTGGCGAATGCGCCGACTGCTGAACTCCAGAAGTTTCTGAACATTGTGTTATCGGGTGCGTACCCGATTCTCAATATCATCAATATGACGCGGTAACTCCAATCGACGCGGGGCGGAAGCCAGAATGGATGAAGTAGCGGTACCCGATATATCGATCGACGTAACTCGATTGGTCATCCGTGCGATGCGGGGGCGTCTGCCCACGGGCGTGGATCGAGTTTGCCTCAGCTATGCCATGCGCTACGGTACTGCCCGCGCTGTCTTGCATAAATTCGGTCTGGGCAAGGTCCTGTCTCTCGCCTGTTCACGCGAATTGTTCGGATTGCTGGCGTCAAGGCCCAGGGGTCTTGTGCGGAAGTTGAGCACGTTGATAGCGCGTTCTCTGCCGATGCCGGTCGCGCAAACGCTGCGGCCAGGGAGCATTCTACTCAATGTGGGTCATAGTGGTCTCGATCGGCCAGCGTACGGCCGTTGGCTACGCCGCAATCAGGTCCTGCCCATATTCATGGTGCACGACCTGATTCCGATTACACATCCAGAATACTGCCGCGAGGGGGAGCGCCGGCGCCACGAGCAGCGCATTGCAGCCATGCTTGGCCTCGGGGCGGGAGTGATCGCGAACTCGACAGCGACGCTGGAGATGCTGCGTGGCCATGCGGACAAGCTCAGGCTTGCCATGCCTCCCGCGGTAGCTGCACCTCTCGCGGGTACCCTGCTGCCAAGTGGTGCGGCAACACCAGCAATGAGCGAACCGTATTTTGTCATGCTGGGCACCGTCGAGCCACGGAAGAATCACGCCCTGATTCTACAGGCCTGGCTCGGGCTCGCTGAACGGAGGCAGACAGGGCCGGTACCGCGCCTCGTGCTGATCGGGCAGCGAGGCTGGGATACAGAGCATATCGACAGATTGCTGAGTCACTCTGACGTGTTGAGGCGCTTGGTCGTCCGGCGCCCGGTCTGTGGCGACGCTGAACTCGCCACCTGGTTGCGCCATGCGCGAGCGCTGCTGTTTCCGTCTTTCGTGGAGGGTTATGGTCTGCCACTGGTGGAGGCACTGGGGATGGGCACGCCTGTCATAGCGAGCGACCTTGCGGTGTTCCGCGAGATCGCCGGTGACATTCCCGATTACCTGGACCCGCGCGACGGAGCGGGGTGGAGAGATGCCATTGCCGATTTTGCCACTGCGGGGAGCCGTAGACGCGCGTTGCAGCTCGAACGTACGCGTCATTTCGATCCGCCAACCTGGGAATGCCACTACGCAATTGTGGACGATTTGCTGGATCAAGTAGCTGGAGGGTTTCATGCATAGCATGCCGCTGCGGGCCGATACGGCTGCCCGTGACGTGATCTACGGGCTGGGCTTCTCGCGCAGGAAGCGTGGCATCGTCAGGCGTTTTCTCGCCGACGCCGAGGTACATTTTGTGCGCAACGCTGCCACAGTGCCACCAAGCGCCACGATAGCTGTCTGGGGCAATGGGAACATCGGCACGGAGCAGCTTGCCGGCCGGCGTATTCTACGTATAGAGGACGGATTTCTCCGCTCGGTCGGCCTGGGGGCCGACCTTACGCAACCGCTGTCGCTAGCGGTCGACGGTCAAGGCATGTACTACGATGCCAGCAGGCCGTCGGATCTCGAGTCGCTTCTACAATGCGCCCACTTCGACGCCGGTCTGTTGCTCCGCGCCGCCCGGCTGCGAGCCAGGATCGTGGAGTCGCGCATCACCAAGTACAACGTTGGCACGGAGAACTGGTGCCGGCCGATGGTTGGGCGGAAGGTTGTAGTCGCAGTTGGCCAGGTGGAAAGCGACGCGGCGTTGCGATACGGTGCCCCGCACGTGCATACCAATCTCGGCTTGCTCCAGGCCGTGCGTACCGCATGTCCGGACGCATATCTGGTCTACAAGCCGCACCCGGATGTACAAGCCGGGCTTCGGGCAGCGGGCCGGGATGCCTGGCTGGAGAATCGCTGGTGCGATGAGGTCGTCATGAACGTTTCGATGGACCGGCTCATCGACCAGGTCGACGAAGTCCATGTCCTCACATCTCTGGCGGGATTCGAGGCCTTGCTAAGAGGACGCAAGGTAGCAACCTATGGACGGCCGTTTTACGCCGGCTGGGGCCTGACCCGAGACGCACTGATGCAGCCGCGGCGAACTCGCCGCCTGACGCTGGATGCCCTGGTGGCAGCCGCCTTGATCCTGTATCCCCGCTACGTCAGCATTGGAAGCGGAGACCTGGTGACTCCCGAGCAGGCACTGGACGCGCTGATCGCTTGGCGCGAGAGCCGCCGCGGCGAAACGGCTGCTCGCAAGTTCGCGCGGACCCTGCAGCGCGCGGCTCTGCGCTTCACGCTGCGCGCCTTGATGGGACAGCGATGATCGAGAGAGGATGGAAGAGATTTGCCGGGCGCAAAGTGTTGCTGTTGCAGGGACCAGTTGGACCGTTCTTCTGGCGACTAGCCGCGGCGCTGCGCCGTGCGGGCGCGGCCAGCGTGCACAAAGTCAATTTCAACGGAGGGGACCAATTCTTCTACGTTACTGGCGCAACCAGCTACCGCGGGACGATGGCGGACTGGCCGCAGACGCTCGAACGGATGGTCGCGGAACGCGGCATCGACACCATCTTCCTCTTTGGAGACTGCCGCGAGATTCACATGCCAGTACGCGGCATTGCCGAACTGCGGGATGTGGAGGTGTGGGTGTTCGAGGAGGGCTACGTCCGGCCCGACTTCGTTACGTTGGAGAGATCGGGGGTAAATAACCACTCGTCTTTGCCGCGCGAAGCGGGATTCTATCGATGTCTGTCCGACATCGAGTTGCCGGCGGAGCGAGCGGTTGGCAATACGTTCTGGCACGCGGCTTGCTGCGCCTTCCTATATTACCTTGCCGCGATCGCCTTCTCCCGTAAATTCCCGCATTATCGCCATCATCGGCCGTTGTCGGTTCGTGAGGCGATTCCCTGGCTTCGCAGTCCATGGCGGAAGCTGTGCTATCGCGTGAGCGAGCGCAATTACCAGGATCTCCTGTGCGGTACCGCTTCAAAGCGTTTTTTTCTGGTTCCGCTCCAAGTCAATACAGATTCACAGGTGCAAGTGCATTCCGCCTTCGACTCGGTTGCCCAATTTATTGAACACGTGGTGGCGTCATTCGCTTCTCATGCGGAGTCGGAGCATTTGCTAGTCATTAAGCATCACCCGATGGATCGTGGATATCACAGTTATGCCAGACTGATCCGAGCGCTGGCGGTGCGTTATGCCGTCGGCGGACGATTGATCTACCTGCATGATCTGCATCTGCCCACGCTCTTGGATCACGCGCGCGGTGTTGTCGTCATCAACAGCACGGTGGGCCTTTCGGCCATGAATCATGGCGTGCCGCTGGCAGTGCTGGGAGACGCTGCCTATGCGATGCCGGAACTGAGCTTTCAAGGCTGCCTAGACGCATTCTGGAGCGTGTCCGGTACATTCCAGCTGGATCGCGATCTCTATCGGCGCTTTCGCACTTACCTTATCCGGAGCACGCAACTCAATGGGAATTTCTTTCGTTATGGCATCTTCGAGTGGGAAGGTCTGTCTCAAGAGGAACGCGCAACGCCTCAGCATCCATCGCACGATGCCGCGAAGGCGTGTACCGGATCGTGTTCAAATTTATCAGCCACATCGTTGACCAAAAGGTAAGATCAATCCGCTATGTTTCGCATTCTAGAGACCATCTATTTTGTCCTGCGACGCGCTGGCCTTCTTCTGATCAAATTGCTGTTCGTTGGAGGTCTGGCAGTCGCAGGTTTGCATTTTCTTGGAGGCGGCAAATCCGACACGGGCAAGGCGCCGCTAGCGGTACCAGCGCAGAAGGGCGGCGAAGCGGTTCCCGCCTTCGGGGGCGGTATAGCCGAACGTGGCGCCACCATGATTGAGACTTGCTGGCGGCGGTCCGCGAGATACGCCGAGCACCAATTGCGTGCCGACGGTGAAGTGCAGGACGAGAATACGGCTGCGGGGAGTCTTGTCGGCGTGTGGCTGTATCGTTCTTCGTGCCTCATCAATGCGGCCAGCGAATGAGCCGCAGTGCTGGCCAAGGCAAAATCCGCGGCCAGGAAGACGGACAGGAGTCATTCGTTTTTTTTGCCGCCGTATCGCGGGAGCATGGCGATATGCCGCTCACTATTCAACAAAACAAGGTGTGCGCATGATCAACATATACCGCTACCGTATCCGGTTCCTCTGCTACGGTGACAAGGGAGGACAGAGAACGTTCTCGACGTTCGAGCCTGTCAAGGTTGCTGATGTCATCGAACTAGATGACGGGCTCTGGTACTTTGTTACGGCAACCCTGTCTCGAGCGGGTCGCGCAGATCAGCTATGCCTTTCAAAGTCCGGCCAGACTCCGGAGGAGGCTCGGCGTCTGGCTACTGAGACACCCATCCCGCTCAGAGGAGCGAAGCAAAAGGACAATTCGCGCGCGTGAGGGGGCTGGGCGTTCACCAGCTCCGCTGCTGGACGACGGTCCTTACGGCTTTGTCACGTTGATGCGTGGTCGCCGCGAGATCGAGCAATGAAGATGGTTGGGCGAGGCCCGCACCACGCGTCGACGCGTGCGGCAAAATGTACGCGGAAAGGTGAATCGCGCAGGACATATCGCCTGAGCGCGAAGCACTGCCGGATCAGCCCGAAGCTCGACGATAGTGCCGGCGCACGTTCGGAAGTCGACAGCCGTGTATGCGGCGCTCATGTTCAAGTGTAGGCGGATGGATTTCTTGGGCCAGGTTGTTGCCCCGGGCACTGGCTTTGACGAAGACGTGTTTGGGTTCTGTGAACGCCGGGATTTCGGCCGGCGCCACCGGATAGCTGCGCGGTTGATCGTGACGATCTTGCGGCATTGGGGGCAAGAGGCAAAAGCCCGGCTGAAGAAGCGCTTGGCTGCAACCTTGTCGCGAGGCTTCCGTAGCAGGATATCGGTCCCGGTCCGCTGGCCGCCATAGCCGATACCCTCAATAGGGTACGCCTCGTCCCGGCTCGAGTTCGGCTCGCGCTTCCAGGCGGTAGCCAACGCCGTGCACGCCGGAGATCATCACGTCACTCTGGGTTCCAATTTCGAGGACCCTGCGCAGCCGGCAGACGAGTCCGGCGAGAGCTCGGGATAGGGGTGGCAACTCATGGCCCCAAACGACAAATTCAATATGGGTACGAGAAAGGACGCGCCCTGGGTTGGAAAACAAAAGAAGGGCGAGATCGAACTCCTTTGGTGTCAGTGAGATTGATTTGCCGGAGATCTTGGCGATGCGGCCCGAGGTGTACAGCTCGTACGGTCCAAGCGCCGCAACGGCTTTTTGGCGATACGGGATGCCAATCCTGGGGCGACGACTCAATGCGGCGATGTGAGCAAGCAGACTCCCCCCGCTGATGGGCCCTTCCACATAGGCATCGGCACCGGCATTGAGACATGCGATCAAGTCCATCTCCCTGATGGCGCCGGAGATTACCAAAATCGGCAAATCGCCTGCACGCGTACTGCGCACGGCACGAATCACATCGAGATGGGAGAATTCCGATAGCCCGCTACAGATGAACAGCAATTGATAGTTTGTGTCGCAAATTCGCCGAATAAGGTCTCCCCCATCGGCAAACACCGAGTATTGGAATTTGGCGCCGGAAAGTATGTATTGAATTCCCAGGGAAATGGGCCCTCCGTCGCCGAGGAAGGCGATATTCATAGTGGATTCTTCATGTAAATGTTGAGCATAATCTTGACATCGACTTGTTTACTGACGTTATCGCCCGACGAGGCCGCGGCCAGCCAATCGCTGTCCTGGCCGCCCAGCGAACTGGACAGCTTGGTGAACAGGGCTCGCAGGGAATCCGCGTAAGCCGGGAAATCATCGATCTCTGACTGCGTGACGGGGACGGCTTTCACTTCGCCGTTCTTGAAATCGGCGTCGAGGTACTGCTTGCCGGACATCGGCTCGCCCAGCTTGACGTGGCTGTACACCGCATAGATGTAGCTGGTGCCGGCCGCAGAGCTGCCGTACTCGACCCGCTTGAAGCCCTTCAGGTCCACCTGGATGGTGTAGTCGGGCTCAGGCAGCTTGAGGTTGAAGACCTCGCCGTCGGCGAAGCGCATCGCCATCGCATTGCCAATGGCATAGCCTTTGGTGAACGGCAGGATCGGGACGCCTGCCTTATCCAGCGGGGCTTCGCCGAACATGTCGGCGAGCCAGCCTTCGGCCACGCCGGAATTCGTCTTCGGGCCTTCGGGCAACAGGGCCAACGCTTCAGGCACCACGTTGACTTGCAACACCTGCAGGTAGCGGGTGCCCGACGACGGCAGCTTCGTGCCCGACAGGGCCTGAGCGTAGCGATCGAACAGGCCCGGCTTGTCGCCGCCGAGCAGCAGGCGCTTGACGCGGTCGCGCTTCTCACGCTCGCTGGGCTGATGGTCGAGCACGTCGAGGCAGGTCACATTGATCGGGTAGGCGCGCAGCACCGTCATGGCCTTGAAATCGAACACCAGGGCCTGGCCACGCACGTTAGCCAGCACTTTGTACAGGCGGCCGAAGCGCTCGGACGAGATGGTCTCGCTGGTCACCGCCAGTGCGGTAGCGAGAGCCTGGTCGCTATTCTTCAAGCTGGCCATGCCGTCGCTGGACAGCGAGAAATTGGCGGGCGGGCGCGCGGCCAGGGACCGGCTGATGGCCTTGTTCGGCGCGCTGCCGGAGGCGGTCAGCTCGGCCTCGACCTGTCGCGTGACCGGGAAGCGGGCCGCGATCTGCTGAGCGTCGCCGGCGTAGGCGAAGCCGGCAAAGGCGACGCCATCGGCAGCAACTGCATGGGTGACCGCTAGGAAAAAGGACACACTAACTATGAGGCGGAAGTGTTGCATGCACGGGTAGATATGGAAACGGACTTGGCCTCGGTCCGGATGCCGCACTCATAAATGCCCGTGCAGGTCCCGGATTAGCCCGGCGTCACTGGTCATCGGGAATAGTGGGCTAGTAGCCCCTGCTTCAGACATTTCCGGCTAGCTGGCATCCGATTTCCATGAAGAGGGACGGGCGGCAGCCTAAGGGCGATTGCTTTTCGTGTAGAGAACATGAGAGATTCTGGAAAATGCCATCTGTTGCCACTCCTGAGTTGGAGTGCATCTTTGGATCGCGACACCTCTCACCAGATTCGAGGATTCAGCGTATTGCCATCGTCACGTGAGGTCCATAGGGAAAGACTTAAATTGATGCGAGCCGTCGAATGGCTGACGTGACGTGACGTGACGTGACGTGACGTGACGTGGGGCGGGGCGGGGCGAAACATTGCGCGTCACCGAGCGCTCAGGCGCTGCCTAGCGCGCAATGCCGCATCGCGGACAATGGCGAGTTCTTGATCAAATACGCCTACTCAGATGCTCGGTCGCTACCGGGATCCGGCACTGACAGCGCAAAGCATGACCGCGGACGGTTTCTTTGTGACGGGTGAGCTCGGCGAGATGGACGAGTTTTGCCGGTTAAGGAGTATCGGGCGGCACAAAGGAGCTCTTCGAGACCAGCGAGGGCAAATATGTCGCGCCAGTGCCGTTCGAAATCCGGCTTACCCACCCGAAGTTCGGCGCGGGGTGTGGTGGGCCCGGCGCGGTCACTGCAGCCAAAGCGAAGTCGGCGTGCCGTACGCGCCTCGTGCACTCCACGCTTGATAGGTAACGTATAGCGCTGGCGTGGCGGACAGTGCCGCGGCCGCCGGTGGTACTGCGCCACGCACGCGCATCACGGCGTGCAGGAGGTGGGAGGCCCGCGCTGGGGAATAGCGGTCGCGGGGGAGTAGCAAGGGCAGGAAGGCGTGCCAGTGCGGTTCCAGGACGGCCACGCCGAATGCGCCGAGCGCGCAGCAACCCCAGCCTTGCGAGCGGAGGTGCCATAGCTGATGGAACGAAGCGCTCATCTCAATCCTCGTCTCGGTGCATACCACAGCCGCCTATGCCAAGACTGACCTGACGCAGCTGCGTGCCTTTGTCGATGCCACCTTTTCTGACGATGTGCCGTAGCGATCTTTCGGACCGGCGTTTCGCTGGTCTGTCATGGCAGCGCAATCCCGAGCGCGGTAGGAGACTATGCATTGAGATCGTGGGCTCCGTCGCCCCGGCTACCGGCGGGACAAGTTGTGCTGGTGACGCGGCGCCTTGTCGACCCAAACCGGTTGAATCCGCAACCCCTTCCGGACGCTCGGGGTTCGCGATACCGGACGTTCGCGCTACATCAAATCGGTGTTACAGGGCCAGATAACGCGGACTCTGATAGTTTTTGCTACTGGTAGGTCATCAGGAAGGCCATTTCGGTATTGGCCGTGCCTGCACCAGTAGTTGGTCCGGTCTGGTAGTAGCGCGCCTTGAGAGGAATCGTATAGCTGCCTCCGGTGCTGCTACTGTAGCTACCGCTGAACGGCACCTTTGTGCCCAGCGCTAACGGATTGCCGTTGCCATCGAGCAGTTGCAGACCAATGCCGGTCGCACTGGAACCAGAATCCAGCGTGACGACTGAATTTCCGGTACCTGCCAGGACCGTGGTGACCGCGTCGATTTCGTACCGGATGCTGTTCATCCCTGCGCTAAAACCGGTAGCTGACGTGAATGTGCCGGGGCCGGTCATCTCGGACAGCCTGTGCGGTCCCAGACTGACCGTGACATCCGGTGTCTGGCAAGAGGACACAGTGACAGTCATGGAACCTGTCGGCGTAAGCGGGAACCACGTTACGCTATCGTAGTAGTAGTGCACGCTAGGCAAATCTGCCGCGGTGATCGTGCCGGCTGAGACCGGGCCGGTCACGACGATCTTGTAGACCAGGGAGACACTTGGGTACCCGGTGTCATACAATCCATAAGGCCCGGTCAGCGTTTGGGATACCGGGATTTTCGCTCCGCCTGCCGTAGTTATCAGAACTCCGATGCCGGCAACGTTGGTCGGAAACACACCATTACTGTCCGCGGCTCCGTGCGGGGTCGTGAGCATGCCCCATCCCTGTTGAAAAGTACCGGCGCCACAGGATGCGACCTGGCCAGCAACAGCGGCATGAGAGTACGAGAAGGTCGCCAGTACTTTGCCGGGGGCAGAATCACGCGGCGCCGCGATGGTGCCGCTAACGGGAATCTGCCAGCTCTCCGCCGGCACGACAAGCGAGCAGACGCCGGCCCACGCACCCGAACACTTCACGAGACATAGCAGTAGCAGCGTAATCCGCATCACCCATTGTATGGCGGCCCTCCCGCGCGCCGTGAGCTGTCGAGCTGGCCTCTCACAGGCACCAAAGCCCGGCGGGTTTCTTTCCTTACTTCTCATGTATCCCTTCGGTGAAGCACATATCAGATCGCAACAGCGAATTCCGGTTCGACCTGGCCAACTCACAGTGACGCGTGAGTTCCGCTCGGCAATTGATTTGAATTTGCGGCGCTACCTCTTGCCGTCGGTTGCTGAACTTGTGCCCCGCTGGGGGCAGTCGGTGCGGTCGCGGCATTGTTTGAGGCGGAAGGGCCGACCGGGGGCCTGTTGCTCTGGGTCAGAGTCACTGCCTGCGCCTGGCTGGCAGCCAGAACCGTGAGGGCAGCAATCGAAGCGGCTTTCTTTAACATGCTTTTTTCTCCAGTGAAGATATGCAGCAATGTCCCTCATACGGGTCCGACCGAGTTGCCGTGCTGCTCACAACGCAGGCATCCACACCTGCCCGTATGATGAAGCGTAGCGAACTACAGGGCAGCTGGAAATAAGGCAAACCTTAAATGTAAGCTGGCCGGTGATGAACTCACGTTACGTCGGGGCTACACGAGGCTCATGCCTTGCCCCGCACGATGCGCGCCTGCACTGGTCGCCAATTCGAGGGGGGGAACCCTCCTGCTCTAGAAACATTCCGGCACCATGATGGGTAAGCTGATCAACGTTGCCGGCCGCCAGCGTAGCTGGCGCGGTAGCCATTGAGCCCTTGGCCCGGATAGATGCCTTGATGTTTTCCCGACCTGCGTCCGGCGCGCAATCCCCCTTCTGCTCGCACCAGGCCGTTTCCATCTAAAACCGGGCATCACCGAAGCGTAATTGCTGGCCGTCATCTGGCGTTGATCGAACCGGAATCGATACGCTTCGGCACAGTGCTTTGAAGAGGCCCACCGTGCCGCCGCCAGACGTTGATCCTTTGGCATCCCAGATACAGTCGATGGGGCATTAGGGAATGCGACTGCGTTGGCCTGTGCTTCGAAAATCATGGCGCGCCACCACGGCACAGGCGACGATGGCCTCCGTGGTGACCTGCCTTCGGACTAACGGCATCAGGATGGTAGGGGAACCAACTGCGAAGCGTGTTCAGGGCGTCGCAAGTATGCTAAGCACGGCCAGGCTCATGGCAGTGACACCGGTCTTGATCGATGGCTCGGGCACCGGGGCGAAGTAGGGGGAGTGATTGAAATACAGGGGCTTGCCGCCGCTCTTGTTTGCGGCCGAGACGTCTTCTGGGTCAAGCACTCCCACTAGAAAGAACATCGAAGGCACCCCCTCGCTGCCATATTCCGCGAAATCCTCACTGGTCGTGAGAGGGAGCGTACGGGCCACCTTGTCCTTGCCCAGGCCAGATTGCAGCGCCGCCTCGACGCGTGCGACCACAGCCTCGCTGTTCACCACGCCGTGGCCATTGTCGGTGATCGTGATCTCCGGCTCCGGGGCAGCGGCCGCACTTGCCGATGCCCGCGCGACGCGCCGCACACCGTCGACAAGCAGTGTCCGGACCCCGGAATCGTAAGCGCGGATTGTTCCGCGCAAGACCGCGTTGTCGGGAATGATGTTGCCCGAGCTTCCTGCCTGGAGGGCGCCGACGGTGATGACGCCGAATGCCATAGGATCCTTCTCCCGGCTCGTCACGGTCTGTACATCCATGACGAATCGGGAGGCTATGATGATCGGATCCAGCGCCTTGTTGGGTGCGGAGCCGTGGCCGCCACGGCCTTTGAAGAGAATCTCGAACGAGCTGGCGGCAGACGTCATCGGGCCGACGCTGTAACTGACCGTGCCGTAAGGCCGAGGGTCAGTGTGCAAGGCAAGCGCTGCGTCAGGCTTGGGAAATCGCGTGAAAAGTCCGTCGGCCAGCATCGCCCTGGCGCCGGCGCCGATCTCCTCGGCTGGTTGTGCCACGAACATCAAGGTGCCGCGCCACTGGTTTTTCATGGCGACCAGGGCGCGCGCGGCGCCTACCCAGGTTGCCATGTGCAGGTCATGGCCACAACTATGTGCCACGAAGCTCTCGCGTCCGTTCCACGTGGTTAGTGTCCTGCTGGCATAGGGCAAAGAGGTCTTCTCCTCCATGGGGAGCCCGTCCATGTCGGTGCGCACCATGATGGTTGGGCCTGGGCCGTTGCGGTACATGGCCACCACCCCTGTCTTTCCTACGTTCTCGGTTACCTCGAACCCGAGCGTGCGCATCTCCCTGGCGAGCCGCGATGCCGTGCGGGTCTCGCCGAATGCAAGCTCGGGGTGGGCATGCAGATCCTTGTACAAGGCGTCCAACTCGGGATACATGGTTGCCACAAGGCCGTTCAGCGGGGCGGCACGCCCGTCGTCAAGCCCGGTGGGCTGCGCCAACGTTCCAGCACCGGCATTCACCGCGGCAACCAGCATGGCGGCCGCCGTCGCACGGCAAGCCAGCGAGAGTTTTTCTTGCACTTGGGAATCTCCTTTCTTCCTTATGTCAGGTGTACGCAACCACCGTTGGCGCCTTGGCTCAATACGAGTCCCGCGGCTTGCCTCCAAGTCGCCTTGCGCCGATGATGCCTGGTAGTATATACAAGTATATTCATGTAAATGCAATTTCCATGACATGCTGCCGCCTGTGCGATACAGTCGATGGGGCATTAGGGAGTGCGACTGCGTTGGCCTGTGCTTCGAAAATCATGGAGCGCCACCACGGCACAGGCGACGATGGCCTCCGTGGTGACCTGCCTTCGGACTAACGGCATCAGGATGGTAGCAACGGCAAAGTCGAGCCCATCGAGAGCGAGACGCACGCGGAGGCCGACGACGATGCGCACGAGGGGCCTGGTGCGCATCGTCATCTAAGGCCTTCCGCTGCAACACGCTTGGCAAGTTCAGCCCCGTTGATTTTTTACCAATCGGCAGCTTGCAGTCGGAGGGCTTCCCTAGCGCGATACTTGCGAGGAATCACTCGTAAATACAGTGACTACGCTCATGGTATCTACCTATATTCCCTGTTTATTCTTATGAAATAGAGTGTAGACACTCAATATCAGTAGAAGTGGCGCATGAACTCGTTCCAACCGTCTCGCACAGCAAGAGGGGATAAATGCATCAAATCAAGCTCTCGCCCCACATCGTGGAGCGCGCCCAACGCCAGCGTGGCGGACACCTGACACCAAGGCCGATTGATGTAACGCGCACCGCACACCTTGTTATCGATCTTCAGGTGGGGTTTCTGGAAGTTGGTGCTCCGGTAGAAGTGCCTGTTGCGCGTGAAATCGTTCCGAACGTCAACCGGATATGTACTGCAGTGCGAGAGGGCGGCGGGGTCAATGTATTCCTGCGATACACCCATGATCCGCATGAGCGAACCCCGTGGACGAGATGGTACGAAAGGTTCTGTGGCCCGGAAGTCGCCGCCCGATCCTGCGCAGCTTTCCGCAGTGGTGCGCGAGAGCATCAACTCTGGCCCGAACTTGATGTCCGGCCGGGTGATTGGATCGTCGAAAAAACACGCTTTAGTGCATTTGCGCCCGGAACCTGTTCACTACACGAACGGTTGATGGAGCGCGGCATCGAAACAGTGATCATTACCGGCACACTCACCAACTGCTGTTCCGAGTCCACGGCGCGCGATGCCCACCAGTTGAACTATGACGTCGTGTTCGTTGCAGACGCTAACGCGACGCTAAGCGACGAGGAACACAACGCCACGCTGAATAACCTGTATCCCACCTTCGTCGACCTGATGCTTGCGGACGAACTGACGGAGAAGCTTGGGACCCCGCCTCATCTTTCGATGACCGCGAACGCCCTGCCGAGCATCGCCAAGTAGTCGTGTAGACACGCCACCCCAAATGAATCGAATACGCGCTCGACGCATGCAGAGGTGCCATACGAGGCACGACGGCGCGGCGCGTGAGGAAGGTTCGCGCGGCGGAATGACCGTCTTTTCGCCCCGCGCTCATGCGCTTTATTGGCGGATTGCAAGCTTACCAGCACAGGTATGACAGGTCGGCCGACAAGGCCCCAGCTACCTGCTCATGTGTTGCGCTGTACGACCAACCAAATCAATCGGCCTGAAGCCAGGAGGAAGAGCGAAATGTCCAATACCTCTGAAACTGCACCTGGTGGCGGGGTTATTCCGCACGCGGCAGGGGCCGATGCCGCTTCCGGCGAACATGACGACTATGCCCGTTCGAGAGTGCCTGATCACGCTAAGCGTGGAGCGGGCTCGATTCTCACCGTACTGGTTGGCTTCGTCACAGCCTTCTTCTTCGTACTCATCGGGGGGCTGTTCCTGGCCAAGAGCGGCGCCGCCGCGACCTGGTCCGGCCTCGTCATTTCGTTCGTGATTTTGGTCGTCCTCACGCTCATCGTCTGCCGGACTGCGTCGCAAGAAGGCTTGACCGCCGAACTGCTGACCCGGGGAGCTGGATTCGGCGCAGTGGGTTCGATTCTCCCTTCAGCTATCTATGCAAGCACCTTTGTCATCTATGCCGGGACTGAGGGGCAGATCCTGGCTCGTTCCATTAACCAGATCTTTCATATACCGGAGCAGATTTGGTATGTGGTGGTTGTCCTCATCTTTCTGCCGATGGCCTGGAATGGCATTAACACCATGACAAAGATTCTTGCGTGGACCGTGCCGGTCTACGTGATTCTCCTTGGAGCCGCGATTGTGGCTGCGTGGAACAGGAATCCCGGAATGCCGTCCGGCATGTTCACGGCCATGCCCGAGGGGGCGGTTGGCGGTGTCGCCGGCACCATCGCGATTGTTGCGGCGCTGGCGGGGACGGTGGGTATCAATCCATTCGAGGCTGCGGACTACAATCGCTTCATCCGGGCCGAAGAGTTCAAGCGCAAGGCGCTCATCAGCGTTGTTTTGCCATATGCGCTGCTTTTCTTTGGCGCCATCCCCCTGGGTATGTATTTCACGCTTGTTACCGGGAGCGTGGACCCATCGATCTACTTCATCGGATTGATTGGGCTGCTTCCCGGTGTTGCGCTGGCATGGGTGTCGCAAATCCGCGTGAACCTTACGAATCTCCATGTGAGTTCCGTAGCATTTGCGTCCGGGGCCGAAGCCGTCGGGGCACGCAAGCTCCACCGCCGATTCTGGCTCCTGATGGTAACTGCTGCGTCGATCGCCCTGATGTGGTTCAACGTGCTGGGTAACCTCACCGTCTATCTGGAATGGACTGGCATCTTTTTGCTCTCCTGGGTCGCCTGTGTCGTATCGGACATTGTCGTAGTCCGCGGTGCATTGAAGATCGTGACTGGCCCGATTGAATATCGCACCGGCCACATCCGCGCATGCAATCCGGTCGGTGTTCTTGCGCTGCTGTCGGGTACGATTGTCGCCTCATGGCTCTGGTTCTTCGCTAAGGACCCAATCCTTGCAGGCCTGTCGGCGTACATCGGCTTTGCTGTCGCCTTCACGGTCCACGTTGCTCTGGCGGTTGCAACTAAAGGTCGAACCTACTTTGCCGACGCGTCGGATGAGCGCCTCGCTGTTAACAAGCGATATGTGTCCATATAAAGAGCGTGAATCGATCGTGGATTCGACTTGGCCGTGCGTGATTGGCGATGAGTATCCATACACGCGCGATTCGCTTACATACCCATCATCTTGCGAAGCAGAAACAGGAGGGCGATGCGCTCGCCCTGGTTGAGATCGCCGTAAGTGTTCAAGAAGGCCTCTCGATTTCAGGCGATCAGCCACTCCCTGGATGGTTCCTTGATCGATTGCCGTGGTTTTCACCACGTCATCGAGCAAATACCCCCCCCCCATTTCTTGACGGTGCATAGCATGACGAACTGAGCAGCCGTGAGGTCCGAGTCCGGGATGAAATCCTGGAAGATTGCCACGTGACGCTGATATGCGCGGCGGAGAAGGTGGCCGATCTGATCATGAAAATCGTATGAGTCGTAAGGGGAGGGCATAAGCTGGTTCGATCCGGTGCGCTATAGAAAGACAAGGCCAGTGCTTCTCGGATAGTCGGGTCTGGCAAGAGATTCAGAAAGTTCCGGCCTGCGCGCGCACGGATGCAAACTTCCTGCCATCCCCCGGGAGAGTGGGTGGCGGACTCTGGCGGTCGAGCTATCCTGAGCCGAGGCGCCCTCGAAACATCGGACTGCGGTACATTTCTGCCTGTACGTTGCGGTGCTGCTTAATACCAACACAACGGAGGCAGAGATGGCGAATTTTCTGGTATCGATGGGCGGCAATCGGCGGGTCCTGGTCGGCCGCATTGTCACCATGGATGACGTCGGCACCGTGTACGAAAACGGCGCCCTGTGTATCGAGGACGATCGAATTGCCGCCGTGGTGTCGGACCCGGCCCACATCCCGGCCAGCTTCGCCGACGTGACGCCGGTCCAAACGCAGGGCACCCTCTATCCAGGGCTCATCGAACTGCACAACCACCTGAGCTACAACTTCCTGCCCTTGTGGAACGTGCCCCGGCGTTACACCAACCGAAACCAATGGCGCACGCAAGAGCCGGACTATGACATCTCCATCTCCCTGCCAGCCAAGGTCATCGGCTCCAATACAGACCAGGATTACGCTCGCAGCATTGCCCGCTTTGTGGAATGCCGCTCGCTGTTGGGAGGCACCACCACGACCCAGGGCTTGAGTTCGAGCGGCACAGGGGGCAAAAAGTGGTACCAGGGGCTGACCCGGAACGTCGAAGCTCCCCTTGACCCGGACTTTCCAGCGGCTGGCGGCCAGACGCTCGACTATCGACCAGACCAAATCGCGACGGATCTGGTCCCCGCTCTGCAGAAGCATCGGCCGTTCTTCTACCACCTCAGCGAAGGCACCGACGACGATGCTCGCCAACGCTTTCTCGACCTGGAATACGCGCCCAATACCTGGGCGATCGACCGCGACCTCATCACGATCCACTGCACCGCGCTGAAGGCGGAGCAATTACAGCGTCTGCAGGCCGGCGCCGGCATGGTGTGGTCTCCGCTGTCGAACCTGCTCCTGTATGGGGAAACGGCGAATGTGGCCGCAGCAAAGGCGGCGGGGGTGCCCATCGCCCTCGGGTGCGACTGGTCACCCAGCGGCAGCAAGAACCTCCTGGGCGAGCTCAAGATCGCGCGCCTGGTCAGCCAGCACCAAGGCGGCCTGTTCACCGATGAAGAGCTTGTCCGCATGGTGACTTCCACACCGGCGAAGATGCTCGGCTGGCAAGGCCAGGTCGGCAGCATCGAAAGTGGCAGGAAGGCCGATATCCTGATACTCGAGGGCAGCACCCAGGACCCCTACGAGCAACTTGTCATGGCACGTGAAGACCTGGTCCTGGCCGTCGTCATCGGCGGTCGGCCACGCCACGGGCGCATGGGCTTTCTCGATTTCGACGCACGGCATCAGGAGCGCTTCGTGATCGGCGGCAAGGACTATGCCCTTGACCTGACCGAACCTGGTGACGACCCCTTGGCCGGCCTCTCGCTCGGAACTGCGATCGCCAAGCTCACCGATGGGCTGGCCCGCCTTCCCGAACTGGCCGCAAAGGCTCCAGCTCCCAACACGATGGCTTTCCGTTTGCTTGAGGATCAGGTGCGCAGCATCGATTTCGAGCTCGATGAGGGCGAAGACTTCAGGACCATGCAGAGCAAGGTAATGGCAGCGGCGCCAGTACTCAGGCCCTTGTCCATGGCGCCGATCACCGCGGTCGATGATGCGCAGTTCCATGTTGCGCTCAAGGCCAACATCAATCTTCCGGACTACGTGAAGGCCGCGCTCTAGTGCCGCCATTTCACTTCCCCGGTTGGCATGTTCATGCTGATCTACCTTGTGGAGTTAAAAGGTTGTCCGTGCCCAGTCCGCGCTTGGCGAATCCGCGCCGTTTCCTATGTTCTCCCCGTTCTTCCTGCCGTTCGCGGCCCGGCGCCGGTTCTCCCTTTGAGCTTCCTGCGCGATTTGGAACGCAGGCAGCGCACCTTTCACTGTGTCGGCTTCCACGTTGTTGCGGATTCTCTTGTAGCCCATGCACTGAAGTTGTCTGCTGTCGCAGTGCATTGCCCGTTATCCCCAGGGCGACGGCGATCATGAATCCGACGCTGGAGAACCAGAAATTTAACCAACTGGCGAACCAGGGACTCAGCGGCTCCAGCACCGCGCACGCCAGGAGCAGCGCCATACAACAGCCAGCCACAACCCAGTTCCTCTGGTACAGCGCCCAAAAGATGCCATACAGGAAGGCCGGCCAGCTCCAGCCGTCCCCGACTGCAACCAGGTGACCTTTCGCGTGTCGATGGATGGAATAGCTACGCATGGTGAGCAGAAGGCGCGTGTGGCGTGGTGGAGACTGGCTGCCCTCCGGTCGGGCCGCCTGTCACTGAGATTGTTGAACGGCTACCCCGACAAGACGTGGAGACGCCAGCCACGCCCTTGAATCGTCCGTGCAGAGTACGGAGACCGCGCGAGGGATTCACCTGTTTAACCTCGCTTAGCGAGGTGCCGAACACACTCTTGCACAGCACCCTTCATCACCGCGTCGACTTCTACGGATGTTCCGACATAGGCATTGACTAGATTCAAGGCATGCCTTTCGACCATCAAGCCGGCCGTCAAGGACGCCAGGCCGGTTACCATCACAAGCATGTCTGTAGAAAAAAGCAGAGCAGCCACATTCAGCGAAAACAGAGCAGACACTCGCCGTGCCATCCACCTCATCAAGAGGTGGATGGCGTATACCGCGTGCGTCATGCAGAGAATGGCCAAACATCGCCAAAGCCAGCTTGCGTCCGCAGAGTACGGATAGGGATTCTCGGGGCTCAGTGAGCATCTGTTGATGCGGTGCACAATCAGCAGGCATTTGCTCTGCAAGCTTGGGCGCCGACGACATGAGCTCGACCTGGGTCATTCCCGCGTAGATGGGGTCGCCGTGTTCCATGAGATCGATCGCGACGATTTTTTCAATGCTGTTGTATTGCACTCGGCGTTCTATTGCCCCGGATGCAGGGTGCTTGCCCCGCAGTATGACTGCCAGAACGGACGAACAAGGTAGGCATTGCCGCATGCAAGGTGGGACGCGTGGCTGCACCGCGTGGCTTGCCGTCGTAGAGGACAAGATTCACGTACTTCTCTGTGATGACGACCGCCACTGTCCATAGAAGTACTTTCGCACGCTGATTCGGACATGTCTCATATCGCAGGGCGCAACCCGCCGATACCATGAAAGATTCACGCGCGCGTGGCCCAGGATTTGCGCTCGCACGGAACGTCGTTAGAGCGGAGAGTGTTGCCATGGATTGGTTGTTAGCTATTCAGTCATCACGTTGGATCGATGCGCACGGAGCCCCGATCCGGTTCTACAAGGGCGGCCATGTCGAGGTGACCGGCCGGGAGTACAGCTCGCAGGATGCGCTGGAATTGGCGTTGGATGCTTCACTGGCGCTAGGCGGCAAGCCGGTTCGATGCGTAGCGATCGTGCCGGGTGCGACGGTGTCGGTGTCTACGGGAACGCTGGAGCCCTGGGACGACGGCGAGAGGCTGCAGTACTTCGAAGACCTGTGGCGCCTGTTGAGGCCCGAGTTGGTCAAATGGCTGTCTGCACCGACGCCGCGAGGCCGCCAGTTGTTTACGCTGGACTATGGCATCCAGCTTGAGTTGGGCTGGGACGACCGCGCGCAGCTACCGCCGGGCGCCATGTCGATTCGCGTGCAGTATGACGGAGCGGATGCAGAGCACTACGCCAGGCATCGCAGGCGGCAACCTCTGCGCGAGCAGCCCAATCATCGGCGCCGATGGCTGCACCAGCGGCTATTGATACGGCAGCTCCTGCTCGACGCATTGGTAAAGACGGGGCAGGCCACCCACAAGGACTATGCGCGGCTAACGGCGTACGTGAGATATCGCGTCACGGGAGCCCTGGCCGCATGGCAGGCGGTACGCAATGAAGTCGATGCGCTGGCGGTCGGGATGAACTTTACGGAGTTACTGAAGACGCGCTCCATCACCCAGATAGGTTCCAATGTCGCTGAGTTTGTTCGGGCGACACTGCCGAAAGGTAACCGCGGAAGGCCTGTCGACGCGGCGGTCTCGACCGCATTGACCAGCGTGGTTTGGCAAGCGTTTGATGTGCGCGGCGGCGTGTTCTATGAGCCGAGTGCGGCATTGCACCGCCTGCTGGATTCTGCTTTTGTGGCAGACGATGTGCCGATCGGCGCTTTGGCGATGCCGGCGGATACCATTTGCATCACCCCAGAGTCGAGCCGTTGGATGCGCATCGGCGAGAGCGAGGCCATTGTCCTGTTTCGGAACCCGCGCAGCGTGAGTTGTCTGACGTGGTCGCGTGCGGACGGTGCGGACGTACTGGAAATGCTGGAGCTTCCGCTCGACCGCCCGGAGCGGACCATTAGCGAGCTGCTGGATGAAGCATTTGTCCGGCATGCGATGACCGATGCTTTCCTCGTCGCAGACGGAGGGATGGAGGAAAGACGCCAGCATTGGCGCCATACGCTGGATTACGCGATCAAGATGTTGCTGTATCTGACGGTCCGCGATGCCCAGGTGGTGCCCAATCAGGCCTACACCCTTGCGCCAAGAAACTTCACAGGCCTTGGGAAACGCAAGCGGGCGCAACGCCTTCAGGAGATCGAGGAGCTCTACGACAGGTACGTGGTAGGGCCGGCCCTGCTGGATATCGAGGCCGATGCATCGGCGCCCGCTGACACGGGGCCGAGAGAGATCTCGCCCCATTGGCGGCGGCCCCACTTCAAGATGCAGCCCCACGGGGTCCATAGCACTCAGCGCAAACTGATCTTCATTGGGCCGACCATCGTGCGCGCTGATCGCCTGGGGCTCACCGCCGCGGAGTCGCCGAGCGACGACGGATAGGCGTGCTGCCCCGTAGCGACCAACGCAGAAATCGACGTGCCGCACTTAGGGCTGACATAGCCCAAAGTGCGGCTAGGCTCCGATCACCGTCGAACAGACCGGGATCCAACATGGCCTTGATTCAACCGGGTTGCGCTCATTTTTGTAGATATACAATAAAAATGTATATCCAGGAGGGGCAAAGCAAGTAGCCAAATGGCTCGTTCGGAAGCGCTGATGCGTAGCAAGCCGGTCATCAGCGTGCAGGTACTGAATGAAGTCACGAATGTCTGCCTACGCAAGCTAGGCATGGACTGGGATGAGGTGGGGCAGTTCCTGGATGTGGTGAAGAGCTTGTGCCACGTGATGCCCCTGACCGTGGAGGTGCACGAGCTGGCGCTGCGCGTGGCCGAGCGTCAGGGTCTGGCGTTCTACGACGCCCGCAACGTGGCCGCTGCCTCGATCGAGGGGTGCCAGACGCTATATTCCGAGGATATGCACCATGGTTCGATCCTTGAGGACAGTCTGACGTTGAGAAACCCGTTCGCATGAGCGTTGCGCGGCATGTGCGAATGCCTGTCGGCTCCAAGGGAGCCTTCAGCTATCAGGGTAGGATCGTCGGTTCTTTTGTCGGGGGCAACCGCATCCCTGTGCACGGCTCCTTCACGCGTCTCGTCCGAGACGCTTCCCATACGCTGTCCACGCGGTATCGATCCGCCCCACGGCACTAGCGCGGCCTGCCGCGAGCGCTCTTCCTCGAACTCCCGGCGCGAGGCGGCTCTTTAATTCCCGCCAAGGCACCGCCGCCGTTCATCTGCTCCATCCACGACAAGGCATCGACATACGACAGAAACTGGCGGAGATAGCCGGGCGACAGTTCGTGC
The DNA here is from genome assembly GCF_056398185.1 of Cupriavidus sp. 05L310. Taxonomy (NCBI): domain Bacteria; kingdom Pseudomonadati; phylum Pseudomonadota; class Betaproteobacteria; order Burkholderiales; family Burkholderiaceae; genus Cupriavidus; species Cupriavidus sp. 05L310. The sequence goes on from NZ_JBFTOX010000068.1 coordinate 40,106, forward strand.
ATCAGTGAGAGGGATCGATGCACCAGGCGGTTCGAGTTGAGCGGGCCGGCATTGTCGGGCACCTGCTCCAGCGACTGCCGCAATTGCCGGTCGGTACTGACCCTGGACCAGGTCTCCCTGAAGTAATCGAGCACCGCCGGTTCGGGATAGGAGACGCTGCGGGGCGTGGCGTGAATTGCTGCGGGGATGCCGCGATCCGCCGGCGCATGGCTGGCGATGTATTCGATCAGTCCGGCAAGCGGCCCGCGAGCCGGCTCGCATGGTGATGCCGCGTTGCCCGCATCGCCGGCCTTGCTTGCGGTGCTTTCAAGATCGTCGGCATAGGCCTTGAGCAGTTTGGACAGCCTGTCGTCCAGGATGCGTCGCGCATCGCCGCCATGGCCGGCCGACCGCCGCGCCAGCGCCTCGATGAAACGGAAGCGGACAGGATCCAGGCGGTCGGCGCCTCGCTCGCGCCATGCGTCGAGCATTGCCTGGGCGTCGCGCGTCCCGCCGTCGTGTGTCCCGCCACTACTCACGGCGCTTCACCGTTGCGGTGGATGGTCTGGCGATCGGCGCTATTTCCACGCGCCGGTTCTTGGCCCGTCCCTGGTCGTCGGCATTCGTGGTCACGGGCTGTTCGGAGCCGAACGCGGCCGCGAATACCGAGGAGGATGGGATGCCTGCATCGATCAACGCACGGGTTACCGTCAATGCGCGCTGCGCTGACAGCTCCCAGTTGTCGGCAAAGCGGCGGTTGGCTTCCCGCACCTGCTGGTCGTCGGTAAAGCCGCTCACCATCAGGATCTCCTCGCGGGCCTGCAGGTAAGCAGACAGGGGCGCGGCCAGGCTCTTCAGCACTTCCCGGCCTTCAGGCTGCAACTGATCGGAGTTGAGGGCAAACAATACGCTGCCGCTGATGCCGATGCGTCCGTTGACGAGCGTCACCCGGCCCGCCGCTAGCGGCACTGCCAGCGCCTTCTCCAGGGCCTCGCGGCGATGCGTCTCCTCCTGCCGTTGCCTGACCTCCTCTTCCAGCTTGGTCGAGAGTTCGAGCTGCACACCGATGACGCCCACCAGGATCAGGACGAAGGCGCCCAGCAGCACCGACATCAGGTCGCCGAAGACGGCCCATATCGGCGCTGTCGGCTCCACGCCGGCGTCGAGGTCCTCGCTCATGCCGCTTCGGCGCCGGCGAGCGCCCCCTGGCCGGCGAGCTGTTGCAGGTTTTCGACGATCTGCTTCTGCGACATCATGCTCAGGTCGATGACTTCCCTGGCCTGTGCCACGTAATACGCAAGCTGTTCGTCACTACGCACGACGGACTTGTCCAGCGCGGCTTCGATGCGCTGCAGGTGGGCCACCAGCTTGTCGTTCGACTCGCCGAACAACTGCACGGCCATACCGAATGCTTCGCCCAGACTTGCCACCTCGACGGCACTGCCGGTGACTTGTGCCGCGACGGCTTCCAGCTTCCCGGTTTCAGCCTCGACCTTGTCGGTGAACCGGGTGCCGACACGGTCCAGCAGATCCGCCGTCGTGCCGACCAGCGCGTCGACAGCCGTGCGCTGTTCGGTGGAGGCATGATTTACGGCACCGAGCAGGGTTGCCAGCGTTTCCAGCAGGCGACCGCGCTCTTCCAGCATGGTGTTGTCGCGGACCATGCTGTCGGAGAGCTTCTGGCGCAGTTCGCCGATGACGTCGGCCGCGGCCTTGGGGGCTTCCGAAGCGGCTTGCACGAGCCGGGAGATTTCGGCAATGGTGTCGCTGGCGTTCGCCTGCGTCTGGGCCGAGATGTCGCGCGCGGTCTGCGCCAGCGTGTCGCAGATTTCCTGCTGCCGGCTCGCGTTGTGCGTGCCCGCCAGCTCCCACTCCTTGTGCAGCGTGGCAGCCACCGCACCGAGCGTCTCGGTCCAGGCCGCCAGCCGCTGCTGGTCCCGCGATGCCAGTTCCGCCTGCAGGTCCGCGTGCGACTGGCCCACCGCGCGCACCAGCGACGCCGAGTGCTGCTCGAGGGTAGCCGCGGCCGCCGCCAGCGCGTGTTGGTTGTCGCCCGCCAGTTTTTCGCTGATGCGTTCGTGCTGGGAGAGCGCGTTGCGCCATGCTTCCGACACGCTGCCCGTTGCGGCTTCCAGGCGCGCGGAGACGCCTTCCAGCAGCTTGGGGGCCGCGGACGCGGCTTGCACGAGGCGGTCGATTTCGGTGAGCGTGCTGTTGGCGTGTGCGTGCGTCTGAGCCGAGATGTCGCGCGCGGTTTGCGCCAGCGTGTCGCAAATCTCCTGCTGCCGGCTCGCGTTGTGCGTGCCCGCCTGCTCCCACTCGCGGCGCAGCGCAGCGGCCATCGAACCGAGCGTTTCGGTCCAGGCCGCCAGCCGCTGCTGGTCCCGCGCTGCCAGTTCCGCCTGCAAGTCCACATGCGACTGGTTCACCGTGTGCAGCAGTGAAGCCGAGTGCTGCTCGATGGTCGCCGCGGCGGCCGCCAGGGCCTGTTGATTGTTGTCCGCCAGTTTCTCGCTGACGCGCTCGTGCTGGGCCAGCGCGTTGCTCCACGCTTCCGACACGCCGCCCGTCGCGGCTTCCAGGCGCGCGGAGACGCTTTCCAGCAGCTTGGGGGCCGCGGACGCGGCTTGCACGAGCCGGTCGATTTCGGCGACCGTGTTGCTGGCGTGCGCTTGCGTCTGGGCCGAGATGTCGCGCACGGTTTGCGCCAGCGTGTCGCAGATTTCCTGCTGCCGGCTCGCGTTGTGCGCGCCCGCCTGCTCCCACTCGTGGCGCAACGTAGCGGCCATCGAGCCGAGCGTTTCGGCCCAGGCCGCCAGCCGCTGCTGGTCCCGCGATGCCAGTTCCGCCTGCAGGTCCGCGTGCGACTGGCCCACCGTGCGCACCAGCGACGCCGATTGCTGTTCCAAGGTCGCCGCGGCCGCCGCCAGGGCGCTTTGATTGTCGCCCGCCAGTTTCCCGCTGATGTGCTCGTGCCGGGACAGCGCGCTGTTCCACGCTTCCGACATGCTGCCCGCCGTGGCTTCCAGGCGGGTGGCGACGCCTTCCAGCAGGCCCGCCGAGCGTTGCTCAAAGGTGCCGGCGAACTGATCGAGCGCGGTGCGCAAGTCCTGCGTCAGCGCCTCGCTCGATCGCTGGTGCCCCGCCAGCGCCTTGTTCCAGATGTCCGCCACGGTAGTGGTCGCGGACTCGAACCCGGCCGACAGCCCGTCGAGCTGCCGCTGCACGGCTTGCGTGACGGTGTCGTTCAACGAGGCCGTCTCCCGCGCGATGCTCGACATCAAAGCTTCCACGGCCGGCTGAAGCGCCGCACCGGCGGCGCGGGAGCTCTCGGCGATGCTTTCCTTCATGGACTGCTCCACCGAGGAAGCCAGGCGGGTGTACGCGGCCTCGGTCTTGCCGTGAAAGGCGTCCTGGCTGGCGATCTGCCGCTCGTGCAAGGTTTGGCTGTGCTGCTCCATGGCCGCCATCATGGCCTGCAGCCGGTCGACCAGGCTGGGCATTGCCTCGGCCTGCCGCTGCAGGAGCTTGAAGGATTCCTCGCGCTGATGGGTCAGCGAGTAGACGCGCAATGTCGTCGCGATCTTCTCGTCCAGCATCTGCGCCGCCTGGAGCCGCTCGCGCCGGCTCAGCGTGGACAGCAGCCCCAGCATGGCGGATGTGGCCACGCCCGCGATCGAGGTGCCGAATGCAAATCCCAGACCCTTGACCGGCGCGGCCAGCGAAGCGCGGATGGCCTGCAAGTCCGTTGCGCTTTCCAGCGCCATCCCGGTGCCCCTCAGGGTGACCACCATGCCCAGGAAAGTGCCGAGCATGCCCAGCAGCACCAGCAAGCCCACAAGATACGGCGTCAGCGCCGGCCCCGGCAGGCCCACGCGCTCACCCTCGATGCGCAGGCGCGTCGCATTGCGCAGGCTGGGATGCAATTGCTCCAGCCATGCAGCCAGCCTGGCTGGAGGCTCGGACAGGCCGGCCACGGCCCGCGCCAGGGTGGAAGTGGCCTGGTGGTAGCGTCGCAGTTCAAGCGCGCCTGCCAGGTAGCAGGCGCCGACCAGCATCGTGACGGCCAGCGCCAAGGTGTTCGAGCCGGCGTAGCCGGCGCCGATCCAGCACACGACGGCCAGACCCACCACAAAGACGGCGAAATTAAGAAGATATCTGGACATGGCGTCCTGGTTAGCTTGAGCGAAGGGCCGCAAGAAGCCCTTCGACCGGTTGAAAACGAATGTCCAGTTCGGCAAGCAACACGCTCCGCATGTCCTTGCGGAACACATCCAGCCATGCGCCGGGCGTGACCGCCGCGGGCTCTCCCGGGACCTGGGCGTCGGCCAACGCCGCCTGCCCGGCCTGGCGCAAACGCTCGAAGTGCCCTTCGAGCAGCGCGGGCACGGCGGCAAGCAGACTCCGCTCGCGCGCGCTCAGTGCCCGCTCCATGGCGGCATCCAGCACCGCAAGCCGGGACATGGCGGGCGTACTGGCGGCCAGCATCGCCCGCAGGCGGCCGCGCAGATTGCCGATGCCCGTTTCCATCGCCTGCTGCAGAGAGAGGTAACGCTGACGATAAACCGCGTAATCCACTACCGCATCCACCGCATCCGCCTGCGCGGGCGGCTGCGCTTGTCCGCGCCGCCTGGCGGGGGCGAGTGCGCTGTCGCCGGCGATGGCATCCGCCAACGCGGTTCGGACACGTGCGCAATCGCGCTCCTCGGCGCTGCCGAAGGCTCGCGCGCCGGGTGCCACAGCCGGCGGATTGCCGCTCAGGGCCGTGGACAGCTCGATGGCGTCGGCCCAGCCGAGCCATTGGCTCAGCCGGTCCGAGAGCGATTGTCTGGATTCGGGAACATCGACGTCCGTCAGGCGCGCAAGCAAACGAATGAGCGTCGGGCCGCTGAAACTTGTGCGCTGTGACACTTGCACCATACCGGCGGAGTCAAAAACCCGCTAGTTTACACGCCGGCGGCAGCTGAACCCACTTCCTTTCGCATTGAAGCGCTAACAAGCAGCCAGAGCCACATGGTGTCATCGGCAATCGCGAAGCGAACCGGGTCAGGCTCCACACGCTCGATGGCATGATCGCCCGTTTGCGGGCCAGGCTTTGCGAACGCAATACCATGGAAACTTTCGCTTGTCAGGGGGTTGCCGAGCAGGGGTGATTAGTCCATAATGCAGTCCATTGATTCGGCGGGAGGCTGAAAAATTCCTTAAGAATCAATGGGTTATGGCGACAATACCGGTCTCGTATCCCGCTCCGTTGCATCAGGCAAAAGAGCAAGTCGTTGCAGTTTGCGATCAGTAACTGCCCATGTGGCTCAGTGGTAGAGCACTCCCTTGGTAAGGGAGAGGTCGGCAGTTCGATCCTGCCCATGGGCACCATCCGTTTTCATTCCCCGAATTCACTCCCCGCGGCTAGCGGCCATCGTACAGGCCGCTCTAGTCAGGTTCACTCCATCGGTCAGTTCCCGCGCCGCATTCCGTCGTGCCAGGCCCTACTGACGCATTCCCCCGAACATGAAGCTGGACACCGTGATGCCGCCGGCGAAGTTGTCCTCGTGATAGACCCGTGTGGCTGTGTCGTCTTCGGCCGCGCCGACCGCCACCATTAGCGGCAGCAGATGCTCTTCCCGCGGATGTGCCTGGCGAGCCGCGGGCGCGTTCTCCCAGGCCGTCAGCGCCGCGGCGCGTTGTTCCGGGGTTGTTGCCGTGAGTGCTTGCTGAAGCCATGCATCGAATGCTGCCGACGCCTCCTTCCCCGCGGGGCCGAACGCGCGCAGGTTGTGGTAGCTCAGCCCGCTGCCGACGATAAGGATGCCCTCGCGCCGCAGCGGCGCCAGCGCCCGCCCGAGCGCCAGGTGCGCGAGCGGGTCGAGCCCGCGCTTGAGCGAGAGTTGCACGGTCGGCATCTCCGCGCCGGGATAGATGACGGCCATCGGCGCATACATGCCGTGGTCAAAGCCGCGCAGCGGATCGAGCCGGGCGGCAATGCCCGCACTTTCCAGCAGGCCGAGTACGCGCCCGGCGAGTTGCGGCGCGCCTGGTGCCGCGTACCGGATCTGGTAGGTGTAGTCCGGGAAGCCGTAGTAGTCATAGATCATGGGCGGGTTCGGATTGGCCATGATCGTGAAGTCCGGCTCTTCCCAGTGCGCCGAAATCATCAGTACTGCCTTGGGCGCCGCGCCCGCCAATTGCGGCATCTGCTGCAGGGCGGTCTTGAGTCTGTCGTAACGGCCACCCATTTGTTCTTCCATCCAGGGCCAGGGCCCGCCGCCGTGCGAGATGAAAAATGTGGGAAGTGCTGGCGTTGTCATCTTGGCTCTCCTGGTGACTCAGCGGCGCCGCTCGGCAACGTAGCCAAGCAGGCCGGACAGTTCGCGCGCGGCGCGCTTGACCTCGCGTTCGACGCGCTCGCGCAGCGTGGTATCCCGCTCGAAGCGGAGTTCCGGGCCGGCCACGCTGATGGCGGCAACGGTGGCGCCGCTGGCATCGAATACCGGCGCCGCGCAGGAGTCGATGCCGGCCTCGAACGCGGAGAAGCTCCATGCGCAACCGCGCTCGCGGTCGGCGGCAAGGATGTCGCCCAGCCGCGCGTAGGTGGCCGGGCTCTGCCTGGTGACGATGGCCAGCGGTTCTTCACCCAGGCGCTCGCGCAGTGCATCTTCCGGCAGGCCGGCGATCAGCATGCGCCCCGGCGTGGTGAGGTGGGCCGGCACCCGGCTGCCGACCTGGATGTTGCTGACCAGCGTGGTCTGCGGCATGTCGCGCAACAGGTAAAGCACGTCACCGCCATCCAGCACGCCAAGGTATGCCGACAGTTGCAGCGACTGGCTTAGTCCCGCCAGCACACTGCGCGCGAACACGGTGAGGTCCTTGGACGCCAGCACCTTGGCCGCCAGCTTGACGAGATCGAAGCCGGCCTGGTGGCCGCCCTGCGGCAGCCGCTCCACCATGCCCTCGTGCTCCAGCGTGGCAAGCAGGCGCATCACCGTTACGCGGTTCACGTCGATGCGCCGGCCCACCTCGCTCAGGTTGGCGGTGGACCCGCCCTCGGCAATAAAGCGCAGCAGCCGCAGGGCGCGGATCACCGGGCTGACCAGTTGCGTCTTGTCGTCATCGCCGCCATCGGCGGCCTCGTTTGCGGCGGGTGCGGGCTGGCTCAGCTTGGGGTTCTTGCTCATCGGTTCCGGTTGGGCGGGGTGGCGGTGTACCGCACGGCTTAGTTGAGCGGCACCTGCCAGGCGTTGTAATCGTACACCCAGTCCGCATTGCCGCCTTCCTTGAGCCAGGCGTTGCTGCGCGAGCCGATCTGGATGCGGCTGGTGCGCTCGTGGCGCGCGGCCTGGTAGCGCGCGAGCGCGGCCGGGATGTCCTTGCCGTCGGCCTCGGCCAGGCAGCGGGCCAGTACCACGCCGTCCTCGATGGCCATGCCGGCGCCTTGCGCCATGAAGGGCATCATCGGGTGGCAGGCGTCGCCCAGCAGCGTGACCGTGCCGGCGGACCAGGCGGGCAGCGGGTCGCGCACGTACAGCGCGGAGATCAGCACGTCGTCGCAGGCATCGAGCAGCGCGCGGGCTTCGGCATGGAAGCCGGCATAGGCCTCGCGCACGTCTTCCACGCGGCCCGGCGTGGTCCAGGATTCGTTGCGCCAGGCTTCCTGCGCCACCGTGGCGAAGACAAAGATCTCGCGGCCGCGGTTGAGCGGGAAGGTCACGATCTGCGAGGTTGCCTCGGGGCCCCACCACTTGGTAAAGGCTTGCAGGTTCGGCACGGAGGCAAGGCGCTCGGCCGGCACCACCGCGCGGTAGGCCACCACGCCGGTGAAGACCGGATGCTCCGCCCCGAACAGCGACGTGCGCACCGCCGAATGGATGCCGTCGGCGCCGATCAGCACATCCACGTCTTCCTGCGTGCCGTCGGCGAAGCGCAAGGTTGCGCCGGCCTCATGCCGTTCGAGTCCCGTCGCCTTCTTGCCGAGCCTGACGCATGCAGCGGGCAGGGCGCGCTCCAGCGCGGTCATCAGGTCGCCGCGGTGCATGGTGAGCTGCGGCGCGCCATAGCGGATCTCCGCCTCGTCGGACATGGCCAGGCGCGAGGTTTCCTCGCCGGTATTCCACGCCCGGCTGATGCGGTGGGTAGGCCGCGCGGCGGTCTCGCGCAGCGCTTCGCCCACGCCCAGGCCATCCAGCGCGCGCACCGCGTTGGGCGTGAGGTTGATGTCCGCGCCGACCCGCGCAAAGCGCGCGGCCTGCTCGAACACCACGACATCCTGCCCGAGCTTGCGCAGCGCGATCGCCGCGGCGAGGCCGCCGATGCCGGCGCCGTTGATGCCAATTTTCCTTGAAGCCATGGTGCTTGTTCCTTTGGGGTCGCCTTGGTATGTACCCGGGGGTGCGCCTCGCTGCATAGCGGCTGCGCTTGCCGGTAGATATGTTCAAATATGAACGTAATGTTCATAAAAGAATATAAAGGCGGCAAGGGGATGTCAACCCGAGGGTTTACGCGGGGGCGAACGAAGGAAGAGGCCGCATTGCGGCCTCAAGGGAAGGAGAAAACCTGCGGGTGCGTGGGTCCGCCTGAAGGCGGCGGGTGCGCGAGTTCAACCCACGAGGTTGAACTGCGCAGTCTCTTTGCGTGCCGGCGCGGCGTGCCTTCTTTTGGGGGGCTAGTATTCCCGCAATATCCAACCACTGATAAACGCAAAATACTCGCGCAACCAGGCGTTGTATCGCAAATAGAGTGGCGTAGCGGCCCCTGCGCCTGACACGGTCCGGAACCCGGCCTTATGCGCAATCCGCTTCGCGCGTATCAGGTGAAAATCACTGGTCACCAGCACTAGCGGGTCGCCGGCGCTCACGCCTTGTTGCTCCAGCAACCGGCGGCTGAAGAGCAGGTTTTCCTCCGTGCTGGTACTCCGGTCTTCCCGGATCAGGCGGTCCGGCGCCAGGCCATGCGTGGTCAGGTAGTCCGCCATGACATCCGCCTCGCTGCACCGCAGTCCGAAGTCCTGGCCGCCGCTCACCACCACTCGCGCCGCTGGCCATTGCCGTGCCAGCGCCAGGCCTTCGTCCAGCCGCGCAGCCAGGGTAGGCGATGCGGCGCAATGTGGTGTGCCAGAGCCCAGTATGAGGATGGCTTTGGGGGGCGATCCCGCGTCCGTGGATTCGGAAATGCCGGCGCTTATGAAATAGAAGAACATCCCCAATGTCACCAGCCACGCGGCAAACGCCGCCCGGCCTATCCCCCAGATCCATCGGCGCCGCCGGCTGGCCGTGCGCCATTGCGCCACTGTCTCCCAGCGCCATGACAGCATGAGAAAGGCCGCGCCGATCGCCAGAGGCAGGACGACACCGAAGTTGAACAGTCCCATCAGCATCAGCGCGAAGGCATCGCCAATCATCAGTGCGCCAGGTAGTGCAAGGCAGGTGCGCCGCCAGGCAGCGCTAGTCGACAATGTTGCGCGTGTCACTTTCATCCAGGCAAATGGTTAGTTGCATGCCTTCTTTGTTGAAGGCGCAATGGGGCAGGGGCGCGTGCAGGGCGTTGGCGAGCGGGATCCCTGCGAAGATCAGAATCAACGACCCGGCGGCCGCTAGCCGCACCAGCACCCTCGCTTGCGATGTCTTGGCACAGTGCCAGTCACTGGTTTCCTTCCGGGGTCCCGCTCACATCGCCTCGCGCCTGGCCCTCGCCCAGCGAACGCAGGAACGCCGGCACCTTGGCGCTGCTGGTGAGCTGTACGCGGGTGATGAGTTCGTAGTCCACACGGCTCATGCCGTAAGTCTGGGCGATATCGTGCTGCAGACGGTGCCAGAGGTGGCAGGTCATCTGGGCATCGGCCATCGCACGGTGGGCACGCCCGGACTTCGGCAATCGCAGCATGTCGACCAGCGTCGACAACCTGTGGTTTTGCGCGTGCGGGTAGACGCGCCGCGAAACGAGCATGGTGCAGGCGAAGGACTGATCGGACGACATGCCCAGGTGCGCAAGCTCGGCTTGCCAAAACCTCCGGTCGAAACCCGCGTTGTGGGCCACCACGGGATGCTTGCCGACGAACTGGGCCGCTTCTCGCATCACCTTCGACGCGGCAGGTGCCGATGCAATCATGTCGTTCGTGATGCCGGTGAGGTTCACGACCTGCGAGGGGATGCGCCTGCCCGCGTTCATCAAACTTTGATAGCGGTCGACGATTTGCCCGTCACGCAACAGAATGACAGCAATCTCGGTAGCCCGGTCGCCTTGATTGGGTGACAGTCCCGTCGTCTCAAAATCCAGAACCGCAATGGTCTGCATACTGTTTCTCTTGATCTTTGTTAGTTCATTGCCCGTCCAGGCCACTAGCTCAGGACGACTGTGTCAGCGTCGCGGGCGCGGGCTTTGCCGCCCGCCGCCGCGCGCGCGCCGCCAGTCCGCTGCCGAGCGCCCAGCGCAAGGTGGGGGCCAGCACTCGCATGCCGGCCAGCGAAACCGGCCGGCGGATCGCGGTGGCGCCATGCAGGCCAAGCTCGCGCTGGGCCCAGTGCGGCAGCAGTGCAATGCCCGCGTCGGCCATGATGCGTACAGCCGGCACCAGCAGCGGGCTGGCCACCGGCATGGCCATCACCAGCCTTACCACTTCGCGGCTGCGCTCGCTCACGACCAGTTGCGGGCGCATGCGCTCCAGGTAAGCGGCGATGGCTGCCGTGCTGCGGGGTATTTCGGTAGCGCCCAGCAGTTCGGCGATACGTGCCTCTTCCTCGTAATAGCGGTCCTGCTCGGCAAGCGAGAGCGGGCCGACATAGCGCAGGTATGCGGTCAGGAAGCTCGACACCTCGGCCACATGGACCCAGGTCAGCAGCGCCGGATCGTCCGCCGCGTAGGGCCGTCCGTCCGGGGCGGTGCCCTTGACCGCGGCGTGAATGCGCCTGACGCGGTCAATGAGCGCCAGCGCATCGGCGCGGCTGCCGTAGGTGGTGCCGGCGATGAACTGCGCGGTGCGTCCCAGCCGGCCCTGCATATCGGTGCGGAAGGTGGAGTGATCCCACACGCCGGCCAGCGCCAGCGGATGCATGGTCTGCATCAGCAGGGCGCTGACGCCGCCCGCCAGCATCGCCGGAAAATCGGCGTGCACCCGCCAGCAGACCGCGTCCGGGCCGAACAGGCCGGGGTCGCCGGGCGGGTTGTCATAGTCGAGGCTGAGGCCGGAGTTGCTCCGGGTCAGACCCCTCACCTGCGCGCCCGCCCGGGCGCGCAGGCGGTCGAGCAGCCGCCGGTGAGGGCCGCCGGGCGGGGACATGGAGGGGGGAATGCCGGGGGGATGGCCTTGCGAGCCGCTCATAAAAGCCTGGTGATTGCGTGTCGATTCGACCCTAATGATGACACACGGCTCAGTAGTAATGCAGGTCCGTCGCCTTGCCCCAGAAAACACGGTAGGCGTAGAGCGTGTAACCCAGGATGGTGGGCAGCACGACCGCCGCGCCGGCCAGGATGACGCCGAGCGATTCCGGTGCGCTCGCAGCTTGCCAGATATCGATCTTGTCCACCACCAGATAGGGGAAGATGCTGTACGCCAGGCCGTTGAACGCCATCAGGAAGATTACCGCGGTGCCGGCGAACGGCACCCAGCACCAGCGGTCGTTGCCGCGGTCGTGCATGGCCGGCATGCGCCGCAGCAGGCGGTCGATGATGACGAACAGTGCCACCGTGACCAGCGGGATCGGCGCCAGCAGGATGATGTTGGGCAGCGAGAACCATTTGTCGAAGATGCGCTGGCTCACCATCGGCGTGACCAGCGAGATCGCCGCCACGCCGATGCCGGTCAGCCACAGGCTGCGGCGCGCCCAGTACATGGCGCGCCGCTGCAGGCTGCCGCTGGTCTTCATGATCAGCCAGCCCGCGCCCAGCAGGCAGTAGCCCGCCACCAGGCACAGCCCCACCACCACCGCGAAGGCAATGTCGAGCCAGCCGTACTGGAAGCCGGTGATATAGAGGCCGAGCATCAGGCCTTGCGAGAAGGCAGCCAGCAGCGAACCCGCGTAGAACGCGCGGTTCCACCACGGCTTATGGTGGGCGCGCGCCTTCACGCGGAAGTCGAACGCCACGCCGCGGATGATCAGCCCCGCCAGCATCAGCGCCACCGGCAGGTAGAGCTGGGTCAGGATCGCGCCGTGGGCGATGGGGAACGCCGTGAGCAGCAGGCCTACGCCGAGCACCAGCCAGGTTTCGTTGGCGTCCCAGAAGGGGCCGATCGAGGCGATCATGGTGTCCTTGTCGGCATCGTCCGCGCGGCGCAGCAGCACGCCAACGCCCAGGTCGTAGCCGTCCAGGATCACGTAGATCAGCATCGAGAGGCCCATCAGGGCCAGGAATACCAGCGGCATCCAGCCGGCGGGTTGGGTCAGGTCGTTCATTCTGCGCTCCGCAATTCGCCAGGCACCACGGCTTGAAGGGGTTCGATCCCGGGCTTGCCTGCATTGGCGTCGGTCCCCGCTTTGCGGGCCAGGTAGAAGACCACCGAGATATAGGCGGCGATCAGGGCCAGGTAGAGCGCGAGATACATCGCCAGCGTGGCGCCGATCATGGCTGCCGGCACCTTGGAGGCCGCCTGCGCGGTGGTCAGCACGCCGTACACCAGGTAAGGCTGGCGGCCGATCTCGGTGACGTACCAGCCGGCCACCAGGGCCACCCAGCCGGAGAAGGTCATGGCCACCAGCGCCCGCGCCATCCACGGCGCGGGCTGGCCGCCACGGCGCAGTTGCCACGCCGCCACCCACGACACCGCCAGCATCAGCAGGCCCACGCCCACCATGATGCGGAAGGCGAAGAATAGCGGCGCCACCGGCGGATGCCTGTCGCCAAAGGCGTCGATGCCTTTGACCTCGCCATCCGCGCTATGGGTCAGGTAGATCGAAGCCAGCTTGGGAATGGCGATCTCGAAATCGTTGTTCCGCGTGGTTGCATTGGGCAGGCCGAACAGCACGGCCGGCGCGCCTTTCTCGGTTTTCCAGATGCCTTCCATAGCGGCGATCTTGGCTGGCTGGTGGTGCAAGGTGTTAAGTCCATGCAGGTCGCCCGCCACGATCTGCAGCGGGATCAGCACCGCAGCGATGGTCACGCCGGTGCGCAGCGACGACAGCACATCCGGCGCGCGGTCGCCGCGCAGCCAGCGGTAGGCCGAGATGCCAGCCAGCAGGAAAGCCACGGTCAGGCCCGAGGCCAGCAGCATATGGACGAAACGGTAAGGGAAGGACGGGTTGAAGATCACCGCCAGCCAGCTCGTCACGTGGGCGCGGCCATCGATCATCTCGAAGCCCGCCGGGGTTTGCATCCACGAGTTCAGCGCCAGGATCCAGAAGGCCGACAAGGTGGTGCCGCCCGCCACCAGCAGCGTGGCGATGGTATGCGTGCGGTTGCTGACGCGGCGCATGCCGAACAGCATGATGCCGAGGAAGGTGGCCTCCAGAAAGAATGCCGTCAGCACCTCATAGGCCAGCAGCGGCCCGGCCACATTGCCCACGGTTTCCATATAGCCCGGCCAGTTGGTGCCGAACTGGAAACTCATGGTGATGCCGCTGACCACCCCCAGCGCAAAGGTCAGGGCGAAGATCTTCACCCAGAAGCGGTAGGCGGCCATCCAGCGGTCGTCGCCGGTCTTGTTGAAGCGCAGCTTGAAGAACAGCAGCACCCAGGTCAGGGCGATGCTGATGGTGGGAAACAGGATATGGAAAGTGATGTTGGCGGCAAACTGCACGCGCGCCAGCACCACCGGGTCGAGCGACGAGAACATGGAACTACTCCTTCCGGGTGCGGGTCGGCTTGGCCTTCACGACGCTGGCTGGGGCGGTATCGGCGCGAGGCTTGCCGCCGAGGGCGATGCTGAATTTTTCTTTCGCTTCCAGCAACTTGTTGACCTTGGAGCCGAGCTTCATCAGCTTTTCCAGCGTGGCCACGTCGAGCTTCTGGATATCGCCGAACCAGCTCGTTACCAGCAGGATCAGCTGGTACATCTCCTTCATTCGCTCCTGCGCATGGCGGTCGTTGGGGTCGGACGGGGTTTCCAGCTGGACTTCGCGCAGCATCGACAGGGTCGGATCGATCTCGCGCCGGCGGCGTTCCTCGGCCAGCGTGCGGAAGATGGCCCAGACATCGTCAGGCGCCGAGAAATACTCGCGGCGATCTCCTGGCTGATGCGACAGTTTCACCAGGTTCCACGACTCCAGCTCCTTCAGGCCGATGCTGACATTGGAGCGCGAAAAGCCCAGCGCTTCGGCGATCTCGTCGGCATTGAGCGGGCGGGAGGCGGTGAACAGCAGGGCGTAGATCTGTCCGACTGTACGGTTGATACCCCAGCGGCTGCCCATTTCGCCGAAATGGAGCACGAAGCGCTGGATCAGGGGCGAGAGATGCATGCTTGTCTGTTTTGAATTTTTAGAAAGTTTTGAAAGTTTAGTATGAAACGGGAGAACGTGGCCGGGTTCTAGGGGTGCGGCAAGGTGTCGCTGCCCAGACTTGGGGTTCGCTGCAAGCGGCTCAAAGCGTGATTGTCTGAGTTCCGTAGCCGGGCTGGCCCCAGGCCACTCAATTCGCTTGAGTGGCTGCGGGAACACTGTACGAATTTCCCAGAAAAAGCTTGCAAGCTTAGTGGGAAACCCTTAGTATTCGGTCCCCCGCAGCAGGAAACACCGCTGCAAACYGAGYGGCAGAAAATGGTTGCGGGGATTAACGAGAGTAATCAGGCGAAGTCAGCGAAGTTTCCGGGAAAAAGAAATTTCGCAAAATGCTTGATTAAGTTTGAAAAGTTCTTCATAATCTCGTTTCTCTGCTGCWGCAAACGCAGCGACGCGGTAAGCAAAGCGARCCGCRRCTAGTTCTTTAACAAACAAACAACCGATAAGTGTGGGCGCTTGATAGCGGATGCGGAAGACTTCGGTCTTTTAGCTTACAAGTTATAAAGTGCTCGCACAGTAAAACATGTTGGTTATGTCCGGGGTGCAAATCACGGATGTAGCCAGT
>NZ_JBFTOX010000069.1:0-53890 GCF_056398185.1 Cupriavidus sp. 05L310
ACAAGGAAGTGGTGATCGGTTTCGGCCACCCGGTGTACACCATCAGCGACCCGCGCAACCAGATCATCAAGGACGTGGCGCGCCGCCTGTCGAAGGACGCCGGCTCGACCAAGATGTTCGACATCGCCGAACGGCTGGAAACGACCATGCGGGACATCAAGAAGATGTTCCCCAACCTGGACTGGTTCAGCGCCGTGAGCTACCACATGATGGGCGTGCCGACCGCCATGTTCACGCCGCTGTTCGTGATCTCGCGGACCTCCGGCTGGGCTGCCCACATCGTCGAGCAGCGCATCGACAACAAGATCATCCGCCCCAGCGCCAACTACACCGGGCCGGAGAACCTGAAGTTCGTGCCGATCGGCAAGCGTAAATAAGCGGAAAATCGTCCTACCATGAAGCAAAACAGGCTTGACCGGGCCCGCCGCGATGCCCAATTGTGTAACCGATGGTAGGGGTACTACGCCCTGACTTTCAAATCGTAGAGAATAGCGGCGGACATGTGTCTGTCGGCCTCAGCCGGCAATCCACCGCCTTTGACCCAACTCCAGAAGGAACCCACAGAATGAAGCATCTTGTCCTCGCCGCCTGTATCGGCGCATTCACGCTGACCACCGCCGGCGTCGCGACGGCCCAGGATCCGGCCACGAAGGCTGCTCCCGCCAAGAAGGCTCCTGCCAAGAAGGCCCCGGCCAAGAAGGCGGCAACCACGGAAACCGCAGCCGTGCCGCATGGCGAAAAATGGCAGTGCGAACTGGGCCATGTCCTGTACATCGGCGGCAATATGCAGCGTGACGAAGTCATCACCGTGAACTGGGAGGGCAAGGAATACCGCCTGCCGCGCCTGTCCACCGTGACCGGCGCCGACCGCTATTTCGACGCCCGCTCCGGCCTGGACCTGGTCGTGATCCCGAGCAAGGCCATGCTGTTCAACAAGAACGCCGGCCAGCGCCTGGCCGATGAGTGCCAGACCGCGGACATGCAGGCTGGCGGCTCGGCGCCGACCCAGGCAGGCGCACTGCGTGCCCCGGTAGCCACCCCCCTGCTGGTCGCCCCGCCGGCCCCGGCAGCCGATGCCGCGCCGAAGCCGTAACCAGGTGACATAGCCGGGCATCGCCCGGCCATGTCCATGGGCACCAGGAAGCACAAATACCCGAGGGGACCCCATGTCTGCACACGTTCCAAACGTTCGTCCGGAACCTGACAAGGTATTGGTCGACATTGTCGACTACGTCACCCGCTATCAGATCGAGAGCGCGCTTGCCTACGACACGGCCCGCAACTGCCTGATCGATACCCTCGGCTGCGGCCTGGAAGCCCTGTCATACCCGGCCTGCACCAAGCTGATGGGCCCGATCGTGCCCGGCACGATGGTCCCCAACGGCGCCAAGGTGCCCGGCACGCAATTCCAGCTCGACCCGATCCAGGCGGCCTTCAATATCGGAGCCATGATCCGCTGGCTCGATTTCAACGACACCTGGCTGGCCGCCGAATGGGGCCATCCCTCGGACAACCTCGGCGGCATCCTCGCCACCGCCGACTGGCTCTCGCGCAACAATGTGGCCGCCGGGCGCAAGCCGCTGACCATGAGGGACGTGCTCACCGGCATGATCAAGGCCCACGAGATCCAGGGCTGCATCGCGCTGGAAAACTCCTTCAACAAGGTCGGCCTGGACCACGTGGTGCTGGTCAAGGTGGCCTCCACCGCCGTCGTCGCGCAGATGCTGGGCCTGAGCCGCGACGAGATCATCAACGCCGTGTCCCTCGCCTGGGTCGATGGCCAGTCGCTGCGCACCTACCGCCACGCCCCCAACACCGGCAGCCGCAAAAGCTGGGCCGCGGGAGACGCCACCAGCCGCGCCGTGCGCCTGGCGCTGATCGCCAGGACCGGCGAGATGGGCTATCCCTCGGTACTCAGTGCCGGGGGCTGGGGCTTCTACGACGTGCTGTTCAAGGGCCAGCCCTTCAGGTTCCAGCGCCCGTACGGCTCCTACGTGATGGAGAACGTGCTATTCAAAATATCCTTTCCCGCTGAATTCCACTCGCAGACCGCGGTGGAAGCCGCCATGACCCTGAACGGCCAGTTGGCCGCCGCGGGCAAGACGGCAGCCGACGTCGGGAAGGTCACCATCCGCACCCATGAGGCCTGCATCCGCATCATCGACAAGAAAGGCCCGCTGGCCAACCCGGCCGACCGCGATCACTGCATCCAGTACATGGTGGCCGTGCCGCTGCTGTTCGGCCGCCTGACCGCGGAGGATTATGAAGACAAGGTCGCGGCGGACCCGCGCATCGACGCGCTGCGCGACAAGATCGTGTGCGTGGAGGACCCGCAGTTCACGGCCGACTACCACGATCCGGAAAAGCGCTCGATCGCCAATGCGCTGACCGTGGAACTGAGCGACGGCACGGTGCTCCCGGAAGTGGTGGTGGAATACCCGATCGGCCACAAGCGCCGCCGCGACGATGGCATCCCGTTGCTGGTGGAAAAGTTCAAGACCAACCTGGCGCGCCGCTTCCCGGCCAGGCAGCAGCAGGCCATCCTGGCCGTGTCGCTGGACCAGGCCCGCCTGGAAGCGATGCCGGTCAACGAGTACGTCGACCTGTACGTGATCTGAGCCGCGGAAAAAAACGGATGAACCGGGCCTGGCAGGCTGACGGGGCCCGCCGGCTTGCCCTAAAATCCACGCGGCGCGTACATTGGTAATGCCACGCAGCAGCAAAGCAGATCAGCAAGAATCCATCAGCAAGAAAAGCAAGAATGCACAACGCAAGCAGCAGGCAGTAGGCATGAACAACGGCGCCGTCACGGCGCCGGGCGCCGCGAGGCAGGCTTGTTTCGCCGGCCGCCGGCGGCGAAACGCAGATTTACGAGTCCACAAGCTAGTCCGCACCATCCTTCGATTGGAGTAAGGCAATGCCCCACAATCTCAATAAGACTCTGAAAGAATTCAAGACCGGCCCGTCCGGCAAGGGTCAGTTCTATTCCTTGCCGCAACTGGGCAAGGCACTCGGCGTAGCGGTCGAGCGCCTGCCGGTATCGATTCGCATCGTGCTGGAATCGGTGCTGCGCAACTGCGACGGCAAGAAGGTCACTGAAGAACACGTCAGGCAGCTTGCCAACTGGAAGCCCGTCGCCGAGCGCGTCGACGAGATCCCCTTCGTCGTGGCGCGCGTGGTGCTGCAGGATTTCACCGGCGTGCCATTGCTGGCCGACCTGGCGGCCATGCGCAACGTGGCCGAGAAGATGGGCCAGAACCCGAAGAAGATCGAGCCCCTGGTGCCGGTGGACCTGGTGGTCGACCACTCCGTGCAGATCGACCACTTCCGCGAAAAGAATGCGCTGGACCTGAACATGAAACTGGAATTCCAGCGCAATAACGAGCGCTACCAGTTCATGAAGTGGGGCATGCAGGCCTTCGACACCTTCGGTGTGGTGCAGCCGGGCTTCGGCATCGTGCACCAGGTCAACCTGGAGTACCTGGCGCGCGGCGTGCACAAGAAGGACGGCGTGTACTACCCGGACACCCTGGTCGGCACCGACAGCCACACCACCATGATCAACGGCATCGGCGTAGTGGGCTGGGGCGTGGGCGGCATCGAGGCGGAAGCGGGCATGCTGGGCCAGCCGGTCTATTTCCTGACGCCCGACGTGGTCGGCGTGGAACTGAAGGGCCGCCTGCGCGAAGGCGTGACCGCGACCGACCTGGTGCTCACCATCACCGAAATGCTGCGCCGCGAGAAAGTGGTCGGCAAGTTCGTCGAGTTCTTCGGCGAAGGCACCGCCAGCCTGGCGCTGCCTGACCGCGCCACCATCGGCAACATGGCGCCGGAATACGGCGCCACCATGGGCTTCTTCCCGGTTGACGAGAAGACCATCGACTATTTCAAGGGCACCGGCCGCACCGAAGAAGAAATCGCCGCCTTCGAAGGCTATTTCCGCGCCCAGAAGATGTTCGGCATCCCCAAGGCCGGGGAGATCGACTACACCAACGTGGTCACGCTGGACCTCGGCACCGTGGCCCCCTCGCTGGCCGGCCCGAAGCGCCCGCAGGACCGCATCGAGATCGGCAACGTCAAGTCCACCTTTGCCTCGCTGTTCGCCAAGCCGACCGCCGAGAACGGGTTCAACAAGGACATCGCCGAACTGGACAAGACCTACACCACGACGGACGGCGTCAACGTGAAGAGCGGCGATGTGCTGATCGCCGCCATCACGTCCTGCACCAATACCTCCAACCCGAGCGTGCTGCTGGCCGCTGGCCTGCTGGCCAAGAAGGCGGTGGAAGCCGGCCTCAAGGTTGCGCCGCACATCAAGACGTCGCTCGCCCCCGGCAGCCGCGTGGTCACGGAGTACCTGGAGGCCGCCGGCCTGCTGCCTTACCTGGAAAAGCTGGGTTTCGGCGTGACCGCCTACGGCTGCACCACCTGTATCGGCAACGCCGGCGACCTGACGCCGGAACTGAACGAGGCGATCACCAAGAATGACCTGATTGCGGCCGCCGTGCTGTCGGGCAACCGCAACTTCGAGGCACGCATCCACCCGAATATCCGCGCCAACTTCCTGGCCTCGCCGCCGCTGGTGGTGGCCTACGCCATCGCCGGCAACGTGACGCGCGACCTGATGACCGAGCCGGTGGGCACGGGCAAGGGCGGCCGCGAGATCTACCTTGGCGACATCTGGCCGACCTCGGAAGAAATCCATGCGCTGATGAAGTACGCCATGGACGCCAAGGTCTTCAAGGTCAACTACGAGCAGGTCAAGAAGCCGAGCAAGCTGTGGGCCAAGGTCAAGGGCACCAAGGGCCAGGTCTACGACTGGCCGAAGTCCACCTATATCGCCGAGCCGCCCTTCTTCGAAGGCTTCGGCATGGAACCGGCCGCGACCCAGACCAGCGTGCGCAATGCGCGCGCGCTCGGCGTCTTTGGCGACTCCGTGACCACCGACCACATCTCGCCGGCTGGTTCGATCAAGGAATCGTCGCCCGCGGGCAAGTACCTGCTGGCCAACGGCGTGCTCAAGGCGGACTTCAACAGCTACGGCTCGCGCCGCGGCAACCATGAGGTCATGATGCGCGGCACCTTTGCCAACGTGCGCATCAAGAACCTGATGCTGCCGGTCAAGGCCGATGGCTCGCGCGTGGAAGGCGGCGTCACGCTGCACCAGCCCACCGGCGACGAAATGTCGATCTACGACGCCGCCATGAAATACATCGCCGAAGGCACGCCCACCGTGGTGTTCGGCGGCGAAGAGTACGGCACCGGCTCGTCGCGCGACTGGGCCGCCAAGGGCACCCAGTTGCTTGGCGTGAAGGCCGTGATCACGCGCAGCTTCGAGCGCATCCACCGCTCCAACCTGGTCGGCATGGGCGTGCTGCCCCTGCAGTTCAAAGGCAGCGACAGCGTGCAGACGCTGGGCATCATCGGCAACGAGACGTTCGACATCGAAGGCATCGAAGGCGACCTGAAGCCGCAGCAGGACGTGACGCTGGTGATCAAGCGCGCCAATGGCGACGTGCAGCGCGTGCCGGTGCTGCTGCGCATCGACACCCCGATCGAAGTCGACTACTACAACCACGGCGGCATCCTGCCGTTCGTGCTGCGTCAGTTGCTGGCCGCCTGACCGGCTAGCCCGGGGCCCTCAGGGGCTTTGGGGCGACGCCGCTGGCCGTGCGCCTCTATGGAGGACATGGCCAGCGGCGTTTTTCTTTGCGGCGGCGTTTACCTGCCATAGCGCCCGGCGAGCCCGGCAGCCGGGCTAAAAGCGCAGCCACCACCGCTTGACCCAGGCTTACCCCAAGCATGCCCCCGTGTAAGTTCCACGCAAGCCTGCCCTGCCACACTCCGATGCATCAACAAGAACAAAGCATTGCGCAGGGCAGCCACGTCGGCCTGCCCGCCTCAAACGCACAGGAGACACCATGGCAAAGATTTTCATCGCATTCGTCGTCATCGCCGGCGCGGCACTCTATATGTTGTCCAAGGGCGGCGAGATTTCGATGGGCGGCGAGCAGCACGGCGTGGAAACCCACGCGCCGGAGACCCCGCAAGCGCCCGCGCAGAAGTAACAGCCCCGGCGCTTCGAGGCACCGCGCAAGCCTGTCCGGCATCACGCAGAACAGCCGCCCTGCACCTGGCGGCTTTTTTTGTCAACGCAGCGAGTAGAATACCGTTTTACCGAAAAACGGATGATTTCGACTTATGGCAGGTTTTCGCCCCAAGGCTTCCCAACGTCTTTCGCCTGACGCCGAGCGTCTGGTGGCCGATGCGCTCGCGCTCGATGCCTCGGGCAGCCGCATGGAGGATGGGTATTGGGAGCGGCGGCTCTCGCAACGCCTGGGCCGGCTCCTGAAAAACGGCAGCCAGTCCGCCCTCGACGCCGCGCTCGAACACCTGTTCAAGCACAACGCCGACGCCTCCGACGTGCTCGCCGAACAAGCCGAGACCCTGGCCGAGTCGGCCACCGTCGAAATCGACGGCGTCAGCTACGACGCCCTGCTGATCGCCGCCCCCATCCTGGCCCACACCCGCTACGCCATCCCGTCCGGCGCGCTCAAGCCCGAGCTGTCGCAGACCCTGGCGGTGCACATGCAGGCGCATGTGCTGGCGACCAATACCAAGATGGCGCTATCGCCCTACCTGTACAGCATCGACCAGTTGCCGCGCACGCACAGCGATACCTTTGCCCTGACCTACAAGCTGGTTTCGGCCGCCATGGCCGGCACCACGCCCAAGGTCGATCTGCGCGACCTGCCGGAGACCGCGCCGATCCTGGCCGATCCGCGCTACCTGCTGGCCGTGGTGGTGGCGCCGCACGAGCAGGCACTGTTCCGCTGGCAGGAGGACGCCAAGGAACACCATGCCGAGCGCACGGTGTGCCTGGAGCAATGGCGCACCCAGGTCCAGCCTTCGATCGCGCTGCTGATGCCCGGCTGCGAGTTCGAGCTGCTGCTGCCCGACGCCTTCTTCCTGTCCTGCCGCGAGTCCGACAAGAGCATCCGCCCGCTCACCGTGCGCGCCGCCGTCAACTACCTGTGCGGCACGCTGGACGTGCCCGCCGGCCAGATGGCCGCCGTGGTGGCGGCCTTCGGCGAGGAGGAAGTCGAGGAGTACCGCGTCGGCTTTACCATGCGCGGCGAGAAGGATGTGATCTACGGCATCGTCTGGCCGGTGTATGGCCGCGAGTCCGGCGAGATCGACGCCAGCGAGAAGGACAACCCGCTGGAGCAGATCTGCGAGGAACTGCGCAACGCGGGGGTCGAAGACATATTCCGTCACGCCGCGCTGTTCGACCCCGAGTATTGCGAAGACTGCGGCACGCCGCTCTACGCGGACCGCTCGGGTGAGATCGTGCACGCCGAACTGCCCGAAGACGCGCCCACGCAGCAGCCGCTGTTCCACTGAGCGTTACCCCACCCGCCTCACCGACGGCCCGCCTTGCGCGGGCCGTTTTGTTTCCCGGCTCCCGGTGTCAGGTTGCCGCGGGCTCGCTCACGCAGCGCCACAGCGCATGACCGGAGGCGGCGTACTTGCGCTCGAACGGCGTGATAGCCTCGGCCGGCCGCCAGGACTCGACCCGCGCCGGCCGGCCAACCAGCGCCAGCGCCTGGGCAAATTCATCGATATAGACCTGCCAGTTGCTGCGGCACTCCAGATAGTCTCCGCACGCAGCCAGCGCCGGGAACACCGCATGGCCCTGCCAGCGCCGCCCCAGGTGGCCGATCTTGGGCCAGGGGTTGGGATACAGCACGTAATGGCGCGCAATAGGGATGCGATCCGCCTGCAGCATCCGCCAGACATCGACCAGGTCGGCACGGGCCCAGGCGAAATTGGCCGGCATCGGCCCTTCCCACCAGTCCTTGCCGCCGGTCAGCCGTTTCTCCGACTGGTCCACGCCGATCACGAAATGACCGGGAAACGCCGTGGCCAGGCGCAAGGTGCTCTCCCCCACGCCGCAGCCTGCGTCGAGGATCAGCGGCGCGACGCCGGCCTGCTGCCATTGCTGCAGCGCAAGATCGAGCGCGCGCCGGCTGGGCTCGCCGATCGGCTTGCGAAAGGGCTCAGCCAGGTGGCGGGCGACACGCGCCGCGAGGTGGTCGTGGACATCGGCCTGGGCCGAGGTGATGGTGCGGGAGTTGGCGAACATGGGCGGGATTCTACCGGCTGCGGGCGGGCCCGGGGACAAGCAGGCGGCGCAAGCCATGGACATGTGCCACCCCTTGCTGGGAGCATAAGCATATGACGCCCGTATCGCACACCGATGTCGTTTTGGCGGCACAATGCGGGCAGCCGGGTGGAGATTCAGGCAAGCAAGCCGGAGCCGCCACCCCATCTGAGAACCCGCCGACGCCCTCCCCTCCCGAGGGCCGGCCCGTACGAGGAGCGCATCCCGATGCCCGCAACACGCCTTAGCCGCAGCCTTCCAGCCCGCACCGCGGATCGCCCTGCCGGCGCTCCGTCAAGCCCGCCTGACGTCCTTGCCGCCCTGATGCCGCGCCGCGCGATGCTGCAAGCCGGCGCCGCACTCGTGCTCGGCGGCGCCGCGCTGATGCTGCTGCCCGCCGGCGCGGCGCAGGCCGAAGACCTGCGCATCGGCCTGTCCGCCGACGTGACCTCGATGGACCCGCAGTGGAACAACGCCGGACCGAACAACGCCATCGCCCTGCACATCTTCGAGTCGCTGGTGTTCATGGACAAGAACGCCCGCTACATCCCGGGCCTGGCGCTGTCATGGAAGCCGGTCAACGCCATCACCTGGGAAATCAAGCTGCGCCCCAACGTGAAATGGCACGACGGGACGCCGTTCACCAGCGAAGACGTCAAGGCCTCGCTGGAGCGCCCGGACAAACTCACCAATAGCCCAGGCTCCTTCACCAGCTACACCAAGCCGATCGCGCGCATCGACACGCCCGACCCGCTCACCGTGCGCCTCACCATGAGCGTGCCCAACTACGCCAACCTGGCCAACGACCTCAACAGCGTGCCGATCATGCCGAAGAAGATCGCGGCCACGCTGACCCAGGCCGATTTCGATTCGGGCAAGGCGATGATCGGCACCGGCCCCTTCAAATTCGTGCGCTTCGCGCGCGGGCAGGAAATCGTGATGGCCAGGAACCCCGACTACTGGGGTCCCAAGGTCGATTGGGATCGGGCGATCTTCCGCATCATCACCGACAACGGCGCGCGCAGCGCGGCGCTGCTGTCCGGCGACGTGGACGTGATCGAAAGCGTGCCCTCCGCCGACGTGGCCAGGCTCAGGCAGAACCCCAAGTTCCGCATCGAGCAGCAGGTCTCGTGGCGCACCATCTTCTGGCAGATGGACCAGTCGCGCGACAACCCGCCCTTCGTCACCGACAAGGCCGGCAAGCCGCTCGGCAAGAACCCGTTCAAGGACGCACGCGTGCGCGCCGCGATCAGCAAGGCGCTGAACCGCGACGCCATCGTCGACCGCATCATGGAAGGGCTGGCCGTGCCGGCCTCCTCGATCGTCTCGCCGCAGATCTTTGGCCATCCCGGCACCAAGCCCGAGGCCTATGATCCCGAAGGCGCGAAGAAGCTGCTGGCCGCGGCGGGCTATCCGGATGGCTTTGGCCTGACGCTGCACGCGACCAATAACCGCTACCTGAACGATGCCGCGGTGGCGCAGGCTACCGCCAGCATGCTGACGCGCATCGGCATTCAGACCAAGGTGGAGACACTGCCGGTGGCCGCGTACTTCACGCGCGCGCGCCAGGGAGACTTTGCGTTCGAGATGCTGGGCTGGGGGTCGGCGGCGGCCGACGTGGCGCTGCGCTCGATCACCGGGACGCCGAATCCCAAGACGGGATACGGAACGTGGAACTGGGGCAAGTACAGCAATACGCAGCTTGACCTGCTGATTGAGAAATCGCTGACCACGGTGAGCAGCGACAAGTCGCGGGAGGAAAATGCGCGGATCGCGGCCAAGTTTGCGCTGGCGGATCATGCCATTGTTCCTTCCCATAGCCAGTTGGCGATGTGGGCGATGCGCAAGGATCTGAAGTATGAAGCGCGTACCGACGAATGGTCGCTCGCCCAGTTCTTCCACAAGCAGTAAGGCAGAGCGCCGAAGCGCTCCCTGCTTGCGGCGCCGGCGGCGAGGGCCGGCGCCGCAAGCGGCAAGCCAGCCGCCTCAGATCCGCAAACCGTCCTCCTGCCGCGCATTCGCCGCCCGCAGTTTCTTCACCCAGTCGCGCGCGGGCAGGCCGGTGCTGTCCTCCACCACCTTGGCGCGCGCTTCCAGCACATCCCACGACACATCGATCGCCGGGCCGTTGAAGGCCAGGGCAATGACATTGCCGTCGTGCACCTCTGGGAACACCAGCACGCGGTTATCGAAGGCTTCGCAGATCCGCACGATGTTTTTGGGAAAGCTGTCGTGGTCGCCGAACAGGTTGATGGTCATCACGCCCGGTGCTTTCAGCACGCGGCGGCAGGCCTTGTAGAAGGCTGTCGTGTCCAGGACCGGTCCGCGCGCGGTGGCGTCGTAGAGATCGACCTGCAGGACATCGAGAGCGCCGGTGTGGGCGCCGTCCATCACGTAGTCCCAGGCATCCTGCTCACGCACGCTAAGGCGCTCGTCGTCCTCGCGCAGGCCAAACATGCTGCGCCCGGCCACGATCACGGACGGATTCAGCTCCACCGCGGTAACGCGCGCTCGGCTGAACTGGCGATGGCAGAACTTGGTCAGCGCGGCCGCGCCCAGACCCAGTTGCGCCACGTGGAAATCCGGCGCCGACGGCGACAGGAACAGCAGCCACGCCATCATTTGCTGCGCGTACTCCAGCTCGATGGCATCGGGCTTGCGCAGGCGCATCGCGCCCTGCACCCATTCGGTACCGAAATGCAGGTAGCGCACGCCTTCCATTTCGGAGAACGTCACCGGCGCGAAGCGCGGCGTCATGCGCTTTTCCTCGCGCGGCGCCGCCTGCGCGCCGTCGCGGCTGCGCGTGCCGCGTGCGGGACGGCGCGAGGCCTCGGCTTCGATCGATTTGCGTTTGAGAAGAGTCATGGTGGTCAGGAAAAAACAAGTCGATGTGACGCCCGCATAGGCGGCACGTAATACGGCGGCGGGCGATGGCCCCGCGATGCGAAGGCCCGCGCCGGTTCGTTCAGCTCACGCTTTGCCGAGCGCGCTCTGGGCGCGCCGCAGCCATTCGCTGTTGTGCTCGCGGGCGTGGCGCGGCCAGTGCTTGCCGTCGTGCACGATCTCGGCGTACAGCGCCTGGGCGCGCTCGCGGTCGGCCGGCGTGCCCTGCGCCGTCAGCCAGTCGGCGAACAGGCAGCGCGCGGCGGCGTCGCTGGCGCAGGTGAGCGCCTGCTCGAATGCGGCGCGCGTGCCCGGCGCGTTCGAGGCGGCCAGCGCGCGCGCATACAACAAGGCGGGATCGGCTTGCTGGCGGCCCTGCGGCTGGGCGGCGAACAGGCGTTCCAGCGCTGCCACGGCGGCGGCATGGCCGCCGGTGGCGAACTGCGCGCGCGCCAGGCCCAGCAGCAGCGCCGGGTCGGTGGCAAACGGGCCGCTGGCGGCGGCCTCGTAGTGTTCCAGCGCGGCCTTGGGGTCGCCGGCATCCAGCAAGGCGGCGCCCAGGCGCATGCGATGATCGACGGTGGGCGCCCGGTCAAATGCGTCGCGCGCCTCGCGCACCGCGCGGTTGGGGTCGACCAGCTGGCCGATGGCGCGCGTGGCGGCCCGCGCACCGCGCGTCTGGCGCAGTCCGGGCAGGTAGATGGCGAAGAAATACACCACGCTGCCCAGCCCCGGGAAGGCAAACAGGATCAGCAGCCAGTACATGTTCTGCTGCGTGCGCACCGCATGCACGGCAAAGAACACCGCGACGATGACGTGAAAACCAATTCCTAGGTATGGCATTGTCGGTCTACCTGCATAACGTGGGACGGTGGCGTGCCACCGTGATTCATGGCCGCGATTGTGACAGAAGCGCCCGCCACAACTCCAGCTTCTGCGCGAAGTTGCGCGCCGCATGGGCGGGGCTGGACGATGGCAGCACTACCGTCTCATAGCCGGCCGCCGCGAACTGCTGCGCGAAGCGTCCCGAGGTGCCGCCGTTGAAGCCCACCCGCCGCAACTCTGGCGCCAGTGCCTTCAGCCGCACGAAGTCGTTGGCCTGCGGGTGGCGGATATTGCTGTCCAGGCTGCCCTCGCGCACGCAGGCGCCGAGCACGTCCCACACGCCGATGCGGTGGGACAGCAGCCGCACCAGCCGCTCCGCGTAGGGCAGCTCCGCCAGCGGCTCGCCGGTCAGCGCCCCCAGGAGCGGCCAGAACTGGTTGCGCGGGTGGGCGTAATACTGCCGCGCCGCCAAAGAGGCGGCGCCGGGAAAACTGCCCAGCACCAGCACGCGGGTGTGCCGGTCGATGACCGGGGGCAGGCCTTGCTGGAGATCGGGAGGGAGAACCGGGAGGGATGCGGAGGAAGGAACTTGCATGGGGGGAGTGTACCGCGCGGGAACTGGCACGCCCGGTGGCGGACAAGCGCTTGCGCGACTTGCTGCCAGCGCCCGCCCCCCCTCTCCACCGGTGCGCGGGGGAAAGGGGAGCAAACCGCCGCTTGGGTTAAGCCAGCAGCTTGTTGATGCGGTGCACGTAGGCCGACGGATCCTCGAGCGTGCCGCCCTCGGCCAGCAGGGCCTGGTCGAACAGCACATGCACGCGATCGCCGAAGGCTTCGTCCCTGGGGCCAGCTTCCGCCAGCGCGCGCAGCTTGCGCACCAGCGCGTGGTCCGGGTTCAGCTCCAGGATGGGCTGGGCGTCCGGCGCCTTCTGGCCCGCCTGCTTCAGCAGGCGTTGCAGGTAGCCGCTCATGTCGCCTTCGTCCGACACCAGGCAGGACGCGGACTCGGTCAGGCGCAGCGTCACGCGAACGTCCTTGGCCTTGCCTTCCAGCACGGTCTTGGCGCGTTCCAGCACGTCCTTCCAGTCGCCTTCCGCCTTTTCCTGCTCGGCCTTTTCATCGGCATCGGCCAGCGCGCCGAGTTCCAGGTCGCCACGTGCCACCGAGACCAGTTCCTTGCCATCGAACTCGCGCAGGAAGGACAGCATCCACTCGTCCACGCGGTCGGTGAGCAGCAGCACTTCGATGCCCTTCTTGCGGAACACTTCCAGGTGCGGGCTGGACTTGGCCGCGGACCAGCTGTCGGCCGTGACATAGTAGATCTTGTCCTGGCCTTCCTTCATGCGGCTCACGTAGGCGGCGAGCGCCACGCTCTGCTCGGCGGTGTCCTGCTGCGTGGAAGCAAAGCGCAGCAGCTTGGCGATGCGCTCCAGGTTGCCGGCGTCTTCGCCCAGGCCTTCCTTGAGTGCCTGGCCGAACTGCTGCCAGAAGGTGGTGTACTTGGCGCGTTCGGCTTCGTCGTCGCTGTCGGCCAGCGTTTCCAGCATCGACAGCACGCGCTTGGTGCAGCCTTCGCGGATGGCCTTGACGTCGCGGCTTTCCTGCAGCAATTCACGCGAGACGTTGAGCGGCAGGTCGGCCGAATCCACCACGCCCTTGACGAAGCGCAGGTAGGCCGGCAGCAGCTGGTCGGCGTCGTCCATGATGAAGACGCGCTTCACATAGAGCTTGAGGCCGCCCTTGTGGTTGCGGTCCCACAGGTCGAACGGCGCGCGCGCCGGCACGTACAGCAACTGCGTGTACTCGCTGCGGCCTTCGACGCGGTTGTGGGTGTAGGCCAGCGGCGCTTCGTTGTCGTGCGCGATGTGCTGGTAGAAGGTGGTGTACTGCTCTTCGGTGATGTCCGACTTGGAGCGGGTCCACAGCGCGCTTGCCTGGTTCACGCTTTCCCACTCGCCGGTGGCTTTGTAGGCGCTGGCCTCGGCATCCCACACTTCCTTGGGCATGCGGATCGGCAGCGAGATATGGTCGGAGTACTTCTGGATGATGCCCTTGAGCTTCCAGGCCGAGAGGAAATCGGCCTCGCCTTCGCGCAGGTGCAGCGTGATGGTGGAACCGCGCTCGGCGCGGTCGATGGCGTCCACGCTGAACTCGCCGTCGCCGGCGCTTTCCCAGCGTACGGCTTCGCTCGCGGGCAGGCCGGCGCGGCGGGTCTCCACCGTCACCTTGTCGGCCACGATAAAGGCCGAGTAGAAACCCACGCCGAACTGGCCGATCAGGGCGGCGTCCTTTTGCTGGTCGCCGGAGAGTTGCTGGAAGAATTCCTTGGTGCCCGAACGGGCGATGGTGCCGAGGTTGCGGATCGCCTCATCGCGGCTCATGCCGATACCGTTGTCGGTGATCTTCAGCGTGCGCGCCGCGGGATCGGCCTCGATGCGGATCGCCAGGTCGGCATCGTTCTCGAGCAGGGCCGGGTTGGCAATCGCCTCGAAGCGCAGCTTGTCGGTGGCGTCGGAAGCATTCGAAACCAGCTCGCGCAGGAAAATTTCCTTGTTGCTGTACAGCGAGTGGATCATCAGGTGCAGCAGTTGCTTCACTTCCGCCTGGAAGCTCATCGTCTCGTGCGGTGCGGTCATGGTTCTCCTCTTCAAACTTGGCTAACTTGGGAATCTGGGTCATGTGGCGGACCGGACCCGAAAGCTACCGGGTCCGGTCCGCGCGAACTTCTGGCAACGCCGGGCCGCCCCCTCCTGGTGCCGGCCCGGCATTACGCCAATGTCCGCAAACATAGGGGCGGCGGCGCCGTTTTCAAGATGCGGCGCGCAGGCGGCTGCGCCGCTAGCGCCGGTCCAGCTGGCGCGCCAGGAAGGCCAGCATATCGGGATCCTGGCTGCTGGCCACGTTGAAGCGCATCCAGCCCGAAGGCATCTGGGAGGGCGAAAACAGGCTGCCCGGCGCGAACAGGTAGCCTTCTTCGTGGCCGGCGGTGGCGATGGCGTTGGTGTCCCGCCCGGTGTCCGCCCACAGGTACATGCCGGCATGCTGCCCGGGAAACAGCGTCAAGCCTAGCCGTTCGATGGTACGGCGGGTGTCGTCGCGGGCGCGGTCGAGCCGGTTGCGCACCCGCTCCACATGCTTGCGGTAGTGGCCTTCCGTCAGCACCTTATAGAGCACTCGCTCGTTGATCTCCGGCGAGGCCAGCCCCGCCAGCAGCTTGCTGTCGGTCAGGCTGGCGGCCAGTTCGGAGTGCGCCGCGATAAAACCCACCCGCAGGTTGGCGGCCAGCGTCTTGGAGAAGCTGCCCAGGTAGATCACGCGGCGCAACTGGTCCAGGCTGGCCAGCCGGGTGGCGGCGTGGCCGGGCGGGCACAGGTCGCAATAGATGTCGTCCTCGACGATCAGCAGGTCATATTGCTCGGCCAGCCGCAGCAGCTGGAAGGCCTTGGCGGCCGACAGCGAGGTGCCGGTCGGGTTGTGCAGTACCGAGTTGATCACCATCAGGCGCGGCCGGCGCGCCTGCAGGATGCGCTCCAGTGCTTCCAGGTCGGGGCCTTCGGCGGTGTAGGGCATGCCGATCAGCTGGGCGCCCTGGGCGGCAAAGCGGCCGAACATGACGAACCAGGCCGGATCACCCACCAGTACGGCGTCGCCCGGACGCAGGTAGAGCCGGGCGATCAGGTCGAGTGCCTGGGTGATGCCGGAGGTCAGCACGATCTGGTCCGGGGTGGCGCCGATCTCCAGCTCGGCCAGGCGGTTGCGCAGTTGCTGGCGCAGGGGCAGGAAGCCCTGCGGCGTGCCGCTGGCCAGGAAATGGCTGCCCGGCTGGCGGCCCAGGCCGCGCAGCGCGCTGGCGACCAGCTCGCCGTCCAGCCAGTCGTTGGGCAGGAAGCCCATCCCCGGGGACTTATGCGGCTCGGTGGAGTGGAACATGCTGCGCAGCAGCCAGGTCACGTCGATATTGCGCGCGCCGGTAGCCACGGGCGCTACCGCCGCCACCTGCGGCGTGCGCTCGCGCACATAGAAGCCCGAGCCGCGACGCGATTCCAGGTAGCCCAGCGCCACCAGCCGCTCGTAGGCCTCGACCACGGTGAAGCGCGAGATGCCCTTTTCCTGCGCGAGCTGGCGGATCGAAGGCATCCGCATGCCGGCGCGGAACACCCGCTCGTCGATACGCATCCGCGCCCATTCGGTCAGTTGTTCCACCAGCGTCATCTGCACCGAGGGCACCGGGTCGGGCATGCGTTCGGTGGGGGGCGGCAGCACCAGGCGCAATGACCGCGCCTGTTCGCCGGCGCCGGAGACCGCGCCGTCGCGCTTGCCTGCCCCGGCTCCTTTATCCTTGTGCCCTGGCGCAATTGGGTCCCTGCTGTTCATGCCTTGCTCCCGCCACTGTACTGAGAATGTTCTGCATAACTGTATCGGTACTGTACCGACAACCTTGTCTACCATCAACACACCATGACAATTGCCCTCGACCATCTCGTGATCGCCGCTCCCACGCTTGCCGAGGGGGCGCAGCACGTCGCCGATGCGCTTGGCGTGACGCCCCAGCCGGGCGGCGCCCATCCGGGCATGGGCACGCACAATGGTCTGCTCGGCCTGTTCGGCGGGGCCTACATCGAGGTGATCGCCATCGATCCCGAGGCGCCGCCCCCCGCCCGGCCACGCTGGTTTGGCCTGGACACCGAGGCGGTACAGGCGCGGCTGCGCTATGGCCCCTTCCTGCTGCACTGGGCGGCGCGTGTGGAGCGGCCAACCGACCTGTCCCTGTGGCAAGCGCAGTACCCCGGGCGCATCCCGCCGGTCATCCCGATGACCCGTGGCGACCTGCGCTGGCGTATCACCGTGCCCGAGGACGGCAGCCTGCCGTCGTGGCCGGCTGACGATGGGGATGGCGCGTCGATCCAGGGCGCAGGCATCCTCCCCACGCTGATCCAGTGGGATGTGCCGACCCATCCCTCGTCCCGGCTGCCGAACCAGGGCCTGGCGCTGCGCGCGCTGCGCGGCCGGCATCCGCAGGCGGCCCGGCTTGCCGAGGCCATGCAATGGCTGGGCGGCGGCCCGATCGCCCTGGAGGCGTCAACCGTCGCGGAGCTGACCGCGGAGATAGAAACGCCAGACGGCGTGCGCACGCTGCGCTGAACCAGGCGCAAAGCAATAAACACAACAACCACAACAACAATGAAGGAGGCCCGACCGATGTCCGCCACCCGCAAACGCTTCGACGACGACGCTTATCTCGGCAGCTGCACCGCCACCGTGGTGGCCGTGCACGCTGACGGCATCGAACTCGACCAGACCGTGTGCTACGCACGCAGCGGCGGCCAGGCGGGGGATACCGGCACACTCAGGCTGGCCAACGGCGCCACCATTGCCCTGCTGGAAACGGTGTACACCCCGGACCGCAGCCATATCCTGCACG
The DNA here is from genome assembly GCF_056398185.1 of Cupriavidus sp. 05L310. NCBI lineage: Bacteria > Pseudomonadati > Pseudomonadota > Betaproteobacteria > Burkholderiales > Burkholderiaceae > Cupriavidus > Cupriavidus sp. 05L310. The sequence continues at coordinate 17,295 of NZ_JBFTOX010000069.1, forward strand.
TGCCCGAGCCCGGCGCCGCGCTGCCGGAGCCGGGCGACATCGTCGCCGTCACCATCGACTGGGAGCGCCGTCACCGGCTGATGCGGCTGCATACCTGCCTGCACCTGCTGGGTTCGCTGATCCCGGTGCCGGTGACCGGCTGCGGCATCTCGCCCGACTCGGCGCGCATTGATTTCGACCTGCCGGAGTCCACGCTCGACAAAGCCGTGCTCACCGAACAGCTCAACGCGCTGATCGGCACCGACAGCCAGGTCGGTATCGAACGCATCACGCCCGAGGAGCTGGCCGCGCAACCGGAACTGGTACGCACCGTGGGCGCCGCGCCACCGGCCGGCAGCGACGCGATCCGCATCATCGACATCCCCGGCGTGGACCGCCAGCCCTGCGGTGGCACCCATGTGGCGGCTACCGGCGAGATCGGCGCGGTGGTGGTGACCAAGATCGAGAAGAAGAGCCGCACCAACCGCCGTGTGGTTGTGCAGTTCGCGGCGTGACGAGGGCACGACGACCATGATCATGGACCCTGCCCTGCTGACCGGGTTGTCGGCGGCCCAGTTCGCCGCGCTGCTGTCGCTGATGACGGTGGGCTTGTTCACGCCGGGCCCCAACACCACCATCGCCGCCGTCACTGGCGCCAACTTCGGCTTGCGCGCCACGCTGCCCCACTGCGTGGGCGTGGCGTTCGGCTTCGCCAGCATCCTGGCGCTGTGCGCGGCCGGCGTGGGCGCGCTGATCCTGGCCAGCCCGGCGCTGGCGCTGCTGGTGCGCGCGGCCGGCGTGCTCTACCTGTTATGGCTGGCGCTCAAGCTGGCGCGCAGCACCGTGCTGTCGGACAAGCAGGTACTGCGCCCGCTGTCGGTGTGGCAATCGGCAGCGCTGCAATACGCCAATATCAAGGCGTGGATGCTGGCGCTGGCGACGGCCGCGTCGTACATGGCCGACGCCCAGTCGCCGCTGCACCGGGCCTTCCTGGTGTGCACCGTGTTCGGCGTGCTTGGCTTCGTCAGCAATGGCCTGTACGGCGTGCTCGGCGCCTCGCTGCGGCAATGGCTGCAGGCGGGCCATCGTATCCGCTGGTTCAACCGCGGCATGGGCCTGGCCCTCGCACTGACCGCGCTGTGGATCGCGCTTGCCAGCCTGCCCACCCTTCACTGAGCATCCAAGATGGCCGCCGGACCCGCCTCCCTCCCCAACGTCAACAACGCCCCCGGCGCCACGCATAGCGGCGGCATGCTGCTCGGCTTTACCGGCGTGGCCATATTCAGCCAGACCTTGCCCTTCACCCGCATGGCGGTGGCCGAACTGGACGCCACCTTCGTGGCGCTCGGCCGCGCGGTGGTGGCGGCATTGCTGGCGCTGGTGCTGCTATGGCAGCGCGGTGCCTTCGCGCGCATGCGCCGGCCCCAGGGCGGCCAGTGGTGGCGCCTGGCGGTGACGGCGCTGGGCGTGGTGGTGGGCTTTCCGCTGTTTTCCTCGCTGGCCATGCGCGAAGTGCCGGCCGGCCATGGCGCCATCATCACCGGCCTGCTGCCGCTGGCCACCGCGGTCTTTGCCGCCTGGTTCGGGGGCGAGCGGCCCTCGCCCGCGTTCTGGCTGTCGGCCGCTGTCGGCAGCGCGCTGGTGATCGCCTTCGCGCTCTGGCAGGGCGCGGGCGGGCTGCAGCACGCCGACTGGCTGCTGTTCGCGGCCATGGTGTTGGGCGCGCTGGGCTACGCCGAAGGCGGCAAGCTGTCACGCGAACTCGGCGGGCTGGAAACCATCAGCTGGGCGCTGGTGGTGGCGCTGCCCCTGCTGCTGCCGGTGGTGGCCTGGCTGGGGCTGCAACATCCCGATCAGATCGCCGCTGCCTCGCCGCGCGCGTGGCTCGGCATGGGCTACGTGTCCGTGTTCTCGATGTTCATCGGCTTCCTGTTCTGGTACGCCGGGCTCGCAAAAGGCGGTGTGGCGCGCGTGGGCCAGATACAATTGCTGCAGCCGTTCCTCACGCTGGCGGGCGGCGCCCTGATGCTGGCCGAGCCGCTCGATGCCGCCACCCTCGCTTTTGCGGTGGCGGTGATCGCCGTGGTGGCCCTGGGCCGCCGGACTGCGGTGCGCAGCGCCCCCGCGGGCCCTGTGCCCGCACCCGCCGTCGAAGAACCCCACCCCATTCCAACGGGACGATCCCACTGACTGGAGACCCTATGTCCGTCTACAACACTCTTGCCCGCCTCGGCATCGAACTGCCCACCGCCGGCGCCCCGGCCGCCGCCTACGTGATGGCCGCGCAAACCGGCAACACCGTGTTCCTTTCAGGCCACATCGCCCGCAAGGACGGCAAGCCCTGGGCAGGCAAGCTGGGCAAGGACCTGGGCACCGAAGACGGCAAGGCCGCCGCGCGCTCGATCGCCGTGGACCTGCTGGCCACGCTGCACACCCACCTGGGCGGCGACCTGAACCGTGTCACCCGCATCGTCAAGGTGATGAGCCTGGTCAACTCCACGCAGGAGTTCACCGAGCAGCACCTGGTGACCAACGGCGCCTCGGAGCTGCTGGCGGAAATCTTTGGCGACGCCGGCAAGCATGCCCGCAGCGCCTTCGGCGTGGCGCAGATCCCGCTGGGCGCCTGCGTCGAGATCGAGATGATCGTTGAAGTGAAGTAAGAGGGCTTGATCCGGGAGGCAGGATGCACCCGTGCCGGTGCGTCCCGCCCCCCATCCCCGAACAGCAAGAGGAATCCTGTCCCACACATGCGCATCGACAACCTGCCCTTCGGCACCACCGACTGGTCCGAGATCACCCCGACCCGCCATCCCGGCGACACCGGGGAAGCCCTCTGGCGCACCCGCCAGTTCGGCGATATCCGCGTTCGCATGGTGGAGTATTCCGCCGGGTACCTCGCCGATCACTGGTGCACCAAAGGGCACATCCTGTTTGTGCTGGAAGGCGAGCTGCATACCGAGCTGGAAGACGGCCGGCATTTCGTGCTCGCCGCGGGCACGAGCTACCAGGTTGCCGACCACGCCGAACCGCACCGTTCGTCCACCCCGACCGGCGCCCGGCTTTTTATCGTTGACTGAGTCGATCCCGTTCGACTCCCCACATACCAAGAGAACATCATGAACTGGGCCATCTCCCGCCGGGCGCAACAGCTGACCAGCTCGGCTATCCGCGAAATCCTGAAAGTCACCGAGCGTCCGGAAGTCATTTCCTTCGCTGGTGGCCTGCCCTCCCCGGCCACATTCCCGGTAGCGGCCATGGAACAGGCGGTGGCCCGGATCTTCGCCGACAATCCGCAGGCAGCGCTGCAATACGCCGCGACCGAAGGCTACATGCCGCTGCGCGAATTCATTGCCAAGCGTCATAACGTGGACGTGGAGCGCGTGCTGATCACCACCGGCTCGCAACAGGCGCTGGACCTGATCGCCAAGGTGATGATCGATCCGGGCAGCCCGGTGCTGGTGGAAACGCCCAGCTACCTCGGCGCGCTGCAGGCCTTCTCGCTGTTCGAGCCGGAATTCGTCTCGGTGCCGGGCGACGACAAGAGCCTGCTGCCCGAAGCCCTCACGCCCGAGCTGACCGCCGGCGCGCGCTTCCTCTACGCCCTGCCCAACTTCCAGAATCCCACCGGACGGCGCATGCCGCTGGAACGCCGCCAGGCGCTGGTGGCGCGCGCGCGCGAACTTGGCGTGCTGCTGGTCGAGGACGATCCCTACGGTGAACTGAGCTACCACGGCGACCAGTTGCCCAGCCTGCTGTCGATGAATCCCGACGGCGTGATCTACATGGGCTCGTTCTCCAAGATCCTCGCACCCGGCCTGCGCCTGGGCTTCGTGATCGCCCCGCCCGAGCTGCACTTCAAGCTGTGCCAGGCCAAGCAGGCATCGGACCTGCACACGCCCAGCTTCACCCAGCGCCTGGCTTACGAGGTGGTGCGCGACGGCCTGCTGGACACGCACATCCCGACCATCCGCACGCTCTACGCCGCGCAGTGCCAGGCCATGCTGGATTCGCTTGGGCGCCACATGCCCGAAGGCGTGACCTGGAACGCGCCGGAGGGCGGCATGTTCATCTGGATGGAGCTGCCCGAAGGGCTGGACAGCATGGAGATCCTGCAGGAAGCGGTCAAGCGCAACGTGGCCTATGTGCCGGGCGCGCCGTTCTACGCCGGCAACCCGCGCCGCAACGCGCTGCGGCTGGCTTTCGTCACGGTGGCGCCGGAGCGCATCGAACAGGGCGTGGCCATCCTCGGCACGCTGTTCCGCGAAGCCATCGCCAAGCACGCGCCGCAGGCCAAGGCAGCCTGAGGCATCGCGCAGGCAACGCCTGCGCGAACCGGGCCAGCCTGACGGCCGGCCCGGCTGCCGTGCCGATACAACGCATACATCTCCCGGCTGATTCCTCGGCGGCGGGCTTCATGGCAAGATAACAACATCACCCGTCAGCCCGGGCCCTGCGCCACATAGCGCATGGAGCGGCCCAAGCCATCAGGAGAAGATTGTCGTGCTGCGTATCTGGGGTCGGCTCTCATCGATCAATGTGCAGAAAGTTGTCTGGTGCGCGCGCGAGCTGCACCTGGACCACGAACGCATCGACATCGGCGTCAGCGAGGGCGACCTCGATACCGAAGCCTATGTCCGGCTCAACCCCGACCGCAGCATTCCGGTGATCGAGGATTTCCGCGGCACCGACGTCGGCGGCGAGCCTTTTGTGCTGTGGGAGTCCAACGCCATCGTGCGCTATCTTTGCGCGCATGATGGCGAGGACACTCTGTGGCCCGGCAACGTCAAGGCGCGCGCGCTGGCTGACCGCTGGATGGACTGGCAGACCAACGCCTTCAGTCCCGCCATGGTCGACGCGTTTCGCCAGCTGGTACGGGTGCCCGCCGGACAGCGCGACCCCGACCTGATCGCCCGCTCCCTGGAACGCACCGAACCGCTGGCGGCCCGGCTCGACGAAGCCCTGGCCCAGCGCGAGTTCATCTGCGGCGACCGCTTCACCATGGCCGACATCCCGCTGGCCTGCGCCGCGCACCGCTGGCTGGGCCTGCCGGTGACGCACCAGCCCCGTGCGCATCTCGAACGCTGGCTTGCCGCGATGCGCGCCCGGCCGGCCGCCACGGGGATCCTGGCGCTGCCGCTCACCTGAAACGCAGCCCGCCCATCCTCCCCGCCTCAACGGCCAACGTACCTGCCGGCGGCTACTTGCTGTTGCGTCCGCCCGACACTGCCGCCAGCACGCCCAGACCGATCAATGCGCCGGCGGTCAGGTAGCGGCCTGCGGACTGCACGCCTCTTGCACGGGACAGATACGGCAACACGGCCGCCGCAGCCAGCACATAGCAGCAATCGGTGATGGAGGCGACCAGCACGAAGATGCCGCCAAGGGCAATGCTCTGTGGCAGCGCCGAGATGGCCGGATCCATGAATTGCGGCAGGAAGGCTGCGAAGAACAAGGTGGTCTTGGGGTTGAACAAGGCCACGACGAAGCCATCGCGAAACACGCGCCGCAGGCCGGCGCCTCCGGCTTCCGGCCCTGCTTCGCCGGCGGCCGCCGGACGCGCACGCAGTGCGCGCAGCCCGAGATACACGAGGTAGGCAGCGCCTGCATACTTGATCACGGCAAAAGCCAGCGCCGACACCGCGAACAGCGCCGCCAGCCCCAGCGCGGCCGCCAGTACATTGACCAGATTGCCCAGCACTACTGCCACCACCGAAGCCAGGCCGGCAAGCCGGCCCTGCCCAAGGGTGCGCGCCACGATGTAGATCACGGCGGGCCCCGGCGTCACCGCGAGCAACAGGCTGGACAACAGGAAAGCGGCCAGCATGGGACCACCGGGAATGATGTGATGCATGACGAGACTCCCCCGCAAGGTTCGAACGCCGCCCTGTCATGCCGGTCCGCCCAGCCTCCGCGAGCGCCAGGGCACGAAAGACAACCAGTGCATTCTGCCACCACGGGCCTGGCCAGCATACATTTGCGTATCGAGTGGTTTGGAGTACTCTGCCAATGGCACAGAGAGTGCACCAGCCTGCCCCCAGGCAAACCCTGATCCCTGAATCCGGCTCACGACGATGGTGATTCAATTTAGGGCGTCGTGGCGGGAACCCATCCTTAAAATCGCGAAGTCTGTCGGACGCGTGGCTGGCATGGCACGTCGGAACAAGAGCCAAAACGGCAGGCCGGTGCAATCAGAAAAGAACCTGCCGCCCAACCCGAGGAGATTCATCGTGTGGAGTCAAGTCTATGACCCGCTAGGCAGCATGGCGTTATCAACGCTAGCTGCCGGCATTCCTGTCGCCGTACTGCTGGCTTCGCTGGCATTCTTCCATATGCAGGCCCACCTGGCCGCCGGCCTGGCGCTGGTGGTGGGCGTGGTCATCGCTGCCGCCGTATTCGGCATGCCTGCCGAGATGGCGGGCAAGGCCGCCGGCCTGGGCATCGTGTCGGGACTGTTCCCGATCGGCTGGATCGTGCTGAACATCATCTTCCTGCACCGGCTGACCACCCTGAACGGCTCCTTCAAGGTGCTGCAGAACTCGATCTCGGGCATCACCGAAGACCGCCGCCTGCAACTGCTGCTGGTGGCGTTCAGCTTCGGCGCCTTCTTCGAGGGCGCGGCCGGCTTCGGTACGCCGGTGGCGGTCACGGGTGCGATCCTGATCGGGCTTGGCTTTTCGCCGCTGGCCGCCTCCGGCCTGGCGCTGATCGCCAATACCGCGCCGGTGGCATACGGCGCGCTGGGCGCACCGCTGATCGGGCTGGCCTCGGTCACCGGCCTCGACCTGCTGCACCTCTCGGCCATGGTCGGCCGCCAGTTGCCGTTCTTCTCGGTGCTGGTGCCGTTCTGGCTGATCTGGGCGTTCGCGGGCTTCCGCGGCATGCTGGCGATCTGGCCAGCAATCCTGGTCGCCGGCGTGACCTTCGCCGTGCCGCAGTTCCTGGTCTCCAACTACCACGGCCCCTGGCTGGTCGACGTGATCGCCGCGCTGGTCTCGATGGGCTGCCTCACGCTGTTCCTGAAAGTGTGGAAGCCCAAGGAAATCTGGACCTCCACCAAGATCCTGGGCCGCCACGATGACTCCAAGGTCGACGATCCTGCGGCCGTGGCCGCCGAAGCACGCGCCAGCGCCGCCTCCGCCAGCATCTCGGTGGTCAAGGCCTGGATGCCGTGGGTGATCCTGACGGTCTTCGTCTTCGTCTGGGGCATTCCGGAATTCAAGAAGCTGATGGATGGCCTGTGGCAATTCAAGTTTCCGATTCCCGGACTCGACAAGGCCGTGCTCAAGGTGCCGCCGGTGGTGCCCAAGGCCATCGCCGAAGGCGCGGTGTTCAACTTCAACGTGCTGTCGATGGCGGGCACCGGCATCCTGGCCTCGGCCTTGCTGGGCGGCTTGCTGATGGGTTACTCGGTACCGCGCCTCGTCAGGGAATACTGGGAAACCATCAAGCTGGTGAAATATTCGCTGCTGACCATCTGCGCCATGTTCGGCATTGGCTACCTGACCCGCTACTCGGGCCTGGACGCCACCATGGGACTGGCGTTTGCCCACACCGGCGTGTTCTACCCGCTGTTCGGCACCATGCTGGGCTGGCTGGGCGTGGCGCTGACCGGTTCCGACACCGCCTCCAACGTGCTGTTTGGCGGCTTGCAAAAGACCACGGCCGAGCAACTCGGGCTGTCGCCGATCCTGATGGCATCGGCCAACAGCTCCGGCGGCGTGATGGGCAAGATGATCGACGCGCAGTCCATCGTGGTGGCATCGACCGCCACCAAGTGGTATGGCCACGAGGGCGACATCCTGCGCTATGTGTTCTTCCACTCGGTAGCGCTGGCGGTTTTGGTCGGACTGTTCATCACGCTGCAGGCGTACGTGCACCCGTTCACGCAGATGGTGATTCACTGAGTGGGCAAACCAGCGGCCATGAAAGAGGCCCCGCCCGTGCATGGGCGGGGCCAGACCGAAGGAGAAACGGGAGCCGGGTGCCGGAAGCCGCGCTCAGCCCCCGAACCAGTTGGCCAGCCGCAAGCCCGCCAGCCCGGCAAAATCCCTGGTATTGCGCGTCACCAGCGTCAGGCCGTGCGCCATCGCGACGGATGCGATCTGTCCGTCCACAAAGGGCAGGCTCAGCCCAGCCCGCTCCCGCGAATTGCGTAGCTCGGCATGGATCCGTGCCGCGGCGCTGTCATAGGGCAAGACCGGCAAGCTGCCCGCCACTGCCTGCACGAAACGGCCAACTGCGTCCTTGCGCTGGCCATCCGGCATACGCAGCCAGCCATAACGTAGTTCATGCCAAACCGTCGCCGGAATAGCCAGTTCGCCATCGAATCGGGCCAGATTCGCCATTACCCCTGCATCCGGCCTTGGCCGCATTGTCTCCGAGACAATGTTGGTGTCCAGCAGCCAACTCACGGCGCTCACCATGTGAAATCACGCCCGTCGCCGGGTTGACGCACATGCTCGAATGGGTCTGCCTCGTCTTCCGTTTGCACGTGCTCGCTGCGCCATTCGCTCAAACGCCCAAAGAATCCAGACGGGGAACCGACAAGCAGCCGGTATTGCGACCACGACATCAAAACGGCAGCCGGCTGACCGCGCCGGGAGATCAGGAGCGGTTCCTGCCCACTTTCCGCGTCCCGAAGCACATCAGCGAGATGCGCTCGTGCCTCCGAGAATGGAATGGTTTGCATAGCGTTGCCCCTTACTTGAAATGTACAATTCAATTGTACAAGAGCAAGCCACCGAGCGTCGGCTTACGGCTCGAATCGGCAACTGGTCACTCGTGAGCGCTGGCCGCCGCACGCCAGCCGTTGAAACTCGAAGAAAAAACCCGCCACTGCCGGCGGGTTTTTCTCTAGCTGCGCGCGCCGTGTTTGCGACGCTCAGGCCATCAGCCGGTAGGCCAGCCGCGCCGCTGCACGCGCCCCGCAGCCATCGCGATCGTAGAGCGGATTGAACTCCGCCAGGTCCGCCACGCGCAGCTTGCCGCTGGCGCGAACCAGCATGACGATCGCCTCCACCACCGGCAGCGGCACGCCATAGGCTGCCGGCGCCGACACCGCCGGCATCACCGCCGCCGGCAGCACGTCCAGGTCGATGGTGAGGTAGACATGGTCGACCTCGTCCATCAAGGCCTGCAATTCGGCAAGCCGCGCGTCGAGGTGCCGTTCCTGCATCTGCACATCCTCGACATAGTGCACGCCAAGCCCATCCGCATGCGCGAACAGCGCGGCGGTATTGCCGAGGCGGCTGACGCCCAGGCACGCGTATTCGAAGCGCTGGCCACGCTCCCGGCACGCCTGCGCGATCTGGTCGAACGGCGTGCCCGAACTGCCGGGGCGGCCGGTGCGCAAATCGAAGTGCGCATCGAGATTGATCACCAGCACGCGGCCCTGGTCGCCACGGGCATCGAGATGCGCGCGCAGGCCCCGCCAGGTGCCCCAGGCAATCTCGTGGCCGCCGCCCAGCACCAGCGTGAATGCGCCCTGCCCCAACTCCGCGGCGACCGCTTGCGCCAACGCCTGCTGCGCCGCTTCGAGATCGCCATCGTTGCAGGCCACGTCGCCGGCATCGTGGAAGGCAGCCAGGTCATGCGCAGGGACGCCCGCCAGCGCGCGGCGGATTTCGCGCGGGCCGCCGGCGGCGCCGGGACGGCCCTGGTTGCGCAGCACGCCGGCATCGCAGCAAAAGCCCAGCAGCACCGGCGCGCCGGGTTCGCGAGCGGAACCTTCGGTGCGCGCCACATTGAACAGGCGACGGGTATCGCCAGTCTCGTTGCTATCGGTGCGGCCGCGCCAGACGGTGCCGGCCGCGGGATCCAGTTCGCTCATGACAGGCGGCGGCCCAGGGTTTCCGGCACCATCGCCAGGCCGATCAGCGAGACCAGGCCGCAGCCGATCACGTAAAACGCAGGCGCATTGGGATTGGCGGTGAGATGGATCAGCTCGGTCGAGAAGAACTGCGCGAAGCCACCGAAGATGGCGATCGCCACGCAGTAGGCAATCGACAGGCCCGTAGCGCGCAGGCGCTGCGGCAGCACCTCGCTGACCAGCACCATCGAAGCCGGCGAGGTCATCGACATCGGCACCGAGAGGCAGCCCACCACCAGCAGCAGACGCGTCAGGCTTGGCTCGGCGTTGATCAGCACAAAGGCGGGATAGATCATCAGCAGCAATGCCACGCGCGACCACAGCACCACCGGACGGCGGCCCAGGCGATCGCTCAGCCAGCCCGCGAACGGCGACAACACCACTTGCACGGCGGCGGCCACGCAGGCGGCCCAGATGCCCAGCGACAGCGGCATGTGCAGCTGGCTGACGGCGTAGTTGCTCAGGTAGTACACGACGATATAGGTCGACGATGCCACGCCGATCATCAGCAGGATGCAGGCCACCAGCGCACGGCCGTGTTCACGCAGCAACTGCAGGGTGGAGCCGCGCTCCGACTCGCCAGCGGCCGGCGCGGTTTCTTCCAGGCGGCGGCGAATCACCAGGCCTACCGGAATCACCAGGATGCCGATCACGAATGCCAGGCGCCAGCCCCAGGCTTCCAGCGCTTGCTGCTCCAGCACATTGCTGAGCAGCAGGCCGACCAGCGCGCCGAACAGCGCCGCCAGGCCCTGGCTGAACGGTTGCCAGCTGGTATAGAAGCCACGCGAGCGGTTGTCGGCATATTCCAGCAGCAGGGCCGTGGAAGCGCCCATCTCGCCGCCGATGGCAAAGCCCTGCACCAGCCGCGCGAGCAGGATCATGATCGGCGCGAGCATGCCGATCTGGGCATAGGTCGGGGTCACCACGAAAATCACCGAGCTCAGGCCCATCAGCCAGAGCGTCAGCGCCACTGCCGGCTTGCGGCCGACGCGGTCGGCGTACATGCCGATCAGCAAGCCGCCCAGCGGGCGCATCAGGAAGCCAACGCCGAAGGTGGCAAACGACAGCAGCAACTGTCCGGTGGGGTCGGAAACAGGGAAATACAGGCGGCCAATCAGCGTGGCGAAGAAGCTGTAGACCACGAAGTCGTAGAACTCCAGGCCATTGCCGACGGTGATGGCGGCGATGGCCTGGATCTTGGACAGCGGCTGGGCCGTGGCGGCATGCCGGGCCGCTATGCCGGGGATGGTGTTGTCAATGGACATGAGGTAACTCCGAAGCAAGAAAATCCTGGCCGCCCGCAAGCGGGCGACGGGCGCAACCCAGGGGGGGACGGCACGATTCGCGCCGCAGCGGTAGCGCGCGGGGCTGGCGTGCGCTGCCGTTCGCCCTGGCATCCGGCTGGACGGATGCCGGGCAACGCTGACCCTGCCGAGGCCTGGTCAGCGCATGTGCATGTATCAGTCCGCTGCCAGGTAGGGCGCAGATACGCCCGCCCCGCCGCGCGGCCGTCCCCAGCACCACCATGCCACCACCAGCAGCAGCAGCCACACCGCGCCCACCAGCAGCGCGACGCGGGTCTGCGGGAACCAGCCAAGCACGCCGAAGATGAACAGCATGAAGGCAATGGCTGCGAGCGGCGCCACCGGCCAGAACGGCACGGGGAATTTCAGCGCCGCCACTTCGGTGCGGCTCATGCGCCTGCGCAAGGCGACCTGCGACAGCAAGATCATCAGCCACACCCAGACAGTGGCAAAGGTGGCGATGGAAGCGATCAACGTGAATACGTCCTCGGGCATCACGTAGTTGAGCACCACGCCGGCCAGCAGGGCGAAGGCCATCACCACCACCGTCATCCAGGGCACGCCCTTGCGCGATACGCTCGCGAAAATGCGCGGCGCCTGCCGCTGCACCGCCATGCCGTACAGCATGCGCCCGGCGCCGAAGATGTCGCTGTTGATGGCGGATACCGCCGCGGAGATCACCACGACATTCAGCAGCGCGGCGGCCGAGCCAATGCCCAGCCGGCTGAAGATCTGCACAAAGGGGCTGCCCTCGCTGCCGATGCGATGCCATGGATAGAGAGACATCAGTACCGCCAGCGTCAGCACATAGAACAGCAGGATGCGCAGGGGTACCGCGTTGATGGCACGCGGAATCACGCGCTCCGGATCGCGCGCCTCGCCGGCCGTGATCCCGATGATCTCGATGCCGCCAAAGGCGAACATCACCACGGCGAGCGAGGCGATGATGCCGCCGATACCGTTGGGCATGAAGCCCCCGTGCTCCCAGAGATTGTGAATGCCGGTGGCGACCCCGCCATCGGCCATGCCCAGGCCGAACAGCATGATGGCAACGCCGCCGCAGATCATCGCGGCGATGGCGCCGACCTTGAGCAGCGACAGCCAGAACTCCAGTTCGCCGAACACCTTGACGCTGAGCAGGTTGAGCCCGCCGATCAGGAACACGATGCCCAGCACCCAGATCCAGCGCTGCACGTCCGGGAACCAGAAGCCCATGTAGATACCGAAGGCAGTCACGTCAGCCAGGCAAACGATGATCATCTCGAAAGCGTAGGTCCAGCCAAGCAGGAAGCCCGCCAGCGGTCCCAGTCCAGTGCTGGCGTACTGCCCGAACGAACCCGACACCGGGTTGCGCACGGCCATCTCCCCCAGCGCACGCATCACCATGTAGACCGCCGCGCCACCGATCAGGTAGGCCAGCAGCACCGCCGGTCCCGCGGCCTGGATGGCCGAGGCCGAGCCGTAGAAGAGTCCTGTGCCGATGGCCGACCCGAGCGCCATGAAGCGGATATGACGGGCGCTGAGGCTACGCTGCAGGCCTTGCGACTGCTCTTGCATCTCTTTGTCTCCGAATCGTTGTTCTGTCGCGCCCGGGTGCCGGCGGCAGCCTGCCACGCAATCCTCTGCGCGGCCGCTGCGCCGTCCCGGGCGTCATGCCCCTGGCTCAGAGGCTGGGCAGCAGCCGCGCCGGCAGCAGTGCGTTCAGGATGCCGCCTGCCAGCAGCTTGCTCGCGGACTCGATATCCGGCGCAAAGAAGCGGTCCTTCTCGTAGTAGGCCACCTCGGCGCGCAGCAGGCTGCGTGCCTGCTCCAGCTTGGGCGAACTCTTCAGGCCTTCGCGGAAGTCCAGGCCCTGGCAGGCGCCCAGCCACTCCACGGCAAGGATGCCGCGCACGTTCTCGGCCATGGCCCACAGGCGCTTGCCGGCATTCGGCGCCATCGACACGTGGTCCTCCTGGTTGGCCGAGGTAGGCAGGCTGTCGACGCTGTGCGGATGGGCCAGCGCCTTGTTGTCGCTGGCCAGCGCCGCAGCGGTGACCTGGGCAATCATGAAGCCCGAGTTGACGCCCCCGTTGGCCACCAGGAAAGGCGGCAGCTGCGACATGTGCCGGTCCATCATCAGCGAAATGCGGCGCTCCGACAGCGAGCCGATCTCGGCGATGGCCAGTGCCAGGTTATCGGCAGCCATCGCCACCGGTTCAGCGTGGAAATTGCCGCCCGAGATCACGTCGCCTTCGGCGGCGAACACCAAGGGGTTATCCGAGACCGCGTTGGCCTCCACTTCCAGGACCTCGGCGGCCTGCCGCAATTGCGTCAGGCAAGCGCCCATCACCTGCGGCTGGCAGCGCAACGAGTAGGGATCCTGCACCTTGTCGCACTGCGCATGCGAACGCGCCAGCTCGCTGGTATCGGTCAGCAGATCGCGATAGGTGGCGGCCGCATCGATCTGGCCGCGCTGGCCGCGCACCGCATGAATGCGCGCGTCAAAGGGAGCGCGCGAGCCGAGCATGGCCTCTACGCTGAGACTGCCGCATACCGTGGCGGCGGCAAACAGATCCTCGGCCTCGAACAGGCCGCGCAGCGCGTAGGCGGTCGATACCTGGGTGCCGTTGAGCAGGGCCAGGCCCTCCTTGGCGGCCAGGGTCAGCGGCTCGAGGCCGGCGCGGGCCAGGGCCTGACGCGCAGGCAGCCATTCGCCCTGGTAGCGGGCGCGGCTTTCGCCCAGCAGCACCAGGGACATATGCGCCAGCGGCGCCAGGTCGCCGGAGGCGCCCACCGAGCCCTTGAGCGGGATATGCGGATAGACTTCGGCATTGACCAGGGCAATCAGCGCATCAATCACCTTGCGGCGGATGCCGGAGAAGCCGCGCGCCAGGCTATTGATCTTGAGCAGCATGATCAGCCGCACCATGGCGTCGTCGAGCGGTTCGCCCACGCCGGCGGCGTGCGACAGCACCAGCGAGCGCTGCAGGTTCTCCAGGTCTTCGCGGGCGATGCGCGTCTGCGCCAGCAAGCCGAAGCCGGTATTGATGCCGTAGGCGGTCCGGCCTTCGGCAACGATGTTCTCGACACAGGCCACGCTCGCGGCGATCGCCTCGGCGGCCTCGCTGTCCAGGCTCACGCGCAGCGGCTGCAGATAGGCCTGGCGCAGCTGCGCCAGGCTCAGTTGACCAGGTTTCAGGTTCAGCGCGTTCACGTTCAGGCTTCCTTCTTGTGGTTGAGCATCGGCAGGTTCAGGCCCTGCTCGCGAGCACAGTCGATGGCGATGTCATAGCCGGCATCGGCATGGCGCATCACGCCGGTGGCGGGATCGTTGTGCAGCACGCGCGCGATGCGGGCGGCGGCTTCGTCGGTGCCGTCGCACACGATCACCACGCCCGAATGCTGCGAGAAGCCCATGCCCACGCCGCCGCCGTGATGCAGCGAGACCCAGGTCGCGCCGCTGGCGGTATTGAGCAGCGCGTTCAGCAGCGGCCAGTCGGACACCGCGTCGGAGCCATCCTTCATGCTTTCCGTTTCACGGTTGGGGCTGGCCACCGAGCCGGAATCGAGGTGGTCGCGGCCGATCACTACCGGCGCCGACAGTTCGCCACTGCGCACCATCTCGTTGAACGCCAGGCCAAGCTTGGCACGCAGGCCCAGGCCGACCCAGCAGATACGCGCCGGCAGGCCCTGGAAGCTGATGCGCTCGCGCGCCATGTCCAGCCAGCGGTGCAGGTGGGCATCGTCCGGGATCAGTTCCTTGACCTTGGCATCGGTCTTGTAGATGTCCTGCGGATCGCCCGACAGCGCGGCCCAGCGGAACGGGCCGATGCCGCGGCAGAACAGCGGGCGGATGTAGGCCGGCACGAAACCCGGGAAATCGAAGGCGTTCGCCACGCCCTCTTCCTTGGCCATCTGGCGGATGTTGTTGCCGTAGTCGAAGGTGGGCACGCCCATCTTCTGGAAGTCCAGCATGGCCCGCACGTGCAGCGCCATCGATTGCTTGGCGGCCTTGACCACCGCTGCCGGGTCGGTCTGCGCGCGGTCGCGGTACTGGCCCCAGGTCCAGCCCACCGGCAGGTAGCCGTTTAGCGGGTCATGGGCGCTGGTCTGGTCGGTGACCATGTCCGGGCGCACGCCGCGGCGCACCAGTTCGGGCAGCACTTCGGCGGCGTTGGCGCACAGCGCGATGGAAACGGCGCGGCCTTCGGCGGTGTACCTGGCGATGCGCGCCAGCGCGTCATCGAGGTCGGTAGCCTGTTCGTCGACATAGCGCGTGCGCAGGCGGAAATCGATGCTGGCCTGCTGGCATTCGATGTTCAGCGAGCAGGCGCCGGCCAGCGTGGCGGCCAGCGGCTGCGCACCGCCCATGCCGCCCAAGCCCGCGGTCAGCACCCAGCGGCCCTTGAGGTTGCCGTTGTAGTGCTGGCGGCCGGCTTCCACGAAGGTCTCGTAGGTGCCCTGGACGATGCCCTGGCTGCCGATATAGATCCAGCTGCCCGCGGTCATCTGACCGTACATGGCCAGGCCCTTGGCATCCAGTTCGTTGAAGTGTTCCCAGGTGGCCCAGTGCGGCACCAGGTTGGAATTGGCGATCAATACGCGCGGGGCATTGCTGTGGGTCTTGAACACGCCGACCGGCTTGCCGGACTGCACCAGCAGGGTCTCGTCGTCGTTCAGCGTCTTGAGCGTCTCGACGATCTTGTCATAGCACTCCCAGTTGCGCGCGGCACGGCCAATGCCGCCGTACACCACCAGCTCCTTGGGGTTCTCCGCCACTTCCGGGTCGAGATTGTTCATCAACATGCGCAGCGGCGCTTCGGTCTGCCAGCTCTTGGCATTCAGCTGGCTGCCGCGCGGGGCGCGGATCTCTACATCGCGAAAGCGGGAGGTATTGCTCACGGGAACTCCTTGGTGAATAAGGCTGGCTCGAACCGCTCTGTTCAGCCATGCTAGGTATGTATAGTGTTGTATAGACAAGTAGAGGAAAATTGGGGTATTCCCGGAGGTACGCCCCACACATGACGAAAAAGTGCCTTTGTAATTGCTTGAATGACGAGGGTGACGGAGAGTGCTTGCCGCTTCGAGCACGCCGCCAAGTACCGCGACATGGACGCCCCCTGCCACGGGTACGAAATCCGCGATACGCAAGCGCGGTATCATGCTCCTGACCCGCCGCATGCCCATGGCATCGATACGGCCTTGCGAGCACGCCGGCGACCCGGACGAGGCGGCCGCCGCAGAACCCCTGGACTCCCATGCTGATGCGTTTCCTCGAACGGCTGATCGACCCGTTCCGCGCCCTCCCCGACACCCAGCCGCCCGGCCAGATCTGGCGCTTCTACGCCTATTACCTGCGGGAGGTGTGGCCGGTCTTTGCGCTGCTGCTGGGCGTGGGGCTGGCTGGCGCGCTGATCGAAGTCTCGCTGTTCGGCTTTCTCGGCCGCCTGGTCGACCTGGCGCAAGCAACGCCGCCCGCCGACTTCTTCGCGCGCCACCGTGTCGAGCTGGTGTGGATGGCGGTGGTGGCGCTGCTGCTGCGTCCGTTCTTCAACGGCCTGCACGACATCCTCGTGCACCAGGTCATCAACCCGAACCTGGGCAACCTGGTGCGCTGGCAGAACCACCGCTACGTGCTCAAGCAGAGCCTGTCGTTTTTCCAGAACGACTTTGCCGGGCGCATCGCGCAGCGCATCATGCAGACCGGCTTCTCGCTGCGCGATTCAGCGGTGCAGGCCGTGGATGCAATCTGGCATGTGTTGATCTACGCGGCCAGCTCCCTCTACCTGTTCGCGCAAGCCGACTGGCGCCTGATGATTCCGCTCGTGGCGTGGATCGGCTGCTACGTGAGCGCCATGCTGTACTTCACGCCACGCGTGAAGGCGCGCTCGGTAGCCGCCACCGGCGCGCGCTCGCGGCTGATGGGGCGCATCGTCGACGGCTATACCAATATCACCACACTCAAGCTGTTCGCCCACACGCGCCATGAAGAAGACTACGCGCGCGAAGCCATGGCCGACCTGACCGACAAGGCGCGCCTGTCCGGCCGCATGGTCAGCGCCATGGATTTCACGGTGACCTCGCTCAATGGCCTGCTGATCGCCGGCACCACCGGGCTGGCGCTGTGGCTCTGGAGCCAGGGCCATGTCAGCGTCGGCGCGATTGCGCTGTCGACCGGACTGGTAATCCGCATCGTCAGCATGTCGGGCTGGATCATGTGGGTGATCAGCGGCATCTTCGAGAATATCGGCCAGGTGCAGGATGGCCTGCAGACCATCGCCGTGCCACGCACGGTCGGCGATCGCGGCGACGCGCAGGCGCTGCGCGTCACGCGCGCAGAGGTGCGCTTCGAAGGCGTGGGCTTTCACTACGGCAAGGGCTCGGGCGTGATCGAAAACATCGATCTGGTGGTGCGCCCTGGCGAGAAGATCGGCCTGGTCGGCCCGTCCGGCGCCGGCAAGTCGACGCTGGTCAACCTGCTGCTGCGGCTGTACGACGTGGAGCGAGGACGCATCCTGATCGACGGCCAGGACATCGCCGGCGTCACGCAGGAAAGCCTGCGCGCGCAGATCGGCATGGTGACGCAGGATACGTCGCTGCTGCACCGCTCGATCCGCGACAACCTGCGCTACGGCCGGCCCGGCGCCAGCGAGGCCGAACTGCTTGCGGCAGCGGACGACGCGCATGCCGGCGAGTTCATTCCGCGTTTGCGCGATGCGCATGGGGCGACGGGACTGGATGCGCAGGTGGGCGAGCGCGGCGTGAAGCTATCGGGCGGGCAACGCCAGCGTATCGCGGTGGCGCGCGTGCTGCTGAAGAATGCCCCAATCCTGATCCTGGACGAAGCCACCTCGGCACTGGACTCCGAGGTGGAAGCTGCCATCCAGGAGAACCTGGAGACGCTGATGCAGGGCAAGACCGTGATCGCCATCGCGCACAGGCTCTCCACCATCGCGCGCATGGACCGGCTGGTGGTGCTGCAGGATGGGCGGATTGCCGAGAGCGGGACGCATGCGGAGTTGCTGGCGCGTGGGGGGCTTTATGCGCGGTTGTGGGCGCATCAGACTGGGGGGTTTGTGGGGGTGGAATAGTTGGGGGATTGATGTAGGCGGCGTTGGCATCTTGCACCCAAGGGCGTACGACATCCCCCTGCGGGGGACGCCGTACGCACTTGGGTGCAAAAACCATCGCCGCTAAAAGAACAGCAACCACCTACACAGAGAGGCCCTTTCCCCCAACAACCAACAACAACCCCCCCCCTCAAACCCACCCCAATACCCCCGCCCCAGCCCCCACCCCCACCAACACCAACGGATGCACCTTGGTCTTCAACATCAACCCGATGGTAACCACCGTCACCGCCACCGCAGTCCAGCGGTGATCCACGCTCGCGGCAAGAATCCAGCCGGTGGAGAACAGCAGGCCGATGGTCAGCGTGGCAAGGCCGCGCCGGATCAGGCCGGGCCAGCGCGCCTGCGGCGAGCGGCCGGCGAAATACTCGAAACCGAGCGCGATCACGCTGGACGGCCCGCAAATGCCAATCATGCCGACGATGGCGCCGGCCAGACCCGCCACCTGCCAGCCGAACAGGGCAACGAACAAGATGTTCGGCCCAGGCGCGGCCTGCGAGATGGCGTACATGGCGGAGAACTGCGCGTCGCTCATCCAGGCGTTCGACTCCACCAGGAAGCGATGCATGTCGGGGATGGTGGTGCTGGCCCCGCCGATGGCAAGGAATGACAGCATCAGAAAATGCGTGAGCAGGCTGGAAAGCACGTTGGGCGAGTTCATTGGCGCGGCTCCTTGGCCTCGGGCGGCACGGCATCGATGCCATCATCGCTGGACGGCATGCCGGGCGCGTCGATCGCAGTCGGCGCCAGTGGCGCATGCGCGCGCCGCGCCAGTTGCTCGCTGCGCCACTCCAGCACCAGGCCCATCGGCACCAGCACCGCCATCACCGGCACGAGCGGCCAGCGCAGCAGCCCGATGCCGACAAACGCCGCACCGCCGATCATCAACCCCCGCACGGTGCGCGGCTGGCTTTGCGCCAGCTTGAAGCCGGTCGACAGCACCAGGCCCGTCGACACCGCCGTCATGCCCGTCAGCATGCGCTGCACCGCCGCCACGTCGCGGTAGTGCTCGTACAGCAGCATCAGCGCCAGCACGCCCACCATTGGCACCATCACCAGCCCCGCGAAGGCCGCGAGCGCGCCGCGCAGCCCGGCAAAGCGCAGGCCCAGCATCAGCGCGAGGTTGATCACGTTGGGGCCAGGCAGCACCTGCCCGAGGCTGAGCAGCTCGACGAAGTCGCGGTCGCCAAGCCAGCGGTTGCGATCCACCACGGCGCGCCGCACGAACGGCAGCACGCCGCCGAAGCCTGAGAGCCCCATGCGCGCAAATTCGATGAACAGGCGCCGCGGCGTGGGCGGGGGTGCTAGCGCTACCATCGGATCGTCGCCGGCGGGGGAAGGAGTAACTGGCATCGCGTGTAAACGGGAGAGACATGGCCTGACGGGATGGCACCCGAGCGTTCCGCCATGCGCGGTAAAGAAAAAAGCCCCGCGCATTGTCGCGCAGGGCCAGTTTGGGTTGACGCGGCTTAGTTGCCGCTTGCCGGGGGGACGATCCGTACCGGCTCGATGCTCGGCTCCTTGAGCCTGAGATCCAGCGCGCGGCCCTTGCGGGCGCGCTTGCCCACATAAGGCAGCAGCAGCTGGCCGTAGAGCTTCTGCGAGCTTGGCTTGCCGCCGCGCCCGGCGCCGGACACCAACAGGCCCGGCGCGCCCACGGCGATCGCCTGCAACAGCGTCTCCTTGGGCTCCAGCTCCATCAGGATCACGCCACGGCCACCGGCCGACAGCGACTTGATCTCGTCGAGCGACACCAGCAGCATGCGGCCGTTGGCCGACAAGCAGGCCACGTGCGTGGCTTCCTCGCCGATCGGCGCGGGCACCAGCGGCGCGTCGCCCTCGTCCAGCGTGAGGTAGGCGCGACCGCCCTTCTGCCGGCTGACCATATCCCCCACCTTGGTCTGGAAGCCGTTACCGCCGCGCGTGGCGACCAGCATGCGCTGGTCGACGCTGCCGGCGAAGGTGTGGGCGATCTGGCTGCCGGGCTGCAACTCGATCAGCGTCGTCACCGGCACGCCGTCGCCCCGCCCGCCGGGCAGGCCGGCGACCGGCACGGTGTACGCGCGGCCATTGGTGCCGAACACCAGCATGACGTCCACGGTGCGGCACTCGAAGGTGCCGTACAGTGCATCGCCCGCCTTGAAGGTGAACTGCTGCGCATCGTGGCCGTGGCCCTGGCGCGTGCGCACCCAGCCCTTTTGCGACACCACCACGGTGACGGGCTCGTCAACCACGCGCACTTCGGCGGCGGCGCGGCGCTCTTCCTGGATCAGCGTGCGGCGCGGGTCCTTGTCTTCGGGGCTGTACTGCTTGGCGTCGGTCTCGATTTCCTTGATGATGCGGCGGCGCATCATGGTCTCGGACTTGAGCAGCACGTCCAGCTCGGCTTGCTCGTCGCGCAGGGTCTTCAGCTCCTGCTCGATGCGGATGGCTTCCAGCCTGGCCAGCTGACGCAGGCGGATTTCCAGGATGTCCTCGGCCTGGCGGTCGGACAGGCTGAAGGCCTGCATCAGCGCCGGCTTGGGCTCGTCGCTCTCGCGGATGATGCGGATCACCTCGTCGATATTGAGCAGCACCAGCATCCGGCCTTCCAGGATGTGGATGCGGTCCTCGACCTTGCCCAGCCGATGGCGGGTACGGCGGGTGACAGTGGCGAAGCGGAAGGCGATCCACTCGCGCAGGATATCGGCAAGGCCCTTTTGTCGCGGCCGGCCATCGGTGCCGATCATCACCAGGTTGATCGAGGCGCCGGATTCCAGGCTGGTATGCGCCAGCAGCGTCTGGATGAATTCCTGCTGCTCGATGTTCTTGCTCTTGGGCTCGAACACCAGCCGCACCGGCGCGTCCTTGCCGGACTCGTCGCGCACCGCGTCGAGCACGGCCAGCATGCCCTGCTTGAGCTGCAACTGCTCGGGCGTGAGCGACTTCTTGCCGGCACGCACCTTGGGGTTGGTGATCTCCTCGATCTCCTCCAGCACCTTCTGCGACGACGTGCTCGGCGGCAGTTCGGTCACCACCAGTTGCCACTGGCCGCGCGCCATTTCCTCGATGGTCCAGCGCGCGCGCACCTTCAGGCTGCCACGGCCGTTCTCGTAGATCGCGGCGATATCCGAAGCCGGTGAAATGATCTGGCCGCCGCCGGGATAGTCCGGCCCGGGCATCAGCGCCAGCAGTTCGGCCAGCGTGATGTTGGGGTTGCGGATCATCGCCACGGTGGCCGCCGCGACTTCGCGCAGGTTGTGCGGCGGGACTTCGGTGGCCATGCCCACGGCAATGCCGGAAGCGCCGTTGAGCAGCACGAACGGCAGCCGCGCCGGCATCAGCTTGGGCTCTTCCATCGAGCCGTCGTAGTTGGGCACGAAGTCCACCGTGCCCTGGTCGATCTCGTCGAGCAGCAGGCGCGAGATCGGCGTGAGGCGGGCCTCGGTGTACCGCATCGCGGCGGCGCCATCGCCATCGCGCGAGCCGAAGTTGCCCTGCCCATCGATCAGCGGGTAGCGCAGCGAGAAGTCCTGCGCCAGCCGCACCAGCGCATCGTAGGCGGACTGGTCGCCGTGCGGGTGGAATTTACCGAGCACGTCGCCCACCACGCGCGCCGACTTGACCGGCTTGGCGTCGGCGCGCAAGCCCATCTCGTGCATGGCGAACAGGATGCGGCGCTGCACCGGCTTCTGGCCGTCGGCGACTTCCGGCAGCGCGCGGCCCTTGACCACACTGATGGCGTAGTCGAGATAGGCGCGCTCGGCGTAGTGCGCAAGCGTCAGCGAGTCCGCTCCCTCGTCGGGTGAACCTGGGTCAAACGGAATGTCTTGTTGTTCCATGGATTGGCAAGAATACGGCGCATCGCATCGTTGGCCGGTGCGCCGGTTGCAAGTTGTTCGTTATGCGGTTCGTCGTGTTGTCCGTGATCGGATCAGGGCATGTTGCGGCGGCCGCCGATCACCATCTTGACGCGATTGATGCCCCCGCCCGCGACCCCCGCGGGCGCGCCGCCCGGACGGTAGAAGCGATAGAACTGCAGCACCGTGCTGACGTACTGCTGGGTCTCGGGATAAGGCGGAATCTTGTTGTTGTAGCGCTGTACCGCGCCCTCGCCGGCGTTGTACGCTGCCAGCACCAGTTCGAGGTTGTTGGGGAACAGCTCCATCAGCCAGCGCAAATAACGCACGCCGGCCGAGATATTGGTATGCGGGTCGGCCAGCTTCTGCCCGACCGTGCGCCGCGCGTCAGCGCTCACGCCGAAGCGCGCGCCGGTGTCGGGAATCACCTGCATCAGCCCGATCGCGCCCTTGGGCGACACCGCGCCGGCGTTGAAGCCCGACTCCACCGCCATCACCGCCTTGACCAGCGCCGGATCCACATTCTGCGCCTGCGCGACCTGGCGGATGATGGGTTCGACCGTGGCGATATTGGGATGGTTGACGACGTAGCGGTAAAGCTTGTGCGTTTCCAGGTCGATCTGGCCGCCGGCGCTGGCGCGGCCCACCGAGGGGCTCTTGAGCTCGCCGCCGTTCTTCATGAACAGCGTATAGCGCTCGTCCAGCTTCTCATCCGAGAAATGCGCCACGCCGTCGTCGTCGATGTAGCCATACAGCGCCGCGTGGGCCGCCGGCGCCAGGGCCAGGCCGGCCAGCAGCATGCCGGCGGCAATCCACTGCCGCGGCCGGTTGCTGGTAGGTCTGGTCTTTGCCATCGGGATTCCTCGCGTCATGCAGGCACCGGACGTCACGAACGCCGGCTGCCTGGCCATCAGATATCAGATATCAGATATCGGCAACCACCTCGTTGCCACGCTCTTCGAGCCAGGTACGCCGCTGCGCGGCCTCGCCCTTGCCCATCAGCATATTCATCACGCCCACGGTCTGGGGCAGGTCGAAATGGCCCAGCGCGACCGGCAACAGGCGGCGCGTGTCGGGATTCATGGTGGTTTCCCAAAGCTGCTCGGCATTCATCTCGCCCAACCCCTTGAAGCGGGAGATCTGCCAGCCGCCTTCCTTGATGCCGTCCTTCATCAGCTTGTCCTGGATCGCCACCAGTTCGCCATCGTCCAGCGCATAGAGCTTCTGGGCCGGCTTCTTGCCGCGCGCCGGCGCATCCACGCGGTACAGCGGCGGGCGCGCCACGCACACATTGCCGTTGTCGATCAGCTTGGGGAAATGCTTGAAGAACAAGGTCAGCAACAGCACCTGGATGTGCGCGCCGTCCACGTCCGCGTCGGACAGGATGCAGATCTTGCCATAGCGCAGGTTGGAAAGGTCGGGCTCGTCATTGGCGCTGTGCGGGTCCACGCCGATGGCCACTGCGATATCGTGCACTTCGTTGTTGGCGAAGAGGCGGTCGCGCTCGGTCTCCCAGGTGTTGAGCACCTTGCCGCGCAGCGGCAGGATGGCCTGGAACTCCTTGTCGCGCCCCATCTTGGCGGAACCGCCGGCGGAATCGCCCTCGACCAGGAACAGTTCGTTGCGGGTGACGTCGGTGGATTCGCAGTCGGTCAGCTTGCCCGGCAGCACGGCCACGCCGGAGCCCTTCTTCTTTTCCACTTTTTGCGCGGCGCGCGTACGCGCCTGCGCCTGGCGGATCACCAGCTCGGCCAGCTTCTTGCCGTATTCCACATGATGGTTCAGCCACAGCTCCAGCGCGGGGCGGCTGAAGGCGGACACCAGCTTCACCGCGTCGCGGCTGTTCAGGCGCTCCTTGATCTGGCCCTGGAACTGCGGGTCCAGCACCTTGGCGGACAGCACGAAGGACGCGCGCGCGAAAACGTCTTCGCTCATCAGCTTGACGCCCTTGGGCTGCAGCGCGTGCATCTCGATAAAGCTCTTGACCGCCTGGAACAGGCCTTCGCGCAGGCCGGACTCGTGCGTGCCGCCGGCGGGGGTGGGGATCAGGTTGACGTAGGATTCGCGCACCGGCGCGCCGTCCTCGGTCCAGGCCACCACCCAGGAAGCGCCCTCGCCTTCCGCGAAGCCTTCCTCGGCCGGGTTGGCGTCGGGGTCGGCGAAGTGCTCGCCCTCGAACATCGGCACCACCAGTTCGGCGCCGCTGCCCTGTGCCAGCGCTTCCACCAGGTAGCCCTTCAGGCCCTGGTCATACTGCCAGGTCTGGCGTTCGCCATTTTTCTCGTGCAGCAGCGTGACCTTGACGCCGGGCAGCAGCACGGCCTTGCTGCGCAGCAGGCGCTGCAACTCGGCCATCGGGATCGTGGCCGAATCGAAGTATTTCGCGTCGGGCCACACCTGCACCCGCGTGCCGCTCTTCTTCTCGCCGCGCTCGAGCTTGCGCGTGGCCAGCGGCACGGTGACGTCGCCGCCGGAGAAGGTCAGCGTGGAACAGTTACCGTCGCGCCAGACGGTCACGTCGAGCTGGGTCGACAGCGCATTGGTGACGGAAACGCCCACCCCGTGCAGGCCGCCCGAGAAGGCGTACGCGCCGCCCTTGCCCTTGTCGAACTTGCCGCCCGCGTGCAGGCGGGTAAATACGATTTCCACCACCGGGACCTGCTCTTCGGGGTGGATGCCGACCGGGATGCCGCGGCCATCGTCCTCCACGCTGACGCTGCCGTCGCGGTGCAGGGTGACCATGATTTCGGACCCGTGGCCGCCGAGCGCTTCGTCGGAGGCGTTATCGATCACCTCCTGCACGATATGCAGGGGGTTGTCGGTACGGGTGTACATGCCGGGCCGTTGCTTGACCGGCTCCAGGCCCTTCAGGACCCGGATGGAAGATTCGCTGTACTGACTGGTTTTGCTCGCCATGGAGTCGCTTGCTTAGTAGGATTCTCGGCCAGCCTTGGCGGGGGGCGCTTGCCGCACGCCAGCCAGGGGGGCCGGGCAGCCTGCATTGTAATGGAAGCGCGCAGCCGTCTTGGTGCCAATCGTGACTGCGCGTTACAGTGATCAATGCAGCATATTCGGCACTAACCCTGCCCCGGAGCGGCGCCCGACGCCACGAGCCGATGCGGGGTACACTCGCTCGCACAGGCGCAGCCCAGACGGGCCCGGACCGCGCCGGCAAAACTAAAAACAGCACTACGCACACCGAGCCAGGATGCAGGACGCCATGCAGAACAACATTCAAAGCACGCCGAAAAAGGCACTTTCCCTCACAACAGTCCTTATATGCGGTGGCTTGCTCGTCACCCTGTCAATGGGTATCCGGCACGGTTTCGGCCTGTTCAACCTTCCCATCACGCAGACGCACGGCTGGAGCCGCGAGACTTTCGCCTTCGCGCTGGCGCTGCAGAACCTGATGTGGGGCGTGACCCAGCCGTTCACCGGCGCCCTGGCCGACAAGTTCGGCGCGTTCCGCATCATGCTGATCGGCATTGCACTTTATGTCGGGGGCCTGGTAGTCATGGCGATGGCCACCTCGGGCACCGCCTTTGCCTCGGGCGCCGGCATCCTGATCGGCATTGCGCAATCCGGCACCACGTACAGCGTGGTGTACGGCGTGATCGGGCGCGTAGCCAGCCCAGAGAAACGCGTCTGGGCCATGGGCATCGCAGCCGCCGCGGGCTCCTTCGGCCAGTTCCTGATGATCCCCGTCGAGCAGACGCTGATCTCGGTGGCAGGCTGGCAGAACGCCTTGTTCGTGCTGGCGGTGCTGGCTTGCCTGATGCTGCCGCTGGCCTTCAGCCTGCGCGAGCCGCAAAGCGAGGGGCACGGGAGCGGCTTCCAGCAGACCATCGGCCAGGCCGTGCGCGAAGCGTTCGGCAACCGCAACTTCCAGTTGCTGACGCTGGGCTATTTCGTGTGCGGCTTCCAGGTGGTGTTCATCGGCGTGCACCTGGCGCCCTACCTCAAGGACCGCGGCCTGACCGATCCCAAGATCGCCACCGTGGCGCTGGCGCTGATCGGCCTGTTCAATGTGTTCGGCACCTATAGCGCCGGCGCGCTCGGCCAGCGCATGCCCAAGCGCCACCTGCTGTCGATGATCTACATCACCCGCTCGGTGGTGATCGCCGCCTACCTGCTGCTGCCGCTGACGGCCGCCAGCACCTGGGTGTTCGCCGCCATGATGGGCTTCCTGTGGCTGTCCACGGTGCCGCTGACCAACGGCATCATTGCCCAGGTATTCGGCGTGCAGTATCTGTCGATGCTGTCAGGGGTGGTGTTCTTCTCGCACCAGATCGGCAGCTTCCTGGGCGCCTGGCTGGGGGGCTTCCTGTACGACCGCACCGGCACGTACGACATGGTGTGGATGATCGCAATCGGGCTGGGCGTCGTCGCCGCGCTGGTCAACCTGCCGATACGCGAGCACGCGATCGCGCGCCCGCAGGCGGCAGTGGCATGAGCGCCGCGCGCGCCGCTGCCTTGCGGGCCGGCGGCTTCGCGGCGCTGGCCGCGTTGATGGTGCTGGGCTTCATGTCCTACCTGCGGCCGGCGTTCATGGTGGATCTGACTAACATGGTGCTGGCCTGGTGCGGGTAAGGACGGCGGGCGTCCCATGGCACATGGGACGCCCCCGCCCGACCGCCCTGCCCCGTTACTGCGCCTCGGCCTTGGTCTTCGCCTCCAGCACTTCCCAGCGCTCCAGCGCCTCCAGCAGTTCCATGTCGATCTCATCGTGCCGCGCCGCAAGCTGCGCGGCCTTGCCCGCGTCGCTGACATAGAGCGAGCCATCCGCCAACTGCGCGCTGACGGCCTTCTGCTCATTTTCCAGCGAGGCAATGCGCTCGGGCAGCGTATCGAGTTCGCGTTGCTCCTTGTACGACAGCTTGACCACGCGGCCGGGGGCGCGCGCTTCGCGCGGCTTCGGCGCTTCCGCTGCCTTGCGCTCGCCCGCGCGCGCTTCCTGCATGGCCGCGCTGCGCGCCGACTGCACCTGCCAGTCGGAGTAGCCGCCCACATACTCGCGCCAGCGCCCGTCGCCTTCGGCGGCGATGGTCGAAGTCACCACGTTGTCCAGGAAGGCCCGGTCGTGCGAGACCAGGAAAACAGTGCCGCTGTAGTCCTGCAGCAGTTCCTCCAGCAGTTCCAGCGTGTCGATGTCCAGATCGTTGGTGGGTTCGTCGAGCACCAGCACATTGGCCGGGCGCGCGAACAGGCGCGCCAGCAGCAGCCGGTTGCGCTCGCCGCCGGACAGCGACTTGACCGGCGAACGCGCGCGCTCCGGCGCGAACAGGAAGTCGCCCAGGTAGCTCATCACGTGCTTGCGCTGGCCGTTGATTTCGACCCAGTCGCTGCCCGGGCTGATGGTATCGGCCAGCGAGCGCTCCAGGTCCAGCTGCGTGCGCATCTGGTCAAAATACGCCACCTGCATATTGCTGCCGTTCTTGACCTCGCCAGTATCCGGCGCCAGTTCGCCCAGGATCAGCCGCAGCAGCGTGGTCTTGCCCGCGCCATTGGAGCCGATCAGGCCGACCTTGTCGCCGCGCATGATGGCGCCGGTGAAATCGCGCACCACCATCTTGTCGCCGAAGGCCTTGCTGACATTGGTCAGCTCGGCGACGATCTTGCCGGAGCGCTCGCCTTGCGACACCTCCAGCTTGACGTTGCCCTGCACGTCGCGCCGCGACGCGCGTTCGTTGCGCATCGTCACCAGGCGCTGGATGCGGGCCACGCTGCGCGTGCGGCGCGCTTCCACGCCCTTGCGGATCCAGACTTCTTCCTGCGCCAGCAGCTTGTCGAACTTGGCCTGCTCGACCTGCTCGGCGGCCAGTTGCTCGGCCTTGCGCGTCTGGTAGGCGGCAAAGTTGCCGGGGAAGGAAACGAGCCGGCCGCGGTCCAGTTCGACGATGCGGGTGGCCACGCGATCGAGGAAGGCGCGATCGTGGGTAATCAGCAGCACGCTGCCGCGGAAAGCCAGCAGCAGGTCTTCGAGCCAGCGGATCGCTTCCACGTCCAGGTGGTTGGTGGGTTCGTCGAGCAGCAGGATGTCGGGCTCTGCCACCAGTCCCTGCGCCAGCGCCACGCGCTTTTGCATGCCGCCGGACAGCGAATCCACGCGCACATCGGCAGTAAGGCTGAGTTGCGCCAGCGTGGTTTCCACCCGCGTACGCAAGCCCCATGCCCCGGCGGCGTCGACTTCGGACTGCAGGCGGTGCAATTCGGCCAGCGAGTCCTCATCGTGGCTATCGTCGAGCGCCGCCAGCGCCGCCTCATAGGCGACCAGCAGGTCGTGAACCTTGCCCAGACCCAGGGACACGGCGTCGAACACGGTCTGGCCCGGCTCGAACTGAGGCTCCTGCGGCACATATGCCGAGGTCACGCCACTCTGACGCGCGATCAGGCCATCGTCCGGCGCGGACAGGCCGGCCACGATCTTGAGCAGCGACGACTTGCCGGTGCCGTTGCGGCCAATCAGGCCGACGCGCTCGCCGGCTTCGAGGGAGAAGTCGGCATGGTCGAGCAAGGCCACGTGCCCGAAGGCGAGCTGGGCGTCGGAAATCGAAAACAGGGCCATGGGAGCAATACGAAAGGAGACAGCGAAAGGAAGGCGACTCAAGCGGCTTGAACGCGCAGCCACCCGCCGGCGTCGGCCGGCAAGCAGGCGGCAGGGTGCCAGGTAGCCGGCATTGTAGACCACCTCCGTGCGCCCTCGCCCGGAGCCGCGGCCCAAAAAAAGAAGGGCCCGCGCTTGCGCGGGCCCAAGAGTCTCTCCTCGGTGCCCTGCTCGCAAGGCACGAACGGAGCATAGCAAGCGCCTCCGCCCGGCTCTAGTCGGACAAGTCCGTAAGGGAAAGTCCCGTCAACGCCCGCGGCCGGCCGCATCCTTCCGGGCCTGTTGCTCGCCACGCAACACCCCACGCCGCGACCGTTGTCCGGCTGCTTGCCGTCGTGGAACAATGCTTGCCGGCCAGCAGGCCGCAGCACAACGGCAGTAGCAGCATAAAAACCGGTCCGAACCGGTGCAGGCGACCCAACGCCATTTCCGCTCGACGCCTTTTTCGCTTCTTTGTACGGGGACATCCATGATCCATCCGGTTTGCCGGCGCCTGCGCGGCGCCGGGCTGGCGATTTCGCCCAGCCCGGTCCGCCTGCCGCTGCTGCTCCTGCTATCAACCTTGCTCACATTCTGGCTGGCCGCCGGTGCCAGGCCTGCCGCGGCGCAGTCCGACGGCTCACCGGTGCTGCATCGCATTGCCCAGACCGGGGTGCTGCGCATCGCCCACCGCGAGAGCTCGGTACCGTTTTCCTTCGTGGCCGACGGCAAGCCGCACGGCTATGCCGTCGACCTCTGCCTGCGGGTAGCCGATGCGCTACGCGGCGCACTCACACCGCCCGCCCTCAAGGTGGAATTCGTGCCCGTCACGCCGGCCAGCCGCATCACCGCGATCGTCGACGGCAAAGCCGATCTCGAATGCGGGTCCACCACCAATAACCGCGAACGGCGCGAACAGGTGGCCTTCACCATCCCGCACTACATCGCCGGCAGCCGCATGCTGGTGAGGACCGACTCCGGCATTCGCAAGCTGGGCGACCTGCGCGGCAAGACGGTGGTCTCCACGGCGGGCACGACATCGCTGGCCGTGGTTCGCCAGATCAACGGCTCCGGCGCCATGCAGATCCGCGTGGTGGAAGCCAGGGACCACGCCGAAGCCTTCGCCATGGTCGAGCAAGGCAAGGCCGACGCCTTCGTCATGGACGATGTGCTGCTCTACGGCCTGCGCGCGAACTCGCGCAACCCGGCCAGCTACACCGTCACCAGCGAACTGCTGACGATCGAGCCCTACGCCATCATGCTGTCGAAGCAGGACGCCGAGTTCAAGCGGCTGGTGGACAAGACGCTGGTCTCGGCCATCTATTCGCTCGAGACCCAAAAGCTCTACAAGAAGTGGTTCCAGTCGCCGATCCCGCCGCACGGCGTCAACCTCGACATCCCGATGAGCTACCTGCTGCGCGACTCCTTCAAGTTCCCCAGCGACAAGGTTGCCGACTAGCATCGCATGCGGCTGCGGGGAGCCTGCAATGCTCCAGGGCAGGGCAAGAACGGCGCAACTCGTGCGAAGATGACGGCCCGGCCGCTTTCGAGCGCCCGCCTCGTCAAGCCAAGTCCCCGTTCCATGTCCACTGCCACCGCCCCCCTGAAGCTGACCGACCTCTCCGTCTCCGCCCTGGTAGCCGGGCTGATTGCCATGCTGACCGGCTATACCAGTTCGCTGGTGCTGATGATCCAGGCGGGCCAGGCGGCCCACCTGTCGGATGCGCAGGTTGCCTCCTGGATCTGGGCGTTATCCATCGGCATGGGCGTCACCACCATCGGGCTCACGCTGCTGACACGTGCTCCCATTGTCATTGCCTGGTCCACGCCCGGCGCCGCCCTGCTGATCGCCAGCCTGCCCGGCGTGCCCTATCCGGAGGCGATCGGCGCCTTCGTGATGGCGGCGCTGCTGATGACGGCGGCGGGCCTGACGGGCTGGTTCGACAAACTGATGCGCGCGTTGCCGGCCAGTATTGCCTCCGCCCTGCTGGCCGGCATCCTGTTCCGCATCAGCGTCGACGTGTTCGTGCAAGCCCAGCAGCAAACCCTGTTGCTGCTGGTGATGTTCGCGTTGTACCTGGCGGGCAAGCGCTTCTGGGCGCGCTACGCGGTGCCGGGCGTGCTGCTGGTGGGCGTGGCGCTGGCCGGCGCGCTTGGCCAGCTGCATTTCGAATCGTTCCATTTCGCGCTGGCCCGGCCGGTGTGGACCACGCCGGCATTCTCGCTGCAGGCTTTCGTCAGCATCGCCGTGCCACTGTTTATCGTCGCGCTGGCTTCGCAGAATATTCCCGGATTGGCGGTGCTGCGCGCCGACGGCTATCACGTAGCGGCGTCACCGCTGATCACCGTGACCGGCATCGCTTCGGTCCTGCTCGCGCCGTTCGGCTCGCATGGCATCAACCTCGCGGCGATCACGGCAGCCATCTGCACCGGCGCGGAAGCGGATCCGGACCGCAACCGGCGCTATACGGCTGCGGTGGTTTGCGGACTCGGCTATCTGGTGGCGGGCGTGCTGGCCGCCAGTATTGCCGCGCTATTCGCCGCCTTTCCCAAGGCGCTGGTGGTCGCGGTAGCCGCCTTCGCCTTGCTTGGCTCGATCGCCAGCGGCCTGACCACGGCCATGCAGACCCCGGCGGAGCGCGAGTCGGCCCTGCTCACGTTCATGATCACCGCCTCCGGCATGACGCTGGCCGGCGTGGGTTCGGCCTTCTGGGGCGTGGTGGGTGGCATGCTGGCGCTGCTGGTGCTGCGCCCGCGCACCGCTCCCCGGGCCGGATAACGCTTAAAGCAGCAGGAAGGCGATGTCCGCCGAACCGATGCCGGATAGCGGCGTGCCCTTGCGCCGCTGGAACAGGATGTGCTGAAGCACCCGGTCGCGGTGCTCTGCAAATGTGGACGGCTCGAAACGCAATGCGGTCAGCGCGTAGTGTTCGGCGAGCAGCTTGTAGACGCGGTGGCGCACCATCAGCATTTCGCTCTCGGCGCGCAAGCGGCTGATTTCGGCGCCGTTATCCTCTTCCAGCTGCCGCATGCCCACCACCACGCGCGCATGCATGCCACGATAGCGGTCCAGTTCGCCATGCGCCTTGCGCAGCTCCTCTCGCAGCGCCCTCACCTCCTGCTGGAGCTTCAGGTTATGTTGCACGCCGCGCTGGATGCGCGAGGCTTCTTCCAGCGCGACATCCGCCGCCGCAATCGTGTTCCGCCATACTCCCTGACCCGTCGCGTGACCCTCCACCTGCGGCCACACGGTCTGTACCTCATCCTCGCCATTCATGGCGCCCCCCCCTGAGAACCTGACTCCCCCGCCGTTGGCTTTATGACGTCTGCCAACTGGTCGGGACTACCGCGAACACCCCGCAGGCGATCAACACCGGATCGCCGGCGCTTCTGCAATGAAGCACCCAACTCCGATTGAAGTGCGCATCACGATGCCGGACAACCACCCGAAAGGAGGGATCGCCAACGTGTGCGCGCGCACCGACTGTGGTTTGTACTGTACACCGCAGGCACCCGCAGCGGTTGCCGCGCATCCGGCGGGCCAGTAAAGGTATGGGAAAATGTGGCCCCAACGGCAGCCAAAAAGAAGGACTTACCGATGAACGCTTATGTGCTCCTGGCCCTCGCCATCGCGGCCGAAGTCATCGCCACCAGCAGCCTCAAGGCGTCCGAGAGCTTTACGCGCCTGTGGCCAAGCTTGCTGGTGGTAGCCGGATACGTCGGCGCCTTTTTCCTGCTGATGCAGGTCATGAAGACCGTGCCGGTAGGCATTGCCTACGCCATCTGGTGCGGCGCCGGCATCGTGCTGGTCACGCTGATCGCCAGCGTGCTCTATCGCCAGATACCGGACCTGGCGGCATGGGCAGGAATCGGGCTGATCATCGCGGGGGTTGCGGTGATCCAGCTCTTTTCGAAGATGGGGGCGGCGCACTGAGGCAACGGCGTCGCGCAAGCCCGCCGCCGTTGCGCGGCGAGGCGATGGCCGCAGCCAAGCAAGCCTCTGGCCGACCGGAAACGTCAGCCGTACAATTTCTGCAAGAAGGGATGTGCACCTGACAGTTCATATGCTGCCCGAAGCGTTGCTTCGGGATCGTCAACTCGCTCTGCTCTCCCCATGGAGTCGACATGAAGAAGATGATACTGGCCGCCACAACAGCACTGCTGTGCGCCGCAGCGTCAGCCGAGGACGCGTACATCTACCCGACGGAGAACATGAAAGTCGGGGAAACTGTCCAGCTGCAATCTCCGACCGTCCTGTTCATCAACAAGAAGTGCGACCTGCCGTTCGTCGATGCCGCGCACATGCGCTTCTATGCGTCTTATCGTAGCGATGCGTCCAATCGCGGCACCTGGGATACCGGCTGCTGGGCGAAGAACATCCACGGCGACGCGATCATCGTCGTGCTGAGGATGCCAAACAGGACGATCGCCCTCAAAACCCTGGCACGCGCCGACGTCCAGAAAGATGGCACCGCCACGATCAAGGCGTTGCCCGCCCAGGGCCGCTAGCGCCACCGGCCGAAGGAGGCCTTGATTGACTTGGGAATGGGGGATTTCGGAGAACTTTCGCGAACCAGAACCAGGCTATGCCCCGTCGGCAGGATTCATAAAACCGGCTGTAACCAATACTGGAAGCCGATTTACCAGAATACGATTTTCGTGGTGCCACGAATGTAGATGATCTTGATGGATACGTCGCCGCCTTGAGGCACTGTATATCCATACAGTTAACTCAACTTTCAGCATCTACATTCAGGCGGCTCTTATACTGGATATCCATACAGTACCAGTGAGAGAGACATGTTCGCCTGCGATATCGAGACCGTCTTCCTGTTCCGCCGCGCAGCCGATGCGGTCGCCGCACCCTTCCCTTGCGAGCGAATCACCGTGGACGATCCGCTGCTGACCGCCGACACATGGAATCCCGAGGCAGAAGCAGCGGCACAAGCCACCGGCGCCACGCTCGTCCTGAACGGCATCGACACCGCAGCAATCATGGCGCTGCCGTGGACAATCGATCGCCTGGAGTTCAATTACCGTGGCGCCTGGCTAAGCTTCCTGCTGGCCTACAGCATCCAGTTCACAGGTCCTCGCTCGATTTGCCTGCGCACCCGCGGCGAGCGCCACTATGCCACCCGTCAGGAGGTGGCATGTTCTCTGTGACCTACCAGGCTGGCTCCAGCTTCCTCGAAACCCGGTTCCTGCCCGGCGACACGGTCGAGCAGCGCCTCGACCGCGAAGGTGTCACGGTATCGAGACCCGCCACATCGAGAAGATGGTGTGGACGGCCGACTGCCTGTTGTTCGAGCAGGACGGCCAGCACCACCGGATCAAGGTTGCCCGGCCAGCGGTGAAAACGCCGCTACGCGCGCGGTTCCCCCGCCGCTGAATAGCTGCGCCGCGCCACCACGCCCCCCCCAAAGAACGCCAACTGCTGCGCGTCGTCTATGGCGTCGATCCGCCCGCGGTGGCGCTCTTGGGCTCGCTTGGCCTTTTCCGCCTTCACTAGTATCGGCAGTTAGTAACCGGGCCAGTGTTGATGCATCGGATCTGATTGCCGGCTTGTGGTGTCAGAGGCGCAGCTTGCGGCGCCACGTACTGCGGCGTTTGAAGCCATGCGTTCTGCTGTTGCCGCAGTTGCTGGTTTTGCTGCTGCAATTGCGCATTGGTCTGCTGAATTTGCTGGGCAGCCATCTGCTGATTGAACTGATACATCTGCAACTGCTGATCGGTCATTGCATCTCTGTATCCAGTTGCCTGACCGTCCGAGTTAAAGCACATGATTCGACTTGGCGAAAGGACCCTGTATCGTTCGCATGTCGAATCGCCTGCCATGTAATATCTCCCGTTCACGAAATTCGGCGCCGCCGGGCTTGCGCAGCCGGCGACTGCAAACGCCAGAAAGACCGTTGCTATTTTTCTCATGGGTAGTTTCTTGAGCGCGTATTGCGATTGCGACGCGCGTTCGTCGGTCTCGTCCAAAGACGCTCGCGATTTTCGCAATCGTTCACGCGTCATGCAAGCAGTGTTGCGGGACGGCCAACTGCCGACGGCCTTCCCTCGGGCATCATGATCTGCCCCACGAGCGGCGGACAAGCACCTGCTGATGAATCGCTTCCACGCCCCAGGCAAGGAAGAACGGGGGATCATCATCGTGCCGCGAGCGGAATGGGAGGACTGGCTGACCTGCCGGGATCCGTTGCGGGTGCGGGTGCGCAGCTTTATGCGACTGCACCCTGCGGATATGCGGCTGGATCAGCCAGCGCCTATCCAGCGTCAAAGCTAGCCCAAAGGGACACCCCCACCTGTCGGGCACTCGGGCAATCCAGGCAATGGCGGCGGCGGTAGCGACGAGGAATCACTTTGCTCCGCCTCAACTGCCTCCCCAAGCTTGGAAGCCTGAGTGACGTAGTTCACGCGAATATCAAGGTCAAATTCTTGGCCGCAGCTCTCAGAGCAGCCGCACCTCACCCGATGCCGCACCGTCATAGGCAGTTCCAACACCGTCATCTCTACCCCGAACCGACGAACAGTCTTGCAGTACGGACAAGTTGCCGCGACTGAATATGTCATTGCGAGTCCTATTTTGGTGGAGAGTTGGCACAAATGTACGCTTGATAGTCACGCCCAACAATGGGATTAGTACTTCAGGATTAAGGGCTAGACGGTACGGGGCATCGTTTAGGGGCACCAAATATAGGGGCATTTATTGATGCCCCTAATGCCCCTAAAACACGCGGATGCCAACGGCTCCCGGCGAACTTCGGCGAACGTCGAAAGCCCGCGAGGCCTTGATCTACTTGGGAGGGGAGGACTTCAGAGAACTTCTACGAACCGTACTATGGTCCGCCAGCAGGAATCATAAATTCGGCTATATCTATTACTGGAAGCCGATTTCTCCGAATATGATTCTCTTGGTGCCACGTCCAGTGCCACGAAAATATTTTGATGGACACGACACCATCTCGCGACACTGTATATCCATACAGTTAACTCAACTTTCGGCACCCGCATTCGGACGACTCTTATACTGGATATCCATACAGTACTTTCAGAGTGCGCCCATGTTCACCTGCGATCCGGACACAGTCTACCTGTACAGCCAGTCCCATGGGGCGGCGCGTTTGGCCATCCGCTGCTCCCACCTGCCCGTAGACGATCCGCTGCTCACCGCTGACACCTGGAACCCGGAGGTCGAGGCCGCCGCGCAGGCCGCGGGCGCCACCCTCACGCTGACGGGGGTCGATGCCTCGGCGATCATGGCGCTGCCGTGGACCATTGACCGCCTGGCGTTCCATTACCAGGGCACTTCGCTCAGCTTCCAGCTCGCGGCGAGCGCCACTACGCCACCCGTCAGGAGATGGCATGTTCCCTGTGACCTACCAGGCTGCCTCGATCTTTCTGGAAACCCAGTTCCTGCCCGGCGACACGGCCGAGCTGCGCCTCGACTGCGAACACGTCACGGTCACGGCCAGCGCCGTCACCGTGCACGGCATCGAGACGCGGCACATTGAGAAGATGATGTGGACGGCCGACTACCTGTCTTTCGAGCAGGACGGCCAGCACCACCGGATCAAGGTGGCCCGCCCGGCGGTCAAGACACTGCTGCGCGCGCGGTTCCCCCGCCGCTGAATAGCCGTACCGCGCACCGCCATGCCCCCCTACACCCCAGAGAATTGGGTTCGCGCGCTACGCCACGCCGTGCGTGGCGGCACGCCGGATGCCTATGGCGATCCGTTCAGCATGCGGCTGTACGTCCTGAACCCTTACGGCCAGCCGGCCCATACGCTGGACGGGAACGCCCATCATGAATTTCTGAGGGGCTGGTTCAAACGTTTCGTGCTGCGCACTGACCTTCCCGAGCAGGATGCCCGCGTCTGGACATGCTTCTGCCCATGGTCGGACACGATG
>NZ_JBFTOX010000070.1:0-53581 GCF_056398185.1 Cupriavidus sp. 05L310
GCCGGATGGGGCGACACCCCCTCGGGATCCGGCGAAAAGAGCGGCCGGGACCCAAACTCGCATCGCCTTAAGGCGATACTCAAACATGGGTCCCTCTTTTCCGCTCTTTTCGCCGGATCCCGAGGCGCCCCATACGGCCTGGTACACCTACACGGCTCGCTTCGCATCGCGGGTTGGTGTGGCCCGCCCTTGCGGGCGCTCCACACGGCTATACCGAATCGGTGATCTGACGACAGCGCGTGTCCTTGAAATTTCTCGGCTCTTCGGGGTCTCAAACTCTGTCTCCTGTCTCCTGTCTCCTATCTCCGCTCGCTAGCCGCGGCTGGTGATGCATGGCTTTTCCCTTCCCCAATTTTTGGGTGAAGGGGAAAAAACCGTTGCCAAATAGGCAACAAAATTCCGACAAGCTTACATTGATTCGGGGGGCTGGAATTGCGAATAATGTGCCTGCGGCAAATTCGCCCGGTTGCCAGTCGATACAGCGCGCTGATTTCGATTGCCACGGCAGACCACGTTCCCCTTTCGAGCAAACAAGCATGAAACCCTTCGCTTCAATCCTGGCAGCCGCGACCCTGGGCGTGATCTGCCACCACGCAGCCGCCGCGCCACAGGATCCTTCGTATCCGGCCAAACCCGTCAAGATCGTGGTCGGCTATGCGCCCGGCGGTTCGTCCGATGCCGTGGCCAGGCTGGTGGCTAACCGGCTGTCGGAGAGGCTGGGACAGAGCTTTGTCGTGGAGAACCGGCCCGGCGCTGCCAGCAATATCGCGGCGGCCGGCGTGGCGCGCGCGCCCAACGATGGCTACACGATCCTGCTGGGTTCCAACGCCAGCACCATCAATGTCTCGCTGTACAAGAAGCTGCCTTTCGACTTCCAGAAGGATTTCGCGCCGGTGGTGCTGCTCACGCGCTTCCCCAATATCATGGCGGTGAACCCCTCGGTGCCGGCGACCACGGTGGCGGAGTTCATCAGCTATGCCAAGGCGCACCCGAAGGGGGTGTTCTTCGCTTCGTCCGGCGCGGGATCTTCGACGCGCTTGTCGGCTGAGTTGTTCAAGACCATGGCGGGCATCCAGATGGAGCACGTGCAGTACAAGGGCAGCGCACCGGCGCTGACGGACCTGATGGCGGGCCAGGTGCAGGTGATGTTCGATACGGCGCCATCCGTCATCCCGCTGATCAAGAGCGGAAAGCTGCGCGCGCTGGCCGTCACCAGCGCGAGCCCGCAACCGTTCGCGCCGGAGATCCCTACCGTCGATGCGAGCGGGCTCAAGGGGTATGAGGTCACTTCGTGGTACGCCTTGTTCGTGCCCACCGGCACGCCGGCGGGCATCGTCGATACGCTGAACAAGGAGGTCAACGCGATCATGGGCGAGAAGGACACGCGGGATAAGCTCGCTGCCATGGTGGCCACGCCGGGCGGCGGTACGCCGGAAGCGCTGCGCCAGCACGTCGCGGCGGAAATCACCAAGTGGGGCGCGGTGGTCAAAGCCTCCGGCGCCACCGCGGACTAGGCCGGCGGATCATGCGTGTTTTTACCGGCTCGCTGGCTACCGAGACCAATACTTTCGCCCCCCTGCCCACCTCGCTGGATGCTTTCGTCGACCGGGGTTACTATCCCGCCGGCACGCATCCGCCGGAGATGACCGTATTCAGCGGGCCACTGTGGGCCGCCCGCCAGCGTGGCCGCGAGCGCGGCTGGGCAGTGATCGAGGGCATGGCCGCCGGCGCGCAGCCGGGCGGCATCACCACGCGCCATGCCTATGAAACGCTGCGCGACGAACTGCTTGGCGACCTGCGCCGGGCGCTCCCCGTCGATATGGTGGTGCTGGGGCTGCATGGCGCCATGGTGGCCGATGGCTATGAGGATTGCGAGGGCGACCTGCTGGCCCGCGTGCGCGCGCTGGTTGGCCCCGGCGTGGTGGTCGGCGCCGAACTGGATCCGCATTGCCATCTGTCTGATGCCATGGTGGCGAACACCGACATGCTGGTGGCCTACAAGGAATATCCGCACACCGATATCCGCGAGCGCGCGCTGGAGCTGGTGGATTTTTGCGCGGCGCAGGCCGAGGGACGCATCGCCCCCGTGGCGGCGGTGGTGGACTGCGAGATGGTCGTCACCATCCGGACCAACCAGGAGCCGGCCAGGAGCTATGTCGACCGGTTGATGGCGCTGGAGGGCCGCGACGGCATCCTGTCCATCTCCGTGGCGCATGGT
This sequence comes from Cupriavidus sp. 05L310, assembly GCF_056398185.1. Classification (NCBI taxonomy): domain Bacteria; kingdom Pseudomonadati; phylum Pseudomonadota; class Betaproteobacteria; order Burkholderiales; family Burkholderiaceae; genus Cupriavidus; species Cupriavidus sp. 05L310. Next base: position 2,219 of record NZ_JBFTOX010000070.1, read on the forward strand.
TTCCCGTGGGGCGATGTGCCCGACATGGGCACCAGGCTGCTCGTGTACGCGGACGGCGACGCGGGTGCCGCACAACGGCTGGCGCGGCGCCTCGCCGACGAGCTGATTGGCATGCGAGCGCAGCTGACGCCAGCCTGCCCCGGACCGGACGAGGCCATCGACCAGGCGCTGGCTTACGGCGACGCGCCCGTGGTCATCGCGGACGCGGCCGACAACCCCGGCGGCGGTGCCGCGGGAGATGCCACATTCATGCTGCATCGCCTGCGCCAGCGCGGAGTCCGCAACGTGGCGGTGGGCCCCCTGTGGGATCCCGTCGCCGTGCGCATTGCCTTTAGCGCCGGCGTGGGCGCGCGCCTGCCGCTGCGCATCGGCGGCAAGGTCAGCCCGATGTCGGGCGAGCCCATCGACCTGGTGTGCACTGTAAAGGCGCTGGTCCCGGACATGGTCATGACAGGGCTGTCAGGGGCGCCGGCCGCGGTGGGAAACGCGGCGCTGGTGGAAGCGGAGGGCATCGAGATCGTGCTGATCACGCTGCGCGCCCAGGCGCTGGATACCGATGTGTTCACGCAGCTTGGCTGCCGGCTGGAGGACAAGACGCTGATCGTGGTCAAGTCCGCGCAGCACTTCCACACCGCGTTCTCGCGGATCGCCCGCCATGTCATCTATGCGGACGCGCCGGGCTCGGTATCGCTCAACCTGAGCGCACTGCCCTATCGCCGCGCGCGCCGTCCCAAGTGGCCAATCGACGGATAAATGAGCGCTCGAACAGCCGCGCGAATGGCCGCTTGGATGTACGCTTGACCGGACACGCAGACGCACGCCTGGATAAAAGAAAACGGCGGACGCACCCAGACCGCGCGCCCGCCGCTTTCACCGTATCAGGCCGCTATCAAGCCTTCTTTACCCAAGCGCTGCACCAGCCTTTGGTGGCAACCTGCTTGCCCGCGAAGAGCGGGCAGCCGCCGCTGGCATCGGTCGCCTTGCCCTGGAAGAGCTGGCAGTTGCCGCAGTGCTGGGTGGCGTCATGCTTGGGATATTTGGCTTTATCGACTTTGGTGGTATCCGCCTTGTAGCCAAGGCCGACCGCCTGCGGGTCTTTTTCATCGACCATCGGGCCGCCGCCCTGGGCCCGGGACGCCAGGGAAACACCCAGGGCGCCTGCGGCCGCAATAATGGGAATGCCTTTCAGGAAATGACGACGAGTTGACATCTTTCTATCCTTTTTGTGGGGGACAAACTGGGCGGGACACGCGCCGCGCGCAACAACGCAAGGCATCGGCCCCAGCCATCGGCGCACCCATGAAGGCGCGCGCCGGATACCGGCCCGGACGCAGCCACATCACAGCAAGGAAACAAGGTGTCGGACACGTTGGCTCGAGGCTCGCATGGCTCGCACCAGCAGCCGCCGTCCTGGCCGGCTCCTGGCCTGTATCCCGATTGAGTTTAGACGACGGCGATTACATGGACATTGCGCGTAGTCATGAACGCTGAGGATCGGTGGCGCATGCGCCCTGCGCGGATGCCCTGGGTCAAGCGGGCAAAAACGCCGGCAGAAACACCCTAGCTGCCGCCGCCTACCTCGACGATCGAGCCATTGGGCGCGACGAGGTAGAAGTTCGCGCCCACCCCGACCCAGTGACGGCCTTTGGTTGGCTGCGGCAAGTCGTACTGACGCCAGTCATCCACCACATATTGGCGATCGCGGTACTCGGCGGGAAGCTTGTCGCCCTTTTTCCATTGGCTCGGCACGCTGCGCGTGTTGTTGCCGGCCGGAGCCATGCCCGCATCCTTGGATGACGGCGACTGGTATTGATACCCACCGCCGGCGCCGGAGGCCGGCTGCGCAAAACAAGAGGCCGAGACCAGGAACCCGCCGGCAAGCAATACGCCCGGCAGCAGTCTGCTTCTCATGGTTTTCTTCATTGAGCACTCCTTTTTATTGGCCGCAATGGCCCTGACAGGTCATCTCCTACCGGGCGATGCCACAGGCAGCCCACGCGATCGGTGTGTCGCGAAACAGGGGCCCGCAACTTCAATGCCCGGATTAAGGATAGTGGCTATGGGGGCGGATGGGGACGGCAAGCGCCGGAACAGACGCCCGCCAGCCGTGCGCAGGCTTGCAGGGACAGGCTGGAGAAGGGCTGCGGGAAAGCGAAACGGGGAAATACCTGCCGGGAATGTAAAGATTTCTGCCAGGATGGAAATGCAAAGGAGCGCCGGCATCACAAAAAAATGACGCCTGAGGCGTCATCATCGGCGCGTGGCGGAAGGCTGCGGGAAGCGGCGGGAAGCGGCGGGAAGACACGAACATGCCCTGCACCCCCGCTCCACGCGCAGCAAATACTACAACGGCCTTGCCTACGCGTGTGCGCCCCGTGGCACGCCGGCAAAACGGGCTTGCGCGGATGCCATGTCGTCTGGCGTGGCGTCCAGCTTGAACTCGTCCACCGCGGCCTGCAACTGGTGGGCCTGGTCCGCCAGGGCCGACGAGGCAGCAGCGGCCTGCTCCACCAGCGCGGCGTTCTGCTGCGTCACCGCGTCCATTTGCATCACGGCTTGATTGACCTGTTCGATGCCATCGCTCTGCTGCCCCGACGCCACCGCGATCTCGCCGAGGATGGTGGTGACCTGCCGGGAGGCGGTCACGATCTCGCGCATCGTCTGGCCAGCGTGCTCCACCCGCGCCGCGCCGTTGCGCACCTGCTCCGCGGAGTCGCCGATCAGCCCGCGGATTTCCTTGGCCGCCGCGGCGCTGCGCTGCGCCAGGGTACGTACCTCGCCCGCCACCACCGCAAAGCCCCGCCCCTGCTCGCCCGCGCGCGCCGCTTCCACGGCGGCGTTGAGCGCCAGGATGTTGGTCTGGAACGCGATGCCTTCGATCACATCGATGATGTCGACCACCTTCTTGGAGCTGGCGCTGATCGCCTGCATGGTGTCCACCACCTCCCCGACCACGGTGCCGCCGCGTTGCGCGATATCCGAGGCATTGGCCGCCAGTTCGTTGGCCGCGTGCGCGCGCTCGGTATTCTGTTTGACCATGGCCGTCAGTTCGCCCATGCTCGACGCGGTTTCCTGCAGCGCCGCGGCCTGTTCCTCGGTGCGCTGGGACAGGTCGGTGTTGCCGGCCGCGATCTGCTTCGAGGCATCCGTGATCGAATCCGTCGAGTCCTTGATCCGGCTCACCAGGTCGGTGAGCATGTCTTCCATCTCGCCCATGCCGCGCAGCAGACGGCCGAACTCGCCCTGGCGCTCGGTTTCGAATTCCTTGCTGAGGTCGCCGGAGGCCACGGTTTCGGCGATATAGACGGCCTCGCCCAGCGGTTGCTCGATGCTTCGCGCAATGCCGTGGGTACAGGCGGCGCCGACCAGCAGCGCGGCCAGCCAGAGCCCGAACATCCAGGCGCGGGCGGAGTCGGCGCCCTGCCCGACATTCCCGGCCGCCGCGTCCGGCGGGGCATTGAGCCCCATCGCGATCGCCGCCGCCATCAATATCAACACCACCGCGAAACCAGCGCCAAGGCGCATACGGGTGCTCAGGTTGGCCAGTGCCATCATTGCTGCATCTCCCCTTTTTAGTAGACTTCGCCTGCCTCGTCGTCTGGGTAACGGCGACGCGCGGAGAAACTTTAGGGGAATTCCCAGATGCCGCCTTCCAGTGGCATTCAGGCGGGACGCCGCTCCGGCGCCATCCCGCCATCCGCCCGGCTACCGGCGGGGAAATGCACGCCGGCGCGCTGGGCGGCCCGCACGATGTGATCGGACATGGCGCGCTGCGCGAGGCTGGCGTCGCCCGCCGCCAGGGCGTCGATGATGGCGCAATGCTCGGTGTAGGTGGCGTGGCGGCTGCCGCGCTGGTAGAACGGCAGGCGCTGGCTTTCCTGCATGACGTCGGTGCTGTTGCGCAGGATATCGGCAATCGCGCGGTTGCCGGCGATGGCAATGATGCGCATATGGAATTCGAAATCCAGCCGGGCGGCCTGGGTAAAGTCGGACGCATCGATGCACGCCCGCATGGCTTCGGCGTTCTCGCGCAGGGCGCCGACATCTTCCGGCAACAGCGCCGCCGCGGCCAGCCCCACGGTGAAGCTTTCCAGCGCGAAGCGCAGCTGGTAGATATCGGTCAGCGAATGCGATTTCGAGAAACGCCACTGCGGCGGCGCGCCGTCGGTGGCATCGGCGGCCACATACACGCCTTTACCGGGTCGCGAGACCACCAGCCCCAGGCCCTGCAGGGTGGACAGCGCCTCCCGCAGCGAGGTGCGGCTGATACCGAGTTGCTCGGCCAGGTCGCGTTGTGAGGGCAACAGCGAGCCGGCCGGATACTTGCCGCCTTCGATCCACTCGCGGATGAGGGTCGCGGCGTTGGCGGAGATGGCGGTGGCTGTGACCATGGCGGTGATGGAAACTCCTGCGCTGGATGGTGTTGATGGCAAAGGGCAAGGGAAATTGCCGCGGGCGCCAGCGCTGGCGCCGGATCGACGGCAAATTGTACTCGACCGCTACCTGGAGATCTAACGGCAACCACAACCGCCTGACGTCAGGATCAAAGACCCGAAGGCTGATAGCCAAAGGCAGTGACTACCCTGTTTTCGCAGGATTGCGCATCGCCTCCCCCTGGTCCGTGACAGCCTACAGCGGCGGCACCGCGGAAAGCTTGTCGGGATTGCGCACGACATAGACTGCGGTGATGCGGCCCGCCTCGATGGTGAAGGACTGCGCCGACTCGATCTTGCCATCCACATAGCGAAGGAGCCCAGGCATGCCATTGATCCGGGCCAGCCGGTAGCGTACCTTGCCTGGCTCTGCGTGCCCGAGCGACCAGAAGACGCCGGCGATACGCGCGGCGCCGCGCAGGATGCGCCCGAACGACGGCACCTTGCCGCCACCGTCGCCGATCAGCTCGGCATCCGGGCTGAGCATCGTCTTCATGGCGGTCCGGTCGCCGGTGCTTGCGGCCTGCATGAAGCGGGTCAGCAGTTCGCGATGCTCCTGTGGCGATACGTCGTAGCGCGGGCGGCCTTCCCGCACGCGCTCACCGGCGCGGTGCACGATCTGGCGGCAGGCCGCTTCGGTCTTGCCGAGGATCGAAGCGATTTCCGCATACTCCAGATCGAATGCCTGCCGTAGCAGGAACGCCGCCCGCTCGTCGGGCGAGAGGCGTTCCAGCACCCAAAGGAACGCCACCGACACTTCGCTTGCCAACTCCGCCGCCGCCTCCGGCGTGTCCTCATGCGACTCGACCAGCGGCTCGGGGAGCCACCAGCCGATGTATTTCTCCTGCTCGCTCTTGCGCGCGCGCAGGCGGTCGATCGCGAGCCGCGTCGTGACCGTGACCAGCCACGCTTCCGCCGAGCGCAGCTCGGCCTGGTCTGCCTCGTGCCAGCGCAGCCAGGCGTCCTGGACCACGTCCTCCGCGTCGGAACGCGTACCCAGCATGCGATAGGCAATCCCGAAAAGACGGGGCTTCAGTGCGGTGAAAGGTTCGGCGGAATCCATAAGTCATATGCGAGAAGATCACCCCCAGACGTTCCGGCAACGCGTTTTGTGACATCCAGGCGAATGACTGGTACGGCGCAGGGTTAACACCGGGCGTGAAGAGAACCGGAGAAGATATATAGCAAAAAAATTGCAGCCGCTGTCACAAGCCGGTTGCCGCCGCCGTCTTACGGTCATGGCAGGCGCGCAGGGCGCCTGCCGGACCCGTCGAAACGGATTGAAAGGCAAAAATCATGACTGCTGCACGTATCAACTTTTTCCAACTCGCCCCGGCCAACCTGAAGGCGATGATCAATTTCTCCGCCTCCGTCAAGCAAAGCTCGCTAGGGACCCGGCTGGTGGAGATGGTGAACCTGCGCGTCTCGCAGATCAATGGCTGCGGCGTCTGCATCGACATGCATTGGCGCGACCTGATCAAGCAGGGCGCGGAACCGCGCCACCTGAATGCCATCGCCGGCTGGCGCGAGGCACCGTTCTTCAGCACTCGCGAGCGCGCCGCGCTGGCCTGGGCGGAAGCCGTCAACGCGCTGCCGCACCGCGACGACACGGATGCCGTCTATCCCGAATTGCGCGAGCATTTCAGCGAGAACGAAATCGCCGAGCTGTCCTACGCCATTGCAGCGATTCGCGGCTGGAATGTGATGAACCTGAGCCTGCGCAACCAGATTCCGGAAAATCCGGCTCCGGGCTTCTGATCGCGCTGCCGGTCCACCTTGTGATGGCGCGGCGCCGCCGCGCCTTGCCCGGAGCGCCGCCTGCGCCATGCAGAGCGGAGCCATTGCGTCGCGCAAATGCTCGATCTGCCAGCTCGCCGATGCCTGTGCAAAGCGCTGTGGCCAGCGGCATGGACCGGGCCATGCCGTACCTTACTTGTTAACCAGCCGCGCAGGGACGGTATAGGTGAGCGCCGCGCCACAGAGCAGCACGCCGGCCAGCACGAACATCGCCAGGTTGGTGCTCTGCGTCGCATCCTTGATCAGGCCGATCATGTAAGGGCTGACAAAGCCGGCCAGGTTGGCGAACGAGTTGATCATGGCGATACCGGCAGCGGCCCCCGCGCCGGACAACAGCGCGGTGGGCAGGCTCCAGAACAGCGGCGAGGTGGCCAGGCTGCCGCCGGCCGCCAGCGCCAGGGCCGCGAGCGACAGCGCCACGTTGTCGCTGAAGACCGCACTCAGCGCCAGCCCGGCGGCGCCGCAGCAGAATGGCACGATCAGGTGCCAGCGGCGTTCGCGCATGCGGTCGGAGCTGCGGCTGACCAGGATCATCGAACACACCGCGACGGAAAACGGGATGGCGGTCAGCAAGCCGATATTCAGCGCGCCGGTCACGCCGGACTGCCGGATCAGCGACGGCAGCCAGAAGGTCAGCCCGTACTGCCCCATCACCGTGCAGAAGCAGATGCAGGCCATCTTGATGATGCGGCTGTCCGAAAAAAGCTGCCGCATGGTCATATGGCCACCCTTCGCCGCGTTCTCGCTGGCGATATTGCGCTCCAGCAGTTCCTTCTCGGATTGCGTCAGCCAGCGTGCCGAACGAATATTGTTATCGAGATAGGCCAGTACCGCGAAGCCGACCAGCAAGGAAGGCAGCGCTTCGATCAGGAACATCCACTGCCAGCCGCGCAGCCCCGCGACGCCCTGCATCGACTCCATGATGAACCCCGAGAGCGGGCCGCCGAAAATGCCCGACACCGGGATGGCGCACATGAACAACGCCACCATGCGAGCGCGGCGGTGCGACGGGAACCAGTAGGTCAGGTACAGGATCATGCCGGGATAGAAGCCGGCCTCGGCCGCGCCAAGCAGGAAACGCAGCACATAGAACTGCGTGGTGGTCTGCACGAACACCATCGCCGCCGAAATCAGGCTCCACATGATCATGATGCGCGAGATGGTGGCCTTGGCGCCGATCCGGTGCATCAGGATATTGCTCGGCACTTCGAAGAAGAAGTACCCGATGAAGAACAGCCCGGCGCCCAGCCCGTAGGCGGACTCGCTGAACCGCAGGTCGCCCAGCATGTGCAGCTTGGCAAACCCCACATTGACGCGGTCCAGGTAGGCCACGACATAGCAAAGCATCAGGAAAGGCAACAGGCGCCATGCAACCTTGCGGTAGACGGCGTTTTCCCGCGCCGCCGCCGCWTTGGCGGCGGCCGGCTCGGGGGCTAGCGATGGGGCAGTGGTCAGGGACACAGCAGTTTCCTCCTCGGGTGGCGTGGCACTTCGTTCAACTGGTATTACCAGTATGATTTCTAATGGATGGCGAAGAATACGTCCGCATCGCGCTATGGAAAAGCAGCGTAAACCCGGAATTTAAGTGCCTTGACGCGGGGTCTGGCTAACGCGATACTAGCCCTACTGGTATTACCAGTCGGATAAGCCCATTCGGAAAGCCGCCTTTCACGGCTTCCCCATCACCCTGACCAAGAGGAAAAACGTGTCTGCTCCCGACGAGACGGCGATCGTGCGCCCAACACCCGCCCACGCGCCGGTGCCCTTGCGAGTCGAGCCGCTGACCGCGGCTGCCTTCGCCCCCTTTGGCGACGTCATCGAAAGCGAAGGGCACGTGCCGATGGTCATCAATGGCGGCATGACGCTGCGCTATCACGACCTCGCCGGGATCGACGTCGGCGCGCTGGACGGCCGTGCGCTGATCAACTTCTTCGACGCGCAGCCCTATGCCCTGCCCCTCGCCATCGCATCGATGGAACGGCATCCGCTGGGCAGCCAGGCCTTCGTGCCATTGGACGAAACCGCCTTCCTCGTCGTCGTGGCGCCGGGCGGCGGCCAGCTCGACGAGTCAGCCATCCGCGCCTTTGTCACCAATGGCCGGCAAGGCGTGAACTACAAGCGAGGCGTCTGGCATCACTCGTTGATCGTCACGCGGGGACCGGCGCGATTTCTGGTGGTGGATCGTGGTGGGGAGGGGCACAACTGTGATATCACTGACTTGCTCGGCAAGTATTTGATTGCGGAGTGAGTGGGCTGGAGTGTTGCCATGCAGGGCGGCAATGGCTTGCTTCCGGCACCTCTGGCACGTGAGGGCTACGGCTTAACGTCAAAGTCAGAACCCTAAAGTCAACGGCAGTTTCACCTCCCCTGCGGGGAGGCGACCTACTTTCTTGTCTTGCCAAGAAAGTAGGCAAAGAAGGCGCGCCGGATGGGGCGATACCCCCTCGGGATCCGGCTACCAATCGTTGGTTTGGCAGGCTCGCTCCTGCAAATGGCCGCCCTCCTCCGCAGGCGAGGGAGCAACCCAACGCATAGCAAGTGGCAGCTGGCGCATGGAGACTGGAGACTGGAAGTTTGGCGTCCGAATAGCCGAGAGATTTTGGCGATGCGCGATATCGCCAGACCAGCGATTCGGTGTAGCCGTGTGGAGCGCGCCCAAGGGCGGTCCACACCCCAGCGCGATGCGAAGCGAGCCGTCAAGGTGTACCAGGCCGTATGGGGCGTCCTCGTCGGCAGGTGAAAAGAGCGGAAAAGAGGGGGCCATGTTTGAGCATCGCCTTAAGGCGATGTGAGTTTGGCCCCCGGCCGCTCTTTTCGCCTGCCGACGAGGAGGGTGTCGCCCCATCCGGCGCGCCTTTTTTGCCTACTTTTTTGGCAAGAGAAAAAAGTAGGTCACCTCCCCGAAGGGGAGGTGAAACTGCCTTTGACTTTAAGGTTTTAAGCCTTTGACGTTAAAGCCCCTAACAACAGCCCCCGCCCCCCAAAAAAAACTCACTCCACCCCCCGCCCCTCCCCAAACCCATCCCTCAACTCCCTCTTAAGCACCTTCCCAATCGCACTCCGCGGCAGCCCCTCAACCAACTCCACCACAGCAAGCCGCTGCGTCTTCCCCACCTGCCCATTAGTCCAGGCCATCAAGTCCTCCCCCGACACCCCGGCCCCTTCCCTACGCACCACAAACGCCACCGGCGTCTCCCCCCATCGCTGCGACGGCACCCCTACCACGGCGCAGTCCACCACTTCGGGATGCTGCAGCAGAATGCCTTCGAGATCGCTGGGGTAGATATTGAAGCCGCCGCTGATGATCATGTCCTTCTTGCGGTCCATCAGCGTGAGGAAGCCATCTTCGTCAAAGCGGCCGACATCGCCGGTGCGGATAAAGAGCTTGCCGGTGGCGTCGCGCCATTCCGCGGCCGTGGTCTTTTCCGGCTGCTTGTGATAGCCCGCCATGATGATGTTGGAATGCCCGACAACCTCCCCGATCTCGCCCACGGCAACCTCGACGCCGTTGTCGTCGATCAGCCGGATGTCGTGCCCTTCCATCGGCTTGCCGACGGTATGGAGCTTGTTCGGGAATTCGTGCGCCGCCAGCACGCAACTGCCGCCGCCTTCGGTCATGCCGTAGTACTCCACCAGGCCGCCCGGCCAGCGCTTGAGGATCTCGCCCTTCAGCGCGGCCGCGAGCGGTGCGCTGGTGGAGAACTTCATCTTGAATGCCGACAGGTCGTATTCGCCGAAATCGCCGCGGGCCATCAGGCGCTGGTATTGCACCGGCACCAGCATGGTGTGCGTGACGCGATGCCGCGCCGCCAGTTCGAGATAGCGTTTCGCATCGAACTTTGGCATCAGCACCGCGGTGCCGCCCAGCGCCAGCGTGGGGATGAAACTCACCAGCGTGGTGTTGGAGTAAAGCGGCGTGGAGATCAGCGTGACCGCCTCGCGCCCGTAGCCGCCGCTTTCCTGGACACGGCGAATCTGGTTCCAGCGCAGGGCGTGGCCGTGCACGATGCCTTTTGGCGTTCCCGTCGTGCCCGACGAGTAGATGATGTTGAACACTTGCTCCGGCCTGACGGGATGCTCCCGCGGGCGGCTGCCTTGCGGCGCCAGCCAGGCTTCGAAGGACAGCCCGGCGGGCGCGCCGCCCAGGCCGACGAGCCGGGCCTGGATGTCGTCCCTGACCGGCGCGATCTCGCGCAGGACATCCGCATCGGCGAAGAGCAGCCGTGCATCGGAGTCCTGCACCATGCCCGCCAGGCTGGCCGGCGTGGAGGACGGCGCGAGCGGCACCAGGGCGACGCCGGCGCGCAGGCCGCCGATCAGGATCGCCGCGTACTCGACGGAAGCTGCCGCGCACACGGCAAGCGCAGCGCCGGGCTCCAGGCCGTCACGCTGCAATGCGGCCGCAACGCGGTCAACCAGTTCGTCGAATTCGGCATAGGTGAGCGAACGGCGGTCGTCGACCACCGCAACATGCCCGGGTTGCTCGACCGCGTGCAGCCGGACGCAGCCGGCCAGGTTGCCAATCGGCTGCGCCAGAAGTTCTGTGATGCCCATGGGAATTTCCTGTCTCCACTTGACGTCGCGACCGGCCGTTCTGGATGAGCGGCCGGTCGCGCGCAGATTTATTGTCCTGAACGGCCGGGCACCCGGCGTTCATCCATGTGCCCGCCGGTTTTACGGCTGGCCGGGGAGAATTCTCGCATGGACGCGGCAAGGCTGCCGCGGGTGATGCCCGGCGCGCGGCGGGACCGGGCGCATCCCCCGCACGCTTGCAGGAAAACAGGAACCTGTCGCGGCGCCTGATGCGCGGCGTTTAGAGCGGGCCACTATCCCCGATCCAGTATGGCGCGCGCCCATAGTACTCGTGCAGCGTGGCGCCCCACTGCGGGTCGGCCATGGACGGCCAGTTGTCCTTGTCGAAGCCCGGCGCGTCCTTGATCCGTTGCGCGGTCACGCCGATGCGGAAGCACTTCTCGTCGGCGTCCAGGGTGAGCGCGCCCCAGGGAATGGCGTGGAGGGTGTCGCCCATCCCGAGAAACCCGCCGCTGGTCAGCACCGCGTAGGCAATGCGGCCGCCACGTACGTCGAGCATGATCTCCGAAATCTTGCCGACATGCTCGCCGTCGGAGGAATAGACTTTGTCGCCTTCCAGCGTCGAGGCCGCCATGACGTCCGGGCCGGGGCCGTCGCCGATCCCGCCTCCGACAATGGCCGCGCCACGGCCGGCGGCGGTCGCGCCACGATTGAGTGCATTGCGATCGAGTTCATTCATGTTCGTCTCCTGATAAGGGTCGTGCCGAAGTGCGCGCAACGAACATGCCAGGACGGCGTTGCCGGCGGCATCGCCTTTCCGGCCTCCGGGTCACGGGAAGAATTACAAAGCCGGTAATTTTCCATGCCTTGCGCCGGCCCGGCGGCATGGCTGCCCACCGGCCTTGCCGGCGGCACGCGCGCCGCGTCACCAAGGCTGGCGCATGGCACGGAACATGCGCCGAGCATATGACCTCGCTTGCGCCGACCCAGGACGCGCAGGCGAATGAGCCGCCAGGTCCACGCTGCGTGCAGCGCACGCGGCACCCTCGCCCGAACGCCCCCCCTCTCAGGAGCACCACGAATGGAAACCCAAGGCAATACCCAATTCCCCGCCCAAAACGATTCGCCGGGTTTCGCCGGCAAGGTAGGCGCGGCAACCGCAAACGTCATGGACGCGGCTAAAGACGCCGGCAAACAGGTCGGCACGGTCGCACGGACCGAAGCCTACGGCCTGAAGCGGGAGCTCGATGACCTGATTGCCCGTATCCCCACCTTGTCGGGGGCTGCGCTGGATCAGGCCAAGGAAGAGTTCCTGAACAAGATGAACGCTACCCGGGACGCCGCGAAAGGCATTTCCGATAACGTGCGCCAGCAACTCTCCCAGCGCGCCGAAGACACCGCCGCCTACGTCAAGGCGCAACCCCTGCGCTCGATGGGCATAGCGGTCGGGGCCGGCATCATCCTGGGCCTGTGGATGTCCAACCGGAGCGGCCGCGCCACAGGCTGAAACCCGGACCACGCCCGCTTGCGCCCGGCCGGGCATCCCGTGCCGGGCGCCATCATGCGGACGCTTCGTAGTCCACCTGGTGCCGCGCGATGCGCAGGTCGCCAAGCTCGGCCTTCACGCGCAGGTGCTCCGGATGGCTGGCGTAGCCTTCCAGCGCCGATTGCGACTCGAACTCGGAGTACAGGACCACGTCGCAGGCGTAGTTGACCCTGCTGGCGTCCACGCCGACCTCCAGGTGGCGCAGTCCCGGGATCCGGCCGCGCAGCCCTTCGAAGGCAAGCTTCAGCCGGGCCACGCCGTCCTGCTTGTCCACTTCGGTTTCCCCGCGCAGGTTCCACATCACGATGTGTTTGACAATGGGCACGTCTCCTCCTTTCCGGATCTCAGGCCGGCGGAAAACCGGCCTTCTGCGGCCACAGGTTGGCAAAGGCATGGACGGTCGACTGCCCATACACACCGGCCTTGGTAAAGGGCTCGGCTTCCAGCCACGCCTGCGCTTCCGCCCGCGAGGCAAAGTCGATCACCAGCAGGCTGCCGACCATGGTGGCGCCGTCGTCGCCCAGCAGCGGGCCCGCAAAGGCGACGCTGCCCGCCCTGGCGCCCAGATAGGCCTTGTGCTCCGGGCGCACCCGGGCGCGCAGTTCGCCGGTGCCGGGCTTGTCGAGAAGATGGAATACAAACAACATGCGGGCTTACCTCCGTGTTGACGATGACGTTGACGATGAAGCCGGCGCCGACGGCGCCGGGTTGAGGATGAAATCGAAGTCCAGCGTGTAGAACGGCCTGGCGGATGCCGTACCGTCGGGCGCGATGCCGGGCTCATGCCGCACCCAGTCTCCGATCAGGGAACTGCGCACACCGAAGACCGCATCCGAATCCAGGTACTCGCCGCCCTCGCGGAACACATGGGTGATGAGCGTCTCGTACCCCGGTGCGGTGATCATGAAGTGCAGGTGGGCCGGGCGCCACGGGTGGCGGCCCATGGCGTCGAGCATGCGCCCCACCGGCCCGTCGTGCGGGATCGGATAGCACTCCGCGACGATCGACTTGAAGTGAAAGCCGCCGTTGGCGTCGGCGGTCAGCGCGCCGCGCCCCTGGTGGCCGTCGCGCCCGGCCTGCTGCACGTCGTAGAAGCCATCCGAATCCGCCTGCCACACTTCCAGCCTGGCATGGGGCACCGCCTCGCCCGTCACGCTCCTGACCTGGCCGCTGACGTAACACGGCTCGCCGGTCATGCCGTTGCCCACATCGCCGCCCAGTTCATACTCCGGCGCGCCATCCACATAGAAGGGCCCGAACACCGTGGCCTCGGTGCAGCCGCGCGGCTTCTTGTGGTTCTGCGCCGTGACCAGCGTGGACAGGCCCAGCGTGTCGGACAGCAGGATGAACTCCTGCCGGCTGTCGGTGCAGGTATGGCCGATTTCGGTCAGGAACCTGATCCCTTCGGCCCATTCGGCCTCGGTGAGACGCACCTCGCGGGCAAAGGCGTGCAGATGCTGGACCAGGCTGGTCATGATCTCCTTGAGCCGCCCGTCCGGCATATCGGCGTGCCGCGCCAGCACCGCCTGGGTAATGGTTTCTTCGTCTAGATTGCGCATGGTGTCTGTTCTCTGGTTGTCGATCTGTCGATCGTCCCGGCGCCGGGCTGTGAATCTCAGGCCTTGGCCGCATCCTCCCAGCGCGGGCAGCTGCGCTTGCTCGCCGGGACATCGATCGATTGGTAGTTCGTCTTGTCCACCACCGTGGCCGGCAGCACGATGCTCTGGATGACCGGCATGCCGCGCAGCTTGCGAATGGCGGCCATCGTGCCCAGGCAGCCCTGGGCAAATCCATTGTAGTCACCGGTCGCGAGCAAGGTACCCGCCTTGATGGCATCGATCGCCTCCTGGGTGCCGTTGATGCCGGACACCAGTGCCTTGCGGTTGGCGCCCTGCAGCGCCTCGATGGCGCCGATGGCCATGGCGTCGTTGGCGGCGAAGATGCCGTCGATCTGCGGGTACGACTGCATCAGGTTTTCCATCACCTGCAGCGCCTGCAGGCGCTGGTAGTTGGCCGGCTGCGACGCCAGCAGCTTGACGCCGGGGAACGCCTTGAGCGCGTCCTGCATGCCCCTGACGCGGTCGATATTGGTCAGCGAGCCCTTGATGCCCTCGAGCAGGATAACGTTGCCTTTGCCGCCCATGGCCTTGAACAGGTGGGAGGCGGTCTTCAGGCCGAGGTCGTAGTCGCTCGCGCCCACGAAGGAGACGAAGTTGCCGACCTCGCTCTTGTCGGTGACGTTGACCACCGGGATGTTCGCCGCGTTGATCTTCTTCACGCCCGGCCCCATCGCCTTGTAGTCCACCGGAACGAAGACGATGGCGTCGGCCTTCTTGACGATCACGTCTTCGACCTGGCTCATCTGTTCCGGGATGCTGTCCGGCTTGGTCGGGATGTAGTGGGTGACGCGGGCGTTCATGCTCTTGGCCGCCGCGTCCGCGCCCTGGCGCACCACCTGGAAGAACGGATTGGTCTGGTTCTTGGTGAATACCGCGATGCGCTCGCCGTCCGCGTGGGCCGGCGCCGCCAGCATGCCGAGGGCCAGCACGCCTGCCAGTTGTTTCAGGTTACGTAGGTTCATGTTGTCTCCTTGGTTTTTGATGAAGGGCCATGCGCGGCGGCGCCCGCCGCCGCGCCGGCAGGATTGCGGCCTGACTTACGGCCTGACACCCAGCCGCTTGCGCGACAGCGTGTCCAGGAATACCGCCAGCACGACGATCACGCCGGTCACCAGGGGCTGCCAGTTGGCGCTCACGGTCAGCAGGTTCATGCCGTTGAGCACCAGCGTCAGGATGATGGCGCCGACCAGCGTGCCGGATACGCGGCCCACGCCGCCGAACAGCGAGGTGCCGCCGATCAGCACCGCGGCAATGGCGGGCAGCGTCAAGGCCTCGCCGATGTCGCCCTCGGCCGAGTTGAGCCGGGCCAGGAACACCAGGCTGGCGATGCCGGCCATCGCGCCGCTCACCAGATACACCAGCACCAGCCGCCGCTTCACCGGAACGCCCGAAAGCCGGGCTGCCACGGGATTCGCGCCGATGGCGTAGATCTCCTGCCCGTAGACGGTCTTCTGCGACATGGCGGTGCCGGCCACCAGGAACAGCAGCATCAGGTAGACCGGGACCGGCACACCCAGCAAGTAGCCGCTGCCGATGGCGCGGAACGCCGGCGGAAAGCCATGGATGGTCTCGCCCGCCATGAACCAGTAGGTAACGCCGTGCAGCACCCACAACATGCCGTAGGTGGCAATGAAGGGCGGGATGCGCAGCATGGCCACCAGCAGCCCGTTGGCCAGGCCGATCAGCGCGCCGGTGCCAAGCCCCGCGCCCACGCCGAGCGTGGTCGATCCCGTGGCCTTCATCACGGTGGCCGCCACGCAGGCCGACATCGCCACATTGGCGCCCACCGACAGGTCCAGTCCGCCGGTGAGGATCACCAGCGTCACGCCGGATGCCAGCAGGAACAGCAGGCTGGCCTGGCGCAGCACATTGAGGATATTGCTCAGCGTCAGGAATGCGTCGGACGCCACGGCAAGCAGCAGGCACAGCAAACCGAGCGCAAACAGCCGGTAGGCAAACGAGCGGGCATCCGCCGAGAGTGGCGGGAACAGAGTCGCCGTGTTCATGCTTTCCCCTTGAAGGATTCGATCAGCAGCACCACCAGCACCAGCACGCCGATCGCCGCCACCTGCACCGACGACTGCACGCCGACGAGGTTGAGCCCGTTGCGCAGCACGCCCACCGCCAGCACGCCCACCACCGTGCCGGGCAGCCAGCCGTTGCCGCGGTCGAAGGTGGTGCCGCCCACCGCCACCGCGGCGATGGCATCGAACTCCAGCCCGATGGCCGCCGTGGGATGCCCCGCGTTCATGCGTGCGGTGAGCAGCAGCGCGGCCACGCCGGCCATCAGCCCGCCCAGCACATACACCGCGATGAGACAGACATTGATGCGCACGCCGGAGAACTTGAGCGCCTCGCGGTTGCCGCCCAGCGCGAACACATAGGCGCCGAAGCGGGTGCGGTACAGCAGCCAGTGGAACAGGCCGTAGAACGCCACGGCGATCCAGATGGGAAAGGGAATGCCCAGCAGTTGCCCGGAATAGATCAGCGGGATGGTGTCGCCGATGCCCACCACGCTCTGGCCATCGGTGGCCACCAGCGCCAGGCCCTGCGCGGCGCCGAGCGTGCCGAGCGTCGCCACGAAGGGCGGAATCTCCAGCCACGACACCAGCGCGCCGTTGAGCAGCCCGAACGCCAGCCCGGTCAGGAGCGCCGCGCCCAGCGCGAGCGGCAGCGATCCGGTGGACACCATCACCATGGCCAGCACCACGCCGCACAGCGTCAGCACGGCGCCCATCGACAGGTCCAGGCCTTCGGTCATGATGATCAGCGTCATCGGCAAGGCGATCAGCAGCAGGATGGTGGATTGCGTGCCGATGTTCAGCAGGTTGTCCACGCTCAGGAAGCCCGAGCCCGTGGCGCTGAATACCAGCGAAAGCAGCAGCAGCACCCAGACCGAGCCGGGCAGCTTGCCGAACGGCCGGCCCGGCTGCCGCGGTAGTGCGTTGGTATCAAGCATCGTTCATCCCCAGTTGCAGAATGCGTTCTTCGGTCATCTCGCCATGCGCGACCTCGCCGGCGATGCGGCCGCCGCGCATGACGTAGGTGCGGTCGCAGACATTGATGATTTCCGGCAGTTCGGAACTGATCAGCAGCACGCCCGCGCCCTGCCTGACCAGGCTGTCGATCAGCGCAAAGATCTCCGCCTTGGCGCCCACGTCGATGCCGCGCGTGGGCTCGTCGAAGATGAACAGCCTGGCTTGCGCCACCAGCCACTTGCCGATCACGATCTTCTGCTGGTTGCCGCCCGAGAGGAATTGCGCAAGCTGGTCGCCATCGGGCGTGGCGATGCGCAGCCGCGCGATCTCGCGCGCGGCCAGCGCCTCGGCCTTGTCGGCGCGATACCAGCGCGAGGGAAACGCGCGCCGCAGGCCGGCCAGCAGCAGGTTGTCCCGCACCGTGCGGATCAGCGCCAGCCCTTCGGACTTGCGGCTTTCCGGGATCAGCGCGGCGCCCAGTTCGCGGGCGCGGTCCGGCCCCCCGGCGAGCCGCTGGCCGAAAATCCTGATTTCGCCCTGCCGGATCGGGTCGGCGCCAAACACGGCGCGCGCCACTTCGCTGCGCCCCGATCCCACCAGCCCCGCCAGGCCGACGATCTCGCCGGCGCGCACTTGCAGGTTGATCTCCGTGATGCCGCTGTCAGCGCTGACGTTGCGCACATCGAGCGCCACCTCGCCCGGCTGCGCGCCGCGCTCGCGGCTATAGCTCATATCGACCTTGCGGCCCACCATGCGCGCCACCAGCTCGTCCGGCGAGGCGTCGCCGGGCAGGCAGGCGCCCACCTTGCGGCCGTCGCGCAGGATGGTGATGCGGTCGCCGAGTGCGAAGACCTCGGCCATGCGGTGCGAGATGTAGATCATCGAGACGCCATCCGCCTTCAGCCGTGCGATCACCGCGAACAGCTTCTCGGTCTCGCGGTCGGACAGCGCGGCGGTGGGTTCGTCCAGCACCAGGATGCGGGCGTTCTGCGACAGCGCCTTGGCGATCTCCACCATCTGCTGCTGCGCCACGCCCAGTTCATGCACCGGCGTGCGCGTGCTCACCTCCATGCCGAGGATGTCGAGGATGCGGCGCGCTTCGGCGTGCATTGCGGCGGTGTCGACGGAGCCGGGAATGCGGCCTGCGGGCTCGCGGCCGAGGAAGATGTTCTGCGCGATGTCCAGGTAGGGCACCAGCGAGAATTCCTGGAAAATCACCGCAATGCCGAGCCGCATGGTGTCGGCCGGGCTGGCGATCGTCACGGGGTTGCCCTCGTGATAGAACTCGCCGGCATCGGCCACATAGACGCCGCACAGGACTTTCATCAGCGATGACTTGCCGGCGCCGTTCTCGCCCAGCAGCATATGCACTTCGCCGGGATAGATGCTGAACGACACGTCGTCCAGCGCCTTCACGCCCGGAAAGTGCTTGCTGATTCCACGCATCTCGAACAGCGGCGTGATTTCCGTGATGGCGTTCATGATGCGAGCCTGTGGATCGCGCCGGCGCCGATGCCGCGCGTGGCAGGTTGTCGATGCATGGTCTCCTCCTTTTCTGGTTGGTGGTTCTTCAGGCGCTGGTGGCGGATTGATGCGGCCGCCGTCCCTTTCGCCCCGGGACATCCCTTGTTCCCTACCGCCCCGCCGCCAGCCGTTCGCCGGACTCGCGCAGCCTCTCAAGCTTGCCCGCCAGCCCGTCCACCAGCAGCCGCCCGTGGCGCTTGCGCGCCCGGCCCGCCACGAACACGCTGTCGATGTTGGCCAGGCTCGCCTGCATCACGATGGCGCTGACGGGGTCGTGCAGCGGCATCATGTTGAGCTTGCGCGCGTCGATCAGGACCACGTCGGCCTGCTTGCCCACGGCCAGCGAGCCGATGCGGTCTTCCATGCCGAGCATTCGCGCGCCGGCCAGCGTGATCCAGTCCAGCGCGTCGCGGCAGCTCGCCGCATGGGTGGGGCCGATGTCACCGTGCTGTTGCCGGTAGGCGGCATGGTCCAGCGCACGCTGTACGCCCAGCGCAATCCGCGCGGCAATGAACATCTCGCCGGACAGACCCGATTCCAGGTCCACGCCAAGCGACGGCGCCGCGCCCAGCCGCATCAGCCGGCCGGTGATCGGGAAGCCATGGCCCTGCGTCAGTTCGTTCTCCGGCGTCACGGAGAAACTCATCCCCAGGCCGACGAAACGGGCAAGCTGTTCGTCCGTCAGGTTGTTGCCGTGCACGATATTGATATGCGGCCCGAGCAGCCCCGCCCGCTCCAGCCGCTCCCACCCATCCGGCGTGCGCGCGCTGCCGCCGCCCTGGTGCAGGCTGGCCAGCAGGCCGAACTCGCGCGCCAGGGCAAAGTCGTGCAGCGCCACGTCCAGCGTCGAGTAGTGCGGGCCCAGGATGGCCAGGCCGAGGCTAAGCAAGGACGAGCCTTGCAGCCGCTTTGACAAGCGCTCCACCTCGCTGCGCGGGTGCGGCATTTCCCAGAACGGCATGGCGCCGGGCTTGGGGTCGGGCTTGGGCGAGCCGTGCAGGAAGGCCGCGCGGATGCCGGACTGCGCCAGCGCGTCCAGCGCGGCATCGCTATGCGCCGGGGTGGGATTGTTATGGCACCAGTCCACCAGCGTGGTGGTGCCGCAGTCCAGCTGGTTCCAGGCGCCGGCGAGCGTGGCGATGCCAATGTCTTCCGGTGTGAAGCGCGTGGCCAGCCCCGCGTGCATCTGCCGGAAATACCCGGTCAGCGTCCAGCCGGAAGCCACCCCGCGCAGCGCGGTCTGCCAGGTGTGCATATGCGCGTTGACGAAGCCGGGCGCCGCGATAAAGCCGCGCGCGTCGATCCGTTCCGCGTCACCCGCGTCGATGCGCGGCGCGATCGCGGCGATGCGCTCGCCTTCGATCAGCAGGTCGCCGGTGAACTCGCCAAGGGTGGGCTCCATCGTGACCAGGGTCGCCCCGCTTACCAGGATGCGTGACATGAGCGCTGTCCTCCTTAACGCGAAAGGCAAACAAGACGCGGGGGACAAGCGAAGCGGAATGCGAGCATGGAATGGTCTCCTTGGCGCGGCGGCGCTGCCGGTATCCGGCGCGCCACTCTGGCTTTCTTCGGGTGGGCTGTCGTGCCGTGCGCATTCGCCGCCAGCGGCGGAATCAAGCACCTGACATCCGTTGGAACAAACTCTATACTCCCGGAAAACGGAAAAAAACGACGGATCAGGAAATCTTCTTTCCACCTGGCGAGGGAATCCGGCCAGGACAAGGGAGGAGAAGCCGCACACGGGGAGACGCAAGATGGACCGCTGGACCGAATTCGAACTGTTCGTTCAGATCGCCGAACTGGGCAGCATCACCAAGGCTGCCGAGAGCCTGGACATTTCCAATGCGGCGGCAAGCCGCTACCTCGCTTCGCTTGAGGAGCGCCTCTCGGCGCGGCTGATCGAGCGCAACACGCGGCGGCTGTACCTGACCGACGTGGGGCACGAGTTTTTCCGGCGCTGCAAGGGTGTGCTGGCGGAAATGAAAGAAGCGGAGGCGGCCGTGAACGCCAATGTGCTGGAGCCGGGCGGCACGCTGACCATCACCGCCTCGCTGTCGTTTTCCATGAAACACCTGGCGCCGCTGCTGCCCGACTTCACCGCGCTCTATCCGAAGGTGGACGTCAATATCCTCGCGGCCAACCGCTACTACGACATCATGGACAGCGGCATCGACCTGGCCATCCGCACCCGCGAGTTCGAGCCCGACTCCGGCCTCACGGTGCGCCGGCTGGCGGAGACGCGTCGCATCCTGGCCGCTTCGCCGCGCTACCTGGGCCGCATGGGCACGCCGCGCGAGGTCGAGGACCTGCTGCGCCACCAGATGCTGATCTACTCCTACGCGAACCGGCCGCACGAGATGACCTTCACCCGCAACGGCGAGGAGAAATCAGTCACGGTGCGCAGCAAGCTGGAGTCCAACGACGGCCAGGTGATACGCGCCGCCGCGCTGGAAGGCCTGGGCATCCTGGTGCAGCCCAAGTACATCGTCTATGACGATATCGTTGCCGGCCGGCTGATCCCGGTGCTGGACGACTGGGACCTGCCCCGGCTCACCATCAATATCGCCTTCCAGAGCCGACGCTACCTGGCCGCCAAGGTGCGCTTGTTCATCGATTTCCTGGTGGCGCACTTCGAGCGCATGGACTACGAGCGCAAATGGACGTCGTGAGGCCGCCGCGCGCTAGGCACTCACCGCCGGCAGGCCGGCGGTGAGCCGCGCCGACTTGATCACCGCCGCGTAGTCGTCGGCGGCCATGCCCTGCGCCGCCGCGCCCTGCAGCATCTGGCCGAGCAGCGCCGTGAGCGACAACGGCACGCGCAAGCTGGCGCCGGCGTCCAGGATCAGCCCAACATCCTTGAGCATCTGGTCCACGGTGAACGTCGGCGTGTAGTCGTTCTCCACCAGTTGCGCCGACTTGGCCTTGACGATAGGCGCGGCCACCGCGCTGGCGGTGATCACGGACCACATGTCCTGCCATTTGAGGCCGCCCTTGGCGCCCAGCGCCAGCGCTTCGGCAAGCATGCCGGAGGTCAGGCCGATCATCAGGTTCACCACCAGCTTCATCAGGCGAGCTTCCTCGGCTTCGCCGAGGTAGAACTGCGTCGGCCCGAGGGCCGCCAGCAACGGGCGCGCTATCTCGTACGCCGCCGCCGGACCGGAGACCAGCGCCGTCAGTTGCGCGGCTTCCGCCATCTTGTTGTTGCCCGATACCGTCACGCGCAGGTATTGGATGTTCCGCTGCGCCAGCATGGCGGCAACGCGGGCGGACGCTTGCGGCGACACCGTGCTGGTATCGATATACAGCGTGCCCGGCGCGGCCAGTTCAGCCAGCCGGGCACCGACCGCCTCGAAGGCCGCGTCGTGCGGCAGGGAGCTGATTACGACATCCTTGCCGGCGATTGCCTCCGCCAGCGAGCCTGCCACCCCGAGCCCTGCCTGACGGGCAGCTTCCAGCACCGCGGGGGACTGGTCGAAGCCTTCGACCGAGTGGCCGGCCGCGGCCAGGTGGCGTCCCATGGGCAAGCCCATCTTGCCGGTTCCGATGAAGCCGATCTGCATGGTTTGTCTCCAGTTCGTTGTGTGCTTGGCGTGATTGCGCGGCGGTTGCGCGCCGGTTGCGTCTCAGTCCGGGCGCAGGCCTTCAAAGGCAGCCTGCAGCAATTCGCGAATCGGCGCGCTTTCGATGGGGCGCGGATTCCAGTAGGGGTTGGCCAGCGCGATTTCGGCGGCACGGTCCAGGTCCTCTCGTTTCATGCCGATATCGCGCAGCGCGGTGGCCGCGCCGTGGCGGGCAGCCAGGTCATGGAGCCCGCGCGCCGCTGAAATGTGCTCGCTGCCAAGGGCACGCCGGATCCTCGCCATCGCTTCCGGGGCGGCACCGGCGTTGTAGGCTATGGCGTGCGGCAGCACGACCGTATGGGTTTCGGCATGCGGCAGATTGAAGCTGCCGCCCAGCGTATGGCACAGCTTGTGGTGCAGCGCCATGCCGACGCTGCCCAGCACCGAGCCGCAGAGCCACGCGCCATAGAGGCAATCGGCGCGGGCGTCGAGATCGGACGGGACCTCGCAGATACGGGGGATCGCGCTGGCCAGCGCCCGGATTCCCTCCTCGGCCATCAGCGACGTCACCGGGTTGGCATCTTCGGCATACAGGCCTTCCGCCGCATGGGCGATGGCGTTCAGCGCGCTGGTCACGCTCATGGCAACCGGCAGGCCGACGGTAAGTTCGGGATCGTAGATCACGGTGCGGGGCAGGACGCGCGGGTCGCGGCCGGTCTTCTTCAGGCCGGCATCGGTGATGCCGTAGATCGGCGTCATCTCCGAGCCCGCGTAGGTGGTGGGAATCGCCAGGATGGGCAGCCCGGAGGTCAGCGCGATCGCCTTGCCCAGCCCCGTGGTCGAGCCGCCGCCGATGGCGATCGCGCAATCCGCGCCCAACGCCTGCGCGTGCCTGGCAGCCGCGCGCGCGGTCTCGAGAGGCACGTGCATGATGGCGCCGGCGTAGATGCCGGCCGAGAGCGGCCCCAGCAATTCCGCAACGCGCAGCGCCTCCTCCGTCTGGTTCGGCGTGCACAGCACCAGCGCGCGTTGCGCACCCATGCGCTCCACCTCCTGCGCAACCTGGCTCAAGGTGCCCGCGCCGAACAGGACGCGCATGGGCTGGGCCGTATAGACAAACGACTTTGGCATAGGCTTGGTCTTCCTTCGGATCGGTCTGGATCTGCGCCCGCTCCGCGGGTCTTGCCCGCGCCGGGACCTGCAAGCGGGCAGGCGGCGCGCGCGGACTCCGCAGACTCGTTACGCACGTTAGCCTTCCGCGTGGCGGAAAGAAATGCCGGGAAGGGAAAACAGTCTTGACGGGAAAGGAAGAATCGCGGACACACGGCGCAGTTGCCAGGGATTGCGCGGGGACCGCATGGCCAGCGCGTTCGCCAATGCCGAGCGCACCAGAGCGCACCAGAGCGCACCCGAACGCACATGACAGCCCGCGCCGCCGCTGCTCCGTGCCGAACGCGCACCAACTGATCCTGTTCGGCCCGCATCAGGGGCGCTAGCCTGATGGCTACCCACAAGCCCCTCGCCGGCGGCGGCGACATTGCCCGTTTCCCGCACGGCAAACCTGGAAGTGCCCCATGTACTTATATGATGAGATCGACCAGCAACTGGTCGACCAGCGCGTTACGCAATTCGCCGGCCAGACCGAACGTTTCCTCAGCGGCCAGCTCACCGAAGACGAGTTCCGCGTGCTGCGCCTGCAGAATGGCCTCTATATCCAGCGGCATGCGCCCATGCTGCGCGTGGCGATTCCCTACGGCATGCTGGTGTCCCGGCAACTGCGCAAGCTGGCCGAGATCTCGCGCCGCTGGGATCGCGGCTACGGGCACTTCAGCACACGCCAGAACATGCAGTTCAACTGGCCGCGCCTGGAAGACGCGCCCGCCATCCTGGCGGAGCTGGCCACCGTGCAGATGCATGCGATCCAGACCAGCGGCAATTGCATCCGCAACACCACCACCGATCATTTCGCGGGCCTGGCGCCGGACGAGGTCGTGAACCCGCTGGTGTGGTGCGAGATCATCCGCCAGTGGTCCATGCTGCATCCGGAGTTCGCCTTCCTGCCGCGCAAGTTCAAGATCGCCGTGAGCGGCGCCACCACGGACCGGGCCGCGGTCGGCGTGCACGACATCGGCCTGCAGGCGGTGGAGCGCGACGGCGAACTGGGTTTCCGGGTCTGGGTGGGCGGCGGCATGGGCCGCACGCCGATGGTCGGCAAGCTGATCAACGCCTTCGTGCACTGGTCCGATCTGCTGACCTACCTGCAGGCCACGCTGCGCGTCTACAACCTGCACGGGCGGCGCGACAACAAGTACAAGGCGCGCATCAAGATCCTGGTGAAAGACCTGACGCCCGGCGTGTTCGCGCAGCAGGTTGACGAGCAATGGCAGCGCATTCGCGGCGGCCCGGATACGGTCAGCACGGACTTCGTGAAAGGCGTGGCCAGCCGCTTCACCACGCCGGATTACGATCCCGGCGCGGCGGACGAGCCCGGCCCCGGCCCTGCCCTGACGGCGGCCCAGCCCCGCTTCGCCCGCTGGCTGCGCAGCAATGTGCATGCGCACCGCGTGCCCGGCTACGCCGCCGTGACCGTGTCGCTGAAAGCCACCGGCGCGCCCCCCGGCGACATCACCGCGGACCAGATGGATGCGGTGGCGGATATGGCGGACCGCTACGGCTTTGGCGAGCTGCGCGTCTCGCATGAGCAGAACCTGATCCTGGCCGACGTGCGCCGCAGCCAGCTGTACGCGCTATGGCTGGAATTGGATGCCTTGCGCCTGGCCACCGCGAATATCGGCATGCTCACCAATATCATCGCCTGCCCGGGCGGGGATTTCTGCTCGCTGGCGAACGCCGTGTCGATTCCGCTGGCGGAGGCCATCCAGCGCCGCTTCGACGACCTGGACTACCTGTTCGAAATCGGCGAGCTGGACCTGAACATCTCCGGCTGCATCAACTCCTGCGGGCACCATCACGTCGGCCATATCGGCATCCTCGGCGTCGACAAGGCCGGCGAGGAGTGGTACCAGGTCACCGTCGGCGGGCGCCAGAACGGCGCCGCCGGCCATGCCCTGCTTGACCAGCACAAGGGCGGGGGCGCGGCCATTGGCCGCATCATCGGCCCGTCCTTCGCGCGCGATGAAATCCCCGACGTGGTCGCGCTGCTGATCGACACCTACCTGTCCCTGCGCGACAGCGAGGCGGAGCGGTTTATCGACGTGGTCGAGCGCGTCGGCGTGGATCCCTTCAAGCAGGCGGTCTACCAGGACCCGCGGATCGTCGCGCGGCGGCAGCAGGCGGAGGTGGCCCGTGCCTGAAACCCAATACCTGCCACAGTCCGACAAATTGAACAATGTGATCCGCAACGGCCGGCTCGAAGCCGACATCTGGCGCGCCTTCGTGGCGGACGAGAGCGTGGCCGGCTCGACCATGCCGCCCGACGAAGATGGCTGGCTGGTCACGCTTGACACCTGGCGGGCCACCCGCGTCGCCTTGCGCGCGCGCCGCCATCCGGTGGCCGTGTACCTGGCGCCGGATGCGGAGCCGGAAGACTTGCTGGACGCGGGCGCCACTGTCATCGATGCGACCGGCATCGCGCACCTGGCGATCGACTTCCCGGTCTATACCGACGGGCGCGGCTATTCGCTGGCCCAGTTGCTGCGCACGCAATACGGCTGGCGTGGCGAGCTGCGCGCGGTGGGCGACGTGATGATCGATACGGTGCACTACATGGCCCGCTGCGGCTTCGATGCGTTCGCCGTCAAGCCGAGCCACGACCCGCAGGCCGCCCTCGCCGCGCTGGGCACGTTCACGGTGCATTACCAGAAGACGTACGCATCCACGTCCACCCTGGCGGCATAGGCGCGGGACGCTATCTTGCCAGCCACCCGCCCAGCAGCGCGTTGACTGGCTCGTGCGCCTCGTACTGGACCCAGTGCCCCGCATCCGGGATGATGCGGCCCTGCCGCTGCACGCTGCCCTGAGTCATGGCCGCCACCGCCGCGGCCGGGTCGGCCGTCACATCGTGCTCGCCCCATGCAAGCAGCACTTCGCCGCCGAAGCGGTCCAGCGCGTCGCGCAGGCCGCCCGCGCGCGAGATGTTCTTGCTGCGAAAGCGTGTATGCCGGCATGACTCGGTGTGCGCGTACAGGGCCATGGCATCGACCCTGGCCGGGTCCGCGATCATGAACGCCTCCAGGTTGTAGCGCATCGCCTGCGCCAGCGCCGCGCCGTCCGCCGCCTTGCGCCAGTCCACCAGCGCGCGCTGCTGCCGGCGAATGCCGCCGTGCCCGGCCGAACCCAGCAGGGCAAGCCGGCGCACCGTGCCAAGCGCGGCGGCCACGTTCGCTGCGACCAGCCCGCCGAACGAGAAGCCGGCGAGGTCGATTTCGTCCGCGCAGCCGGGCAACTGTCGGATCGCCGCCGCGAGCGTGCCGGCCATGACGGACAGATCGCTGACGATGTCATCCGACTCGCCAAAGCCGGGCATGTCCGGCGCCCAGACCGTGCGTTGCGCAGCCAGCGCCTCGATATTGCGCACCCAGTGCAGCCAGCTGCCATGTCCGCCATGCAAGAGGATGACCGGGCGCCCTTCGCCGAAGCGGCGCCAGACCACCCGGCAGCCGCCGGCACCGGTCACGATCCGTTCCGCCCGATGCGCCAGGGCGGCCGCCTCCGCCCGAGGCTGTTCCGGGTTGACAGGGGTATTGCTGCTTATCTGGGTCATGGGCATGGGCGCGCGCCGGCTTGCCTCCCGGCGCGGCCGATTGCCTTGGCGAACGTGGAGAAGCCGGCCGCGCGAGAAACGGTTCCGATCCCGGATCATAGCGAATTCCGGATGTACCCTCCCCGGCCAGGCGAAGCGACATCCGGGCAACCGGGCAACCGGGCAGGGCCAGCGTGCGGTCAGGAACGCGCGAGGGCTGCGTCGCCCCGGGCGGCGGGCCGCGCCGGCTTCGGGATATGCCCCTTGACCGCAAGCAGCGCCACCAGCACCGCGGCCATCGCCGCGCCAAGCATGCCGAGATAGGACGACGCGCCGCCTGCGGTGATCACCGCCGCGCCCGCGAACGCGCTCAGGATCGCCCCGAGGCGGCCGAAGGCCAGCGCCGATGCGGTGCCCGTGGCGCGCACCGCGGTGGGGTACACGAAGGCGCACAGCGCGTACATGGTCGACTGGACCGCATTGACGAACATGCCGTGCACGCCCAGGCCAAAGATCAGCAATCCCGTACTGTGGCGCACGTCCACGCCTTGCAGCAGCAGCGCGCTGGCCGCCCCGCCGGCGCAGCAGATCGCCAGCGGCCAGCGCGAGCCGAAGCGGGTGATGGCCACCGCGCAGCACAGCGCGCCGATGACGCCGCCGAGGTTGTAGGCCGTCAGGCCGGAACCCGCGACCGCCACGTTCAGTCCCTCCGAGGCCAGCATGGTCGGCAGCCAGCTAAAGGCGCTGTAGACCGCCAGCAGGCACATGAAGAAGGCGCACCAGATCGCCAGCGTATCGCGCGCCTGCCCAGGCGCGAACAGCGCGCCGAAGCCCTTGCGGCGCTCCGCATCGCGCTCGGCCAGGTCGGTGAAGACGGCGTCCGCCGGCAGCGGCCTGGACATGCGGCCGAGCAGCCGGCGCAGCTCATCCCAGCGGGCGGGACGGCGCACCAGGAAACGCGGCGACTCGGGCAGCACCAGCATCAGCAGCACGCCCAGGCCCAGCGGCAGGGCGCCGCCGATAAAAAACAAGCCGCGCCAGCCATAGGCCGGCAGGACAACGCTGGCGAACAGGCCGGCCAGCATGCCGCCAAGCGGCACGCAGACGATGGTGGCCGTCACCGCCAGCGTGCGGCTGCGCGCCGGGGTGAATTCGGCCGTCATGGTGGTGGAGCTTGGCAACGCGCCGCCGATGCCAAGCCCGGCGATCAGGCGCAGCACGGCAATCGTCGTGGTGTCCGGGGCAAAACCGATGGCGCAGGTGGCCGTGCCAAACAGGAAGACGCTGCCGATCACGGCCCACCTGCGGCCAAAGCGGTCCGCGAACAGGCCGGCGCAGGCGCTGCCGATGCCCATGCCCACCAGCCCCGCCGCCACCGCGGGTGCGAAGGCGCTGCGCGTGATGCCCCATTCCTTGATCAGCACGGGAATGGCGAAACCGATCAACTGGCCATCGAAGCCGTCCATCACGATGGACAGCGCCGCCAGCACCACGACGATCTTCTGCATGGTGGTGTAAGGGCCGTCGTCTAGTACGCGTCCCACATCGATCGACGCGCCGGCTTGGGTATGCATGGGTGTCTCCTGTCGATTGGCGTCCTGGCGGGCGCCAGCGCCTTTTGCTCTTGTATCGGGTTTCAAGAGTGGCGTGCCGCCACTCAGTGCAGGACCGGACTGGCATCCAGCCCGTGGCCGCCCGCCCGGGTCTCGATCAGCCGGACGAGTTGCATCAGGGCTTCGGTGCACGGAACGGGCACCCCGTGCCGCTGCGCCGCGGCCACGACGGCGCCGTTGATCGCATCGATCTCCGTGCGGCGGGCGGCAAGGATGTCCTGCAGCATGGATGGCTTGTGGCCGATGTGGTACTCGATGGCGTGCAGCACGCTGGCACCGACCTTATCCGCATCGACAGCCACGCCATGGCTCCTGGCCACGGCCAGCACCTCGCCCACCACCGCGAAGGCGAGCGCCGGACCATCCGGGATGCTGCCCAGCTGGTCCACCGTGCTGCCGGTGACCGCGCACAGGGGATTCAGCGCGGCATTGAACGCCACCTTTTCCCAGATCGCGGCCCACACGTCGGTATCGGCCTTGCAATGCATGCCGGCGCGATCCAGTGCCGCTACGGTCCCCGCCACGACGGACCGGTCCACGCCATCGGCGCTCATCATCCGGATCACGCCCTCGCCATGCGACTGCACGTGCCCGGGGCCAACCAGGTCGGCCGGCCATGTGGTGATGCCAATCAGCACCCGCTGCACGGACACGAACCCGCAAATCGTCTCGACGCTACCCAGGCCATTCTGCAGTGTCAGCACAATCGTCTCCGGCCCCAGCAGGTGACGCACGCCCGCCATCGCGGCGCGCGTGTGCATGGCTTTGGTGAAGACGATCAGCAGGTCGGGAATGGCGCCGGTCTGCTCCGGGCGCACGGCCTGCATGCCGTGCACCCGCCGGTCCGCCTCATCGGTCTGCAGGCGCAGGCCGTGGCGGCGGATCGCGTCGAGATGCGCGGCGTTGATATCGAGCAAGGTAACGTCATGGCCCGCTTCGGCCAGGCGTGCGCCAAACAGCGAGCCCATGGCCCCTGCCCCGAGGATTGCGATCTTGATCATTGGCTTGGCGGCCGCGGCGCGGCGCTGGTTGCATGGATGCGTTCGTGCGAGGCGGCAAGCCCCGCTGCCTGGAGACTAGAACGGGTAGTGGCGCGGCGTCGTCTGCACCGTGACCCAGCGCAGGTCGGTGAACTCGGCGATGCCGGCCTGCCCGCCAAAGTGGCCAAACCCGCTGCCCTTCACGCCGCCGAAGGGCATCTGCGCCTCGTCGTGCACCGTCGGGCCATTGACATGGCAGATGCCGGACTGGATACGCCGGGCCACATTCATGGCCCGCGCCACGTCGCGGCTGAACACGGCCGACGACAGCCCGTACTCGTTATCGTTGGCGCAGGCAATGGCCTCGGCTTCGCCGTTGACGCGCACGATGGCCTTGACCGGGCCGAACGACTCTTCCGCGTAGATCCGCATTCGCGGCGTGACGTGATCGAGCAGCGTCGCCGGCATCAGGGTGTTGTCCGCCTTGCCGCCGCACAGCAGCTTCGCCCCTTTGGCGAGGGCGTCGTCGATCAGGGCATTGCAGCGCTCCACGGTGCTCATGTCCACCACGGAGCCCAGCACGGCCGGTCCCTTGCGCGGATCGCCCAGCGGCAGCGCGCTGGCCTTGGCCGCCAGTTGCGCGACAAAGGCGTCGGCAATCTTGTTGTCGACGATGATGCGCTCGGTCGACATGCAGATCTGGCCGGAATTGGCGAACGCGCCAAAGGCGGCGGCGGCCACGGCGGCATCGATATCGGCATCGTCCAGCACCAGCAGCGGAGCCTTGCCGCCCAGTTCAAGCACCACCGGCTTCAAATGCCTGGCGCAGCTTGCGGCGATGACCTTACCCACCCGGGTGGAACCGGTGAAGTTCACGCGGCGCACCGCGGGATGGGCGATCATGGCTTCCACCAGTTCGCCCGCATCGGCCGGCGCATTGGTGACGAAGTTCACCACGCCCTTGGGCAAACCCGCTTCCCGCATGGCTTCGATGATCAGCCCGTGCGTCGCGGGACAGATCTCCGACCCCTTCAGCACCACGGTATTGCCGCAGGCCAGCGGCAACGCGATGGCACGCACGGCCAGGATCACCGGCGCGTTCCACGGCGCCATGCCCAGCACCACGCCGGCCGGCTGGCGCACGCCCATGGCCAGGCTGCCCGGCACGTCGGACGGAATGACCTCGCCGTGGATCTGCGTGGTCAGGCAAGCCGCTTCGAGCAAGCCGGCCGCGGCCAGGTGCACGTTGAAGCCGGCCCACATGGCGGATGCGCCGGTCTCGGCGGCCATCGCGGCGGCAAAGGCTTCGCCCCGGGCTTCCAGCGCGTGCGCGGCCTTGGTCAGCAACGCGCGGCGCTCGCCCGGGCCGGTGGCGGCCCAGGCGTCGAAGGCCGCGGCGGCGGCGTCCACCGCCGACAACGCATCGGCTACCGTGGCGGCCGGGGCAACGGTGGCCACCTTGCCGTCCAGCGGATTGCGGCGCGCGAAGGTGGCGCCATTGGCCGCCTGGCGTGGTTGGCCGTCGATCAGCAACGAAATCGTCTGCATCCTTGTCTCCTTTGTTTGTTTTCTTGCGGCTTGCTTTCCTGCGGGTCAGGTTTGTGTTTCAGGCAACCTCGACTTCAACCAGCTTCGGTACCGGCGAGCGCAGCCCGTCGGCCAGCGCGTCGCGCAGCAGCGCAGCGTCCCGCACGCGTACGCCTTCGCAGCCCATGCCTTTCGCCAGCGCCACGAAATCGATCCCCGGCAGGTCCGTGCCCTGCACCGGATCAGTCGGTGCAAAACCAAACTCCGGCGCGAAATCCTGCAGCGCGGCGTAGCGCGCGTTGTTGAGGATCACGAAGGTGATCGGCAGCTTGAGCCGGACCGCGCTCCAGATGGCCTGGATCGAGTACATGCTGGAGCCGTCGCCGATCAGCGCGACGACACGCGCCCCCGGCCGCGCCAGCGCCACGCCAACGGCGGCGGGCATGCCGTAGCCCAGGCCCCCGCTGTCCATGGTGTAGAAGGTGCCGCTCTGCGTGAAGGACAGGTAGCCCTGCATGACGGGACGCGCGCTGGGCGCTTCCTCCACCACGATGTCGGCGGCATCGCGCACCTCGGCCAGGGTCTGGAGCACGTAGGCGGTGGACATCAGCCGCGTAGGTTCGGCACGCGGACGAGGCTGGCGCGGGGCGGGCAACGGGCGCGCCCCGGGCGCGGGACGCGCCAGCAGGTCGAGCACGCCGAGCCGGATATTGCCCACCACCGAGCTGCCCACCGGTGTCCAGGCCGCGATGGCGGGATCGTCGATCAGCTGGTACAGCGTTGCGCCGGCCGGTACATGGGGACCGGCGCCTTCCACATGGTAGGTAAAGGCCGGCGCGCCCAGTACCAGGATCAGGTCGTGCCCGCCCAGCTGGCCGACGATCTTCTCGCGCATGGCAGGCAGGAAGCCGCCGAACAGGCGATGGTCTTCAGGGAAGCCGCAGCGCCCGGACATCGGCGCCACATAGACGCGCGCGTTGTGCGTCTCGGCCAGGCGCACCACCTCGTCCCAGGCGCCGGCACGGTCGACTGCGCCGCCGACGACAAAGGCCGGACACTCACAGGCATCCAGCTGGGCGCCGATGCGCCCGATCGCCACCGGGTCCGGCCGCACCTCGGCGCTGACCGCGCGCGCAGCCACCAGCTCGGCCGGCTGGTCCCAGTCGTCCACCGGGATCGACACCAGCACCGGGCCGCGCGGCTCCTGCATCGCCACGTAATAGGCCCGCGCCATGGCCAGCGGCACATCCGCGGCGCGTGCCGGCTCGATGCTCCATTTGACGTACGGCCTGGCCAGCTCGGTGGCTTGCGTGGACGACAGGAAGGGATCGAACGGCAGGATCGAGCGCGCCTGCTGGCCCGCCGTGACAATCATCGGCGTGCGGTTCTTGAACGCGGTGAAGATGTTGCCCATCGCATTGCCGACGCCCGCCGCCGAATGCAGGTTCACCAGCGACGCGTTCCGGCTGGCCTGCGCAAAACCGTCGGCCATGCCCACCACCACCGCCTCCTGCAGGCCGAGCACATAGCGGAAGTCGGCGGGGAAATCCCGGAACATCGGCAGTTCGGTCGAGCCGGGATTGGCGAACACCGAGGTGATGCCGAACTGGCGCAGCAGGTCGATCACGGCGTCGCGCACGGTGATGGCCGCGGAACCTGCAACGGAGTTGGTACTACCGGTCATGCCTTCTCCCAATGAAGCGGTTGAGTCGATTGAACGATTCGCAAAGTATCGGCGCCCCACCCTTACTTGAATATTGCCTTTTCCATAAAAAGGCATTACGTTTGCGCATGACTTTCGATCTGCGACAACTGAAGGCCTTCACCACCATCGTCGCCAGCGGCAGCCTGGGCCGCGCGGCCGAAGCGCTGCATGTCACCCAGCCCGCGCTGAGCCGCGCGATCAAGCGCCTGGAAGACGAACTGGGCGCCCCGCTGTTCGAGCGGCACTCCAAAGGCATGCAGCTCACGGCGGTAGGTAGCGCGCTGCTGCCGCATGCCACCTTGCTGCAGCGCGAGGCCGAGCATGCGCGCGAGGAGATCGATGCCATGCGGGGGCTGGCCAAGGGGACCATCAAGGTGGGCGCGGTGGGCAGCATTGCGAGCCTGGTGCTGCCGCTGGCGGTCGGCCGGGTGACCAAAGCGTGGCCAAACCTGCGGGTGGAGATTACGGAAGGCGTGTGGGACCGCCTGGCGGAGGGCCTGATCCGGCATGAGATCGATCTCGCGCTGAGCATCCGCGCGCCCGATACTGACGAAATCGAGGCCATCGCCGATTGCCGCTGGGAGGACAGCAGCTACGTGGTGGCGGCGCCGGACCATCCGCTGCGGCGCAAGCCGGGACTATGCCTGGCCGACACGCTCGAACAGCAGTGGGCCATCCCGCCCAGGGGCACCGGGCCGTTCGAGCATATGCGGGACGTGTTTGCAGCCCAGGGGCTGGGCCTGCCGAATATCGTGGTGGAAACGCGCTCCGTTACCGCATTGAAGAGCCTGGTTGCACGCTCGGGATTCCTGAGCTGGATGGCCGAGCCGATGGTCGACGCCGAGCGCAAGGCCGGCGTGATCGATATCCTGGACATTCCGGGCGGGGTCGGCAAGCGCACGCTGACGGCGTTCCGCCGGCGTCAGGGCATCTTGCCAGGCCCAGCGGTCAAGCTGCTGGAAGCGCTGCGCCAGCTGACCGCGGCCTGACCGGCCTGCGCCTGAATCGACCTGGCCATATCGCCGGCCATGATCAGGCCGCTGCCCGCCCGGAGCTGCCGCCAAAGCAGAGCGCCACACAGCTCGCTCATCTCACGCCCCTTCAACTCCCGGCCGAGCCGGGCGCCCCAGTCCCTCCATGTGCGGTCGACGGCGCTAGAGCGCATGCGCTCGCCTAATTTATCTTAGATCTCGAATAATTCTTGACAAGACGCAGGCAACCGCTAGTATTACGCCATGTACTTCGATCTCTAAGATTTCTGGGTACAGCAACCACCTTTAGGAGCCTTTACATGTACGACATCTTTGCCACTGACAAGCTGATCGACCTCTGGCTGACCGAAGACATCGGGATCTGCGATTTGACGGTCCAGACCATGATCGAACCGGGAGAGACCGGCACCTTCTGCATGAACGCCCGCGAACCGATGATCATCGCTGGTATCGGCGTGGCAGCACGAATCTTCGCCCGTTACGATCCCACGCTGGCTATCGATGTGCGGGTCGCCGATGGCGACAAGGTTGAGAAAGGCGCGGTGCTCATCAATGTGAGCGGGAATGCGCGAAGCGTCCTGACCGCTGAGCGCACCGCTCTGAACATCATGCAGCGGCTGTGCGGCATCGCCAACCACACGGCAACATATGCCCAGGCCATCGCGCATACCAAGGCTCGCCTGATCGACAGCCGCAAGACCACGCCGGGCCTGCGCGCACTGGAAAAGCACGCGGTTACCTGCGGCGGTGGACTGAACCACCGGCTTAGCCTGGACAACGGCGTGATGATCAAGGACAACCACATCGCCGTGTGTGGCAGCATTGCTGCCGCCGTGGCACGCGTGCGCCGGAAGCTCCCCGTGCTGACCAAGCTGGAAGTGGAATGCGATCGGCTGGAACAGGTGCACGAGGCACTGGCAGCCGGTGTCGACGTGATCATGCTGGACAACATGTCGGTGCCCGACATGAAGGAAGCCGTGCAGATTGTCAATGGCCGCACCAAGGTCGAGGCTTCGGGCGGCATCCGCCTGGAAACGATCCGAGCCGTGGCGGAAACAGGCGTGGACTACATTTCCACGAGCAAGATTACACAGTCAGCCCCTGCCGTTGATATCGGTCTCGACGAAGCCTGACACCTGCGGAGCCCGGCTCCCACATAACGATTCGCACCCTCTACCGAGTGCTTCACACTCGCCGGCCGGCCCGGCGAGTTTTTTTGCATAAGGGTGCCGTCTACAGATCCGAGAGCAGCCGCCCCACTTCCTGCGTAGAGGGAACGCGCCGGCCATGCTCGGCCGAGGCGACTTCGTCAGCCACCAATCGCTCCGCGATCGTAATCAGCACGCGGCGCGTGGTCCGCACGTCGTCTTCACTCACACCCTCCACGCTAAGTTCATTCACCTCCGTAGCCAGCGGCTCCAGCTTGCGGCGCAGAGCGCTTCCGGTCTTGCTCAGGAACACGTGCACCTTTCTCTTGTTACCAGGGAGATGCGTACGTTCTACGTAGCCCAGCGCCTCCAGCGCCTTGACTGCCGCAAACGTGGTCGGCTCGGTCACACCGGCCCGTTCGCTCAACTCTCGTTGCGACAGGCCATCGTGACGCCAAAGGATGCGCAGGATGGTCCAGTGGCCGTACGACACAGAATGTTCCGCCAGGCGCAGTTGTAGCGCCCGGATATAGGCGCGGGCAGCGTCCTTCACCAAGTGGGCGAGCCGTTCTTCATCGGCCTCATCCGAAGGGCTGATTGTGACCGGAGTACCCAGCTTTCTTGTAGCCATAGTCTTGACCGAAAATGAAACGTATACATACGACACCGGCGAATCGGTGCGAGCGACAGCGCACATGATAGCGCCTCTGGCGATCGCACGCCCGACACTCCGTCCCTGGCTTCCCGGCATCTCCATGTAGCGTTCACTACATTAGTGCACCATGCGCTCAATCACTGCATGGGGCACCACCACCGCGCACACCGTTTGTCCGTGTTTTCCCCTACAAGCACACGAATCCCGCGTACACACTGGATTTGCGGGCGTTGGCCCATTGCTTGCATTAGCTTAGACATCGAACATCTCTTGACACCCTTATGGCCGGTGCTAGCATAACCGTATAACTTCGACATCTAAGGTAATTATGAAAGCGACCGGCACATTCTTTTTTGTTGTAGGGCCCAGTGGCGCTGGCAAGGACTCCCTGATCGACGGTGCACGTGCAACGCTCGGTGACGACTATGTTTTTGCACGGCGCGTTATCACGCGTCCTGGCGGGTCAGCGGGCGAAGAGCACGAGGGCGTCTCCGATACCGAGTTCACACGACGTGAGCGAAGCGGCGAGTTTTTGGCAACTTGGGATGCGCACGGTCTCCGCTATGGCTTGCCCATGTCGCTGCTGCTCGAGCTCGACCGCGGGCGGAATGTCGTGGCCAATGGCTCGCGCGGCGTCATCGCGGAGCTTGCCGCCCGATTACCACGTTTCGTGGTCGTCCTGGTAACGGCACCGCATGGTGTGCTTGCACAGCGCATTGCAGCGCGCGGGCGCGAGTCGGGCGACCAGGTTGCCAAACGCGTTGCACGAACGGGAGCACCGGTGCCACCAGGCGTTTCGTGTATCACGGTGTCAAATGACAGCACGCTGGAGGTGGGAATGGCACGCTTTGTCGGCGCTCTGCGAAATAGCACCGAGGCATCCTCCGCCGAACAGCCGGCCAGCCGCGCCAACCTGATGGCCAAGCTGCGCGGTCAGCCGCTCGACGAAGCTGCCTACGCCGCTGTGCTGCAAGATGCAATTGCCGGACGGTACACCGAGGCAGAGCTGACAGAGTTCCTCATTGCCGCAACCCAGACGCTGACGGACGACGAAGTGGTGGCACTGGCACGCGCACGTACGGCCTTCACACCCCGTATCGACTGGGACGAGCCGCTTGTCGTCGATAAGCATTCGATGGGTGGCGTTCCCGGCAGCCGCATCACGCTGATTGTGGTGCCGATAGTCGCGGCCTACGGTCTGGCGATGCCCAAGACATCGTCGCGCGCAATCACCTCTGCCGCCGGCACTGCCGATGCAATGGAAACTGTCGCACGTGTAGACCTGACGCAGGAGGATGTGCGCCGGTGCATAGCTCAGGCACGCGCATGCATTGCGTGGAACGGACATCTGAACCATTCCGTGATCGACGATGTCATGAACGCAATCACCCGGCCACTTCGCCTTGATTCGCGCCGATGGTCCGTAGCGTCGATCCTGTCGAAAAAATACACTGCCGGCGCTACCCACGTCATCGTCGACCTGCCCTACGGGCCGGAGACCAAGCTGGCAACACGCGCCGACGCCGAAGCGCTTGGCGCACTGTTCGAACGCGTCGGCAAGGGACTGGGCCTGCACGTACGCGCGCTGGTCACGGACGGCAGCCGCCCGATCGGCCGTGGCATTGGCCCCGCACTGGAAGTGCGCGACGTCCGCCTGGTGCTCGACAACGATCCCGATGCGCCCGCAGATTTGCGCGAGAAGGCCCTGCGCTTTGCCGGCGAAATCATCGCATTCGATCCCCGCGTGGGCTCGCCCGAACAAGGCATGCGAATTGCAACAGCACTTCTGAACGAAGGCAAGGCGAAGGCCGCATTCGATCGCATCGCCGCCGCGCAGGGCGTTCGCCCCGATCCAGTGGTGCCGGGTGCGCATACGCAGGTAGTGGCTGCCACGACGCAGGGACAGGTGACGGCCATAGAAGGCTTGCAAATTTCCGGTGTGGCGCGTGCTGCCGGGGCACCGCGCGATGCCGGTGCAGGCATCGACCTGCTGTGCACGATCAGCGCACAAGTGGCGCCGGGGCAGCCCCTCTACCGCATCCACGCCGACTCGGCTGAAGCACTTAGGGCGGCCGCGGCACTAGTCCGCGTCGGTGGCGAGTGCCACCAGGCAGTGCGTATAGACCCCGATTGACCAACCCTTCCCTTTCCCTCACCCTAACCGACAAGGCATATCCATGAGACACCTATCCGTCGTCAGCAGTCTGGCATCGCTTCTGTTTGTCGCAGGCAGCCTGAGCACCCTGCCCGGGCGCGCCGAGGCCAATATCGCGAGTACCTTCCCGCAAAAGCCCATCCGTATGGTGGTGACGTTTCCGGCCGGAGGCGGGACCGATACACTCGCGCGCCTGATCGGCACCGACATGAGCAAGTCGCTGGGCCAACCGGTGGTAGTCGACAACCGGCCCGGCGCCAGCGGCAATATTGGCGCCGAGTTCGTGGCCAAGAGCCCTGCCGATGGCTACACGCTGCTAATCGTCAATAGCAGCTTCGCCATCAACCCGAGCATCTTCAAGAAGCTGCAGTTCAATCCGAAGTCCGATTTCAGCGCGGTCATCACATTCGCTTCGGTGCCTTCGGTGATCTCCGTGCCATCGCAATCGCATATCCGCACGTTTAACGACTTGCTGGCGGCGGGCAGGAGTGCCTCGCCGCCAAGCTATGCGTCGTGCGGTAACGGCACGCCGCAGCATCTGGCCGGAGAATTGCTGAAGGTCTCGGCAAAAATCGAGATGCTTCATGTGCCGTATAAAGGTTGCGCGCCCGCCATCGCCGACGTGCTTGGCAACCAGGCCGACGTCAGCGTCAACACGCTGACCAACACGATGCCTTACCTGAAGAGCAACAAGCTACGTGCGCTGGCCGTCACGTCAAAGGCGCGCTCACCGTTCCTGCCCGACGTGCCGAGTGTGAGCGAGCTTGGCGTCCCCGGCTATGACGTAGAACAGTGGTTCGGCATCCTCGCCCCGGCGCATACGCCGCCCGAGATCGTGCAAAAGCTGAACACGGAAATCGCCAAGGCCATCGCCAAGCCCGAGATCAAGGCTTCGCTG
Source organism: Cupriavidus sp. 05L310 (assembly GCF_056398185.1). Classification (NCBI taxonomy): domain Bacteria; kingdom Pseudomonadati; phylum Pseudomonadota; class Betaproteobacteria; order Burkholderiales; family Burkholderiaceae; genus Cupriavidus; species Cupriavidus sp. 05L310. The sequence continues at coordinate 40,584 of NZ_JBFTOX010000070.1, forward strand.
GCACAACTCGGCTTTGCCTCGACCACGAGTACGCCTGCCGAATTCCAGAAGCTGGTCACCACCGACATCGATCGCTGGCAGAAATTCGCGACAAAGATCAATCTGCTCGTGGACTGATCGTCCGGGGAACCGGCCAAAGCAGGCAGCTCCCCCCATTCCCCGTTTTACATCGTTGCCACACGGGCGCAAGCCAGCCCTCGTGAGAGCGCGTTCGTCCCTGCGTCCTGAAGCCATCCGTGATGACGTTGGCCGCCCGCGCTGATCGAAACGCTTCGTAGAACCACGTTCACTCGCTGCTCGTGTGATTGAGCGACGGGGCAGACGGGGGCAAAGCGAGACCAGGCGTGCTGCCGATCAGGCGCCCCTTGATTCCGGCGTTGAACGACCGGCATCAAGGGGATACATCAAGGAGATCGTCACGTGCGCAGGCAAGTGCGCAGGCGGGTTCAGCCGTTCCTGAACGGGAAGCTATAAGCACTCAGCGCCGGGGCGCCGCCCAGGTGGGCGTAGAGCACCTTGGAGCCTTCCGGGAATTCGCCGCGGCGGACCATGTCGATCATGCCCTGCATCGATTTCCCTTCATAGACCGGGTCGGTCATCATGCCCTCGAACCTGGCGCTCAGCCGGATGGCTTCGAGCGTATCCTCGGACGGCAAGCCATACTCCGGCCCGCCGTAGCGCGTGTCGAGCACCACGTCTTCGCCGGTGATATCCCGGCCGAGGTCGACCAGATGCGCGGTGTTCTTCGCAATGCGCAGGATCTGCGCACGGGTCTGCTCCGGCTTGGCCGATGCGTCGATACCGATCACGCGGTTGGCCCGGCCATCGGCCGCGAAGCCGACCACCATGCCAGCCTGCGTGCTGCCGGTGACCGAGCAGACCACGATGTAGTCGAACTTGAAGCCGAGTTCGGCCTCCTGTGCGCGCACTTCTTCGGCAAAGCCGACAAAACCCAGGCCGCCCAGCGGATGTTCGGAGCACCCTGCCGGAATCGGGTAGGGCTTGCCGCCGGCCTGGCGCACGCTTTCCATGGCATCTTCCCAGCTCTTGCGGATCCCGATATCGAAACCATCGCTGACCAGGCGCACGTCGGCGCCCATGATCCGCGACATCTGGATATTGCCAACGCGGTCATAGACGGCGTCCGAGTAGTTCACCCAGTTCTCCTGCACGAGCACGCACTTCAGGCCGAGATGCGCCGCCACGGCGGCGACCTGGCGAGTCTGGTTCGACTGGATGCCACCGATGGAGACGAGCGTGTCGCACCCCTGGGCGAGCGCGTCCGGAATGATGTATTCGAGCTTGCGCGTCTTGTTGCCGCCGAACGCCAGGCCGCTGTTGCAGTCCTCGCGCTTGGCATAGAGGTCGACCTTGCCGCCGAGATGTGCGCCGAGTCGTTTCAGCGGCTGGATGGGCGTGGGTCCGAACGTCAGTTGGTGGCGGGGAAAGCGTTTGAGATTCATGCTGGCGACTCCTGGGTTGAGGGCGGGGATCCAGGCATCAAGACTGGCGAAGAACACTGGCATGTGGAACCGCCTTTCGTTGATGCTGCATGGCCTCAATCCTAGAAAAAAATGCGCGAAACATGGTTGCAAATATCGTTCTGTTTATGCACTATAAAAAATATCGATCCAATTTTTTGACCCGTTTATTTTTTAGAAATAGCCACGGACGAAACAAAATTGCGCACCAAATCAGAGCATTCCGCGCCACTTTCCGAGGCATTGGACCGCACCGATAAAACCATCCTGCGCGCGCTTCAGCGCGACGCGTCCGTCTCTAATGTGGCGCTGGCAGCCAAGGTCAGCCTGAGCCCGCCAGCGTGCCTGCGGCGCGTGGAGCGGCTGAAGGAACTCGGACTGATTCGTGGCATCGTGGCGCTGCTGAACCCCGCCGCGCTCGACGCGGGGATGCTGGTGATGATCGGCGTGGTGCTGGACAGGTCCACGCCGGAATCCTTCTCGGAGTTCGAGAAGGCCGCCCAGAAGGTCTCCGGATGCATGGAGTGCCACGTGGTGACGGGCGAATTCGACTACTTCATGATGCTGCGGACCAAGGACAGCGAGAGCTTCAATCGCCTCCATGCGGAGCAACTGCTGTACCTGCCGGGGGTCCGGCAGATACGCTCGTTCATGGTACTCAAGCAGGTGCTGTCGACGACGCAGTTTCCGATCTGAAGCGCCGCGGGGTGGGCTACTCCGCGCGGATCTTCGCTTCCGCGACGATCTTGGCGGAACGGGCCATATCTTCCTTTTCAAACCGCGCAAAGTCTTCCGGCGTGCCGGGCGACAACAGGTAGCCCTGTTCGGCCAGCCTGGTGCGCAGGTCCGAAGCCAATGCCTTGTTGACCTCGGCGTTGATCCGCTTGATCACTTCCGGCGGAAGCTTGGCCGGGCCCCACAGCCCGTACCACGAGTAGAACTCGTAGCCCGGCACGGTCTCGGCAACGGTTGGCACATCGGGCATGGAGGGCAGCCGCTCCTTGGAAGTCACCGCGACCACCCGTACCATGCCGCTCTTGTGGTACGTCAGGGCGCCAAGCACCGGATCGATAAAGCCGTCGATGGCGCCACCGATCAGGTCCTGGTAGGCAGGCGCCGAGCCCTTGTACGGCACCACCAGGTAATCGATCTTGCTCGTGCGCTTGAGCAGTTCCGTCGACAAATGCCCGGCGGAGGCCTGCGAGCCGATCGCGAACGACATCTTGCCCGGGTGCGCCTGTGCGTAGGCGATCAGTTCCTTGATGTTCTTGATGGGCAGGTTCTTGTTGACCGACACGGCCAGCGGGCCCTTGCCGACCAGCGCGATCGGCACGAAATCCTTCGTCACGTCGTAGGGAGACGATTTCAGTGTCATCGGCGTGGTGGTGAAGGTGGAGGCGCTGAACAGCAGCGTGTAGCCATCGGCGGCCCCCTTGGCCACCGCATCGGCGCCAATGATGCCCTGGCCGCCGGGCCGGTTGTCGACGATAAAACTCTGCCCGGTCTGCTCGGACAGCTTTTGCGCCAGCATGCGGCCAACGGTGTCGGTGGGCCCGCCGGGCGGGAACGGGATGATGACGCGCACGGCCTTGTTCGGGTAGGTCTGCGCGGAAGCGGCGGCGGCGCACAGCAGCAGCGCGCCCGCGGCACAGCGGAAGAATCGATGGAACAGCATTGTTTGTCTCCTGTCTCGACTGCAGGTCCGCCCCTTGAGGGCGGTTCTTTGTCCGGGTGCACGGTTCAGGTTTGCTCCCTCTCCCCCTGAGGGGGAGAGGGAGCAACCGCCGCCGTCATTTCAAACGGCTCTGGCGCATCTTCAAGGCTGCGCCAGCGCCGCCATCTCCGCATAGAGATCCGCCTTGCCCTCGAAACCAATGCCCGGCAACTCCGGCATGGTGATGTGCCCGTCGATCACCTTGACGCCATCGGGGAAGCCGCCATAGGGCTGGAACAGGTCGGGATAGCTTTCGTTGCCGCCCAGACCCAGGCCGGCTGCGATATTGAGCGACATCTGGTGGCCGCCATGCGGAATGCAGCGGCTGGGCGACCAGCCGAAAGTCTTCAGCACTTCCAGCGTGCGTTCGTACTCGACGAGGCCGTAGGACAGCGCGCAATCGAACTGCAGGTAATCGCGGTCGGCGCGCATGGCGCCATAGCGGATCAGGTTGCGCGCGTCCTGGTGGCTGAACAGGTTCTCGCCCGTGGCCATGGCGCCGGGGTAATACTCGGCCAGCGTGGCCTGCAGGTGGTAGTCCAGCGGGTCGCCAGCCTCCTCGTACCAGAACAGCGGATAGTCGCGCAGCATCTTGGCGTAGGCGATGGCGGTATCCAGGTCGAAGCGGCCATTGGCATCGACCGCGAGCTGCGCGTCGGTGCCGATCTCCTGCAGCACGGCCTCGATGCGCGCGCTGTCTTCTTCCAGGCTGGCGCCGCCGATCTTCATCTTGACCACGTTGTAGCCGCGCTCGAGGTAGGAGCGCATCTCGGCGCGCAACGCGGACAGGTCCTTGCCGGGGTAGTAATAACCACCTGCGGCATAGACGAAGACACGCGGGTTGGCCTTGACGCCGTGGCGCTCCGCCAGCAACTGGAACAGCGGCTTGCTGGCGATCTTGGCCACCGCATCCCACACCGCCATGTCGATGGTGCCGACCGCCACCGAGCGTTCGCCGTGGCCGCCGGGCTTCTCGTTGGACATGGTGGCTGCCCACACGCGATTGGGATCGAGGTTGGTACCTACGTCGTCCAGCAGCGAAGCCGGATCGGCCGCCAGGATGCGCGGCGCGAAACGCTCGCGGATCAGCCCGCCCTGGCCGTAGCGGCCGTTGGAGTTGAAGCCATAGCCGATCACTCGCTTGCCGTCGCGGAAGGCGTCGGTCACCACGGCGACGAGACTGCTCGTCATCTTCGAGAAATCGATATAGGCATTGCGGATGGGCGACGAAATCGGTTTCGTCACTTCGCGGACGTCAATGATGCGGACGGACATTGCTTGTCTCCAGTGTCTTTGGTGTTCGGTGTTCGGTGTCTTTGGTGTCTTGAATGCTTCGGTAATTCGATATATCGGCCGGGCGCCCTACAGCGAGCCGCCGCCACAGATCACGATCTGCTGGCCGGTGATGGCCCCGGCATCCGGGCCGAGCAGGAAGCTCACCATCCCGGCCACTTCGCCGGGCTGGATAAAGCGCCCGATGGGCGGGGTGCGCGGCGGCGTGCCCTTGCGGCCGGGATCGTTAAGCATGGGGGTCTCGGTGGCGCCCGGCGCCACCACATTGACCGTGATGCCGCGCGGCGCCAGTTCCGCCGCCCATGAGCGCGCCATGCCCACCAGCGCGGCCTTGGTCGCTGCGTACTGGCTGCGCCCCGGCGCGCCCGCCGCCGTGCGGCTGCCGATCAGCACGATGCGGGCGCCATCCGGCAATGTCGGCACCAGCGCGTTAGCCAGCACGGCGGCGGCTTCCACATGGATGCGCCACATGCCCTCCCCGTCCCCGGCCTTCAGTTCGCCGAGAACCGCCGTGCGCATATAACCGGCGGCATGGACGATGGCGTCGACACGCGGCAGGGCGGCCACGGCGGCGGCGAGTTTCACCGCGTCCGTCAGGTCTACCTCGATCGCGCTGAAGCGCTCGGCGCTCTCCGCCGGCGCGCGGTCAAGACCGGTCACCCGCCAGCCCGCGGACAGCAAGCGCCGGGCGATGGCGGCGCCGATGCCGGAACTGGCGCCCGTGACAAGAGCATGCCTTGCGAGTGGCGCGTCGGCTTGCATGGATTGGCTCATCGAAGCCCCTTTGACATGCAGTTGCTGGCGGCCCGGCCTCGCGCGCTGGTTGCGCGGCGCGAGGCCGGACCCGTTCAGGATCAGGCTGCGGCCTTCTGGGTGATGCCGGCCTGTTCCAGCGCGGCCTTGATGGCGGCCAGTTCCGCGGCCGACGGGGCATGGGTCGGCGGGCGCACGGTGCCATCGCTCAGGATGCCGGCCAGCGCCATGGCGGCCTTCATGCGGCCGTGCGCTTCGCCCGTGGGTTCACCGGCGCCATACACCGCGTCCTTGAGCGGATTGATCAGGGCCTGCACGCGCATCGCTTCATGCAGGTCGCCAGCCTTGACCGCCTTGAGCAGATCGTTGATCAGGCCGGGAATCAGCGAGGCAAAGCCGACCAGCGCGCCGTCGAGACCCTGCACCAGCGACGCCAGCAGGTATTCGTCATGGCAGGTCATCAGCACCTTGGTGGGATCGGCGGCGCGGATTTCCTTGATATCGCGCGCGTACTTGTTCATCTCGCGCTCGCCCATCTTGAAGGCCTTCACATAAGGCAGCTTTGCCAGTTCGGCGAGCAGTTCGGACGAGTAGGAGCCGCGCGTCCAGGCGGGGTAGATATGCACCACCAGGGGCAGCCCGCTGGCCTTGCCGATGGCGTTGAAGTAATCGAGGCAGTGTTCCGGCTTGAAGCCAAAGCGCAGCCAGTGATGCGGCGGCATGATATCGAGTCCGGCGGCCCCGGCTTCCCTGGCCCAGCCCGCCTGCTCCACGGCATCGTTGATGCCTTCGCAGACCACCGACGAGATCACCGGGCAAATGCCCTTGGTGGCGTCGGCGGTGATGCGGGTCACTTCGGCGCGCTCGCGCGGGGTCAGCGAGAAGACTTCACCGGTATGGCCATTGGTCATCAGGGCGGTCACGCCCTCCTGCCCGCCCAGCCACCTGGAGAAGCGGCGCAGCTCCGGTTCGTTGATGCTGTAGTCCGCATTGAAGGGGACTGCAATGGCGGGAATGATGCCGCGGAAATTGATATCAGACACGTTCGTCTCCTGGTAAGGCTTGCGCTATCTGCGCAATACGGTGGTGGTCAGGGTGGGAGGAATGAATCCTCCGGAGGGTTGCAACGCACGGGCCAGTTCGGTGGCCGCATGCACTACCGCCGGGGCCGTGGTCGATTCGAAATCTTCAAGCGAGGTGTTCATCGCCGGCGCCGCCACGCTCAGGCCCGCAACCGGCACGCCGTCGACATCCAGCACCGGGGCGGCGACCACGTAGAGGCCCGATACAGTCTCCTGGTCCGACAGCGCATAACCCTTGGCGCGCACGGTCTTCAGGCGTTCAAGAATGGTGCCGAGATCGGTCAGCGTGTGGTCGGTCAGCTTTTGCCGCGGCTGGGCATCCAGCACGCGGGCCTGCATGTCCTCGGGCAGCCAGGCCAGGATGGCGTAACCAACAGCGGTGGAATAAGCCGGCACCCGGCTGCCGATGCGGATATCCACGCCGAGCCGCGTCAGGCCCGCCTGGATACGCTCGGCGTACAACACATCCGGGCCATCCAGCACGCCGATGGAAGCGGCTTCGTTGATCTCCCCCACCAGCGCGCGCAGGATCGGCCTTGCCCGCGTGCGCAGGTCGGAATGGGCGATGGCGTCGAAGCCAAGGTCCAGCACCTTCAGCGACAGCCTGAACAAGCGCGTGTCCGGCACGCGCTGCACATAACCGATATCCACCAGCGTGTTGAGGAAGCGGAAGGCGGTCGCGTTGTCCAGCCCGGAGCGCCGCGCCACTTCCGCCATGGTGAGTTCGGGCTCCTGGGCCGAGAACGCTTCGAGAATGCGGAAGCCCTTCGCCAGCGACTGCACCGTGTTCTTGGATGCGTCGCCCGCGCTGCTTGCTTTCGATGCGGAACGGACAGGGTTCTCGGTAGCCATTTCAATCTCCACGGTTAGTTCAGGTGCGAACCCGGCTTGAGTTCGGATTCCGAATTTTAATTCGCTGAACTGACAGAGGAAAGCCCTCGCTCATGACTGGTGGATGAACGCCGGCATCGCGGCCGGCCCTTTGGAATTCGGATTGCGAATTTTTATTCGCAACTTAAATCTGAAACAAGGCGCCGCATCACGGCACCTCTTGTTCCTGTCCGGGTCTTGGGGACCCTTGTTGTTTATTCGGATTGCGAACTTGTATTCGCTATATGAAATAGTTTAGACCTCGCTTCCGTGCATGAGCAAGCCCGATTTTCCTAGGGTTTTCACCAGGAACAGATCTTGGAGGTAAGACAGGTCAGGCTGCAAGCTACCGGACGTTACCCCACATTGCCGCACTCCCCTCAATCGCCCCAACCACTGCAATAGGATTACACTGAAAACGAGACAACCCTCCGGAGTGGCATGATGGACGGCATTGACCCTCAACGCACCTTCCGTGGTCTTCCCCTGACCCCGGAACAGGATGCGGAAGTCAGGCACTACATCAAGAAGCAAAAACAACGTAGTGCGCCATGGGATACACCTGAGCTGGCCGCGATGCTCGCGGATATGCTGCGGCCGCCGAGCAACGAGGACGAGGACTTCGAGCCCGACGACGGTGAAGGGAAAGCGGCCGCCGAGCGCGCGGCGGGTGCGGTCGACGACGAGATGGATCCGATCGAGGCCGGCGAGGAGCGGATCGCGGCCATGGAAGCCGAGGCGATGAAAGGCCCCAAACACTGAATCGCAGTTGGAGCATGCGCATCGTGGCTCGTGGCCGGGACGCGCACCGGAAGAAGACAGCCCCCAGTGCAACCACTGGAACACAAGAACAAAGGGCATGCCATGGCGACCGTCGCGACATTCGAAATCGGGTACACGCAGTTTCTCGACCCACAAGGTGAGCCGACCCAGGCGCTACCGGCCTTTGCGCTCGATCCCGAGGCGCTGGTGCCGCTGTACCGGGCCATGGTGCTGACGCGCCAGTTCGACCTGAAGGCCATTGCACTGCAGCGCACCGGCCAGATCGGTACGTTTGCCTCCGCGCTGGGCCAGGAGGCAGTCGGCGTCGGCGTGGCCAGCGCGATGCGGCCGGAGGACGTGCTGGTGCCGTCCTACCGCGATCATGCCGCGCAGTTCCAGCGCGGCGTCTCGATGACCGAGAGCCTGCTGTACTGGGGCGGCGACGAGCGCGGCAATTTCTTTGCGGCGGCGCCGCATGACTTCCCCAACTGCGTGCCCATCGCCAACCAGGTCTGCCATGCCGCTGGCATCGCCTATGCCATGAAGCTGCGCGCGGAGCCGCGCGCAGCGGTCTGCCTGCTCGGCGACGGCGGCACCTCGAAAGGCGATTTCTACGAAGGCATGAATATGGCCGGTGCCTGGCACGCGCCGCTGGTGCTGGTGGTCAACAATAACCAGTGGGCCATCTCCATGCCCCGCAGCCAGCAGACCGCCGCGCAAACGCTGGCGCAAAAGGCCATCGCGGCCGGCATCCCCGGCCTGCAGGTGGATGGCAACGACGTCGTCGCAGTGCGCCAGATGACACTGGAAGCGCTCGAACGGGCGCGCGCCGGCGGCGGGGCCACGCTGATCGAGGCGATCACCTACCGGCTCGGCGACCACACCACGGCGGACGATGCCTCGCGTTACCGCGACAGCGATCAGGTCAGGCAGCACTGGCTGCTCGAACCGGTTGCCAGGCTGCGCAACTACCTGTTGCGGCTGGGCGCCTGGGACGCGGCGCGCGAAGAGCAGCTAGCCAAGGCTTGCGCGGGCGAGGTTGCCGCCGCGGTGGAGGCCTACCTGGCGATCCCCCCGCCGGACACGGCAGCAATGTTCGATTACCTCTATGCCAGCCTGCCCGAAGCGCTGGATACGCAAGTGGACACGGCGCGGCGCTTCGCACCGAACGCGCCGGCAAGCGAGAGCGATCATGGCTGAAATCCATCTTGTCGAAGCCGTCAACCATGCGCTGGCCTATGAACTGGAGCACAACCCGCGCGTGGTGCTCCTGGGCGAGGACATCGGCGTCAACGGGGGCGTGTTCCGCGCGACGGCCGGGCTGCAGGCGCGCTTCGGCGCGCAGCGCGTAATCGACACGCCGCTGGCCGAGTCCGCCATCGCCGGCGCCGCCGTCGGCATGGCGGCGATGGGCCTGGCGCCGGTGGCGGAGATCCAGTTCACCGGCTTTATCTACCCCGCCATCGACCACATCATCAACCACGCGGGCCGCCTGCGCCACCGCACGCGCGGCAGGCTGAGCTGCCCGATGGTGCTGCGTTCGCCTTTCGGGGCTGGCATCCACGCGCCGGAGCATCACTCGGAGAGTCCCGAGGCGATGTTCGCGCATATGCCGGGCCTGCGGGTGGTGATCCCGTCATCGCCGGCGCGTGCCTACGGCCTGCTGCTGGCGGCCATGCGCGACCCCGACCCGGTGGTGTTCCTCGAACCGACCCGGCTCTACCGGCTGTTCCGCCAGGAGGTGCAGGACAACGGCGAGGCGCTGCCGCTCGATGTCTGCTTCACGCTGCGCGACGGCGACGACATCACGCTGGTGAGCTGGGGCGCGATGCTGCAGGAGACGCAGGCCGCCGCCGACCTGCTGCTGGACGAAGGCATCTCCGCCGCCGTCATCGACGTCGCCACGCTCAAGCCGCTCGACATGGGCACCATCCTGGAGTCGGTCGGCAAAACGGGCCGCTGCGTCATCGTCCACGAAGCGCCGCGCAGCGCCGGCTTTGGCGCCGAGATCGCGGCGAACCTGGCCGACGCCGGGCTGTATTCGCTGTCCGCGCCGGTGCAGCGCGTCACCGGCTACGACACGGTAGTGCCGATGGCCAGGCTCGAATACCAGTACCTGCCCAGCGTGGCGCGGATTGCCGACGCGGCGCGCAGGGCCATGGCCGCCTGAAGTCGTTCCTGGGAGCTTCGATGAAAATCTTCAAGTTGCCCGACCTGGGCGAAGGCCTGCAGGAAGCCGAGATCACCGAGTGGCACGTCAAGCCCGGCGACACGGTGGCGGCCGACCAGCCGCTGGTGTCGGTCGAGACCGCCAAGGCCATCGTCGAGATTCCCTCGCCCTACGCCGGACAGGTCGCCAGGCTGTTTGCCGCGGCCGGCGAGATCGTGTATCTCGGCGCGCCGCTGGCCGGCTTCGAAGGCGCGGGCGAGCCGGAGGATGCGGGCGCGGTGGTGGGCGACGTCAAGGTGGGCACGCAGGTGGTCGCGGAAGCGCCCGCCGCCCTGGGCCGCGGCGGCGGCGCGGTGCGGGCAGTGCCCGCCGTGCGCGCCCTGGCGCGGCAACTCGACGTGGACCTGGCGATGGTCACCCCTTCCGGCGCGGATGGCGTCATCACCGCCGCCGACGTGCGGCGCGTGGCCGCGACGCTGGCGGACCTGGGGCCGCCGGAAGTCTTGCGCGGCGTGCGGCGCGCGATGGCGCAGAACATGGCGCGCGCGCAAAGCGAGGTCGCGGCGGCGACCGTGATCGACGATGCCGACATCCACGCCTGGGCGCCCGGCACCGACACCACGATCCGGCTGGTGCGCGCGCTGGTCGCCGGATGCCGCGCCGAACCCGGCCTCAATGCCTGGTACGAAAGCCAGACCGGCCGCCGCCATGTCCCGAAGCGGATCGACGTAGGCATCGCGGTAGACCTGCCCGAAGGCCTGTTCGTGCCGGTGCTGCGCGACACCGGCAACCGCGACGCGGCCGACCTGCGGCGCGGCCTGGACCGCATGCGCGCGGACGTGCGCGCGCGCAAGATCGCGCCCGAGGAAATGCGCGGCAACACCATCACGCTGTCCAACTTCGGCATGATCGCCGGCAAGTACGCGGCGCCCATCGTGGTGCCGCCAACGGTGGCCATTCTTGGCGCCGGCCGCATCCACGACGCGGTGGTGGCATCCGGCGGCGTGCCTGCGGTGCACCGCATCCTGCCGCTCAGCCTTACCTTCGATCACCGGGTGGTCACGGGCGGCGAAGCCGCGCGCTTCCTGGCCGCGGTGATTGCCGACCTGGCCTTGCCGGTATAGGCCAGAACACATCTTGCAGGCCGAGGCCCGGCAGCTTGCCGGCCTGGCCGCGGAGCGACCATGTCCGATGCTTCTTTCATCCATGCTCACGCAGCCCATGACGACTGGCGAGAGGCGCTGGCCCAGTGCCGGACGCAACTTGACGCGCAACTGGCGGCCCGCCAGGCAGCGCCGGGCGGCGGCGCCGCGCTCACGCTCGGGTGGTGTTACCTCAGCGACTATTACGCGCCGTCGGCCGAGGACATACTCACCGCGCTGCGGGAACACTGGCCAGGCGTGGCCTGGGTAGGTACGGCCGGCGTGGGCGTCTGCGCGGGCGGCGTCGAGTACATCGACGAGCCCGCCATGGTGCTGATGGCGGCCTCGTTGCCGCCCACCGCGTTCAGGCTGTTCTCCGGGCTGCAGCCGCTGCCCCCCGCCTCCTCCGCCTTCGTGCCCCATACCGCGCTGGTGCATGCCGAAGGCAGCACGCCGGATGTCCAGGACCTGCTGCACGAACTGAGCGAGCGCACCGCCACCGGCTACCTGTTTGGCGGCCTGTCATCGGCGCGCAACCGCACCCTGCACATCGCCGACGGTGTCTTCTCCGGCGGGTTGTCGGGTGTGCTGTTCGACGCCGGGATCGGCCTGATCTCGCGGGTGACGCAGGGCTGCAAGCCGATCGGGCCGGTGCGTATCGTCACCCGTGCCGCGCATAACCTGCTGTTCGAACTGGACGGCGAACCCGCGCTCGACTGCGTCCTGAAAGACCTGGGGCTGGGCGGCGATGTGCCGGAGGAAACCTTGTCCAGCGTACTGTCCGCCACGCTGGTGGGCCTGAGCACCGGGGGCGACGATGCACCCAGCGTGCCCGGCAGGTTCGGCGTGGAAACGCTGGTGCGGCATGTGCTCGGCGTGGACATGCAGCATGGGGTGCTGGCGCTGGCGGATGTGGTGGAGGACGGAATGCGGCTGGCGTTCTGCACGCGCAATCCCGCCGCGGCGCGGGCGGATCTGGTGCGCGTGGCTACCGAGATACGGGCTGAACTGGAGAGCGGCGCGGCTGGCCATGCCCTGGGGGCGCTGTATATCAGTTGCTCGGGGAGGGGCGGGCCGCATTTTGGGGCGCCGGGGGCGGAGTTGAAGATGGTGCGGGAGGCGTTGGGGGATTTGCCCTTGGCGGGGTTTTTTGCCGGGGGGGAGATTGCTCGGGATCGGCTTTATGGATATACGGGGGTGTTGACGGTTTTTACTGGGCGGTGAGGGGGCGTTGGGGGTTTTGTGGGGCAGCTTTTGAGGCTTTGGGCTACCGGTTATGTGGGTGGGCGGTATTTTGGCGCTTCTAGCTGCTGGCGCGGCTGTACGGGGTTGGCCGTTTACGCACACGGAGGTGTTACTTTTCTTTACTCGTAAAGAAAAGTAACCAAAAGAAAGCGATCCTTGCAGGAGGCTGGCTTGTCGGGCTTGCGCAGCCCATTGGTTTCGTCGTCAGGCCCCGGGTTCTAATAGCCTCATGCCGTTACCGGTTTGAATGACCACGATCCTGCCAATGGCGCTGGTTCCGTAGTGAGGCCCCCGGTAGCGGCTCCCTGCCCATTCGCCCATCTGCCGGTACCGGCACGGAGCATCACGATCTATCACGCCGTGATGGTTTCGTGGTGGGGTGGGCGCGGTGAAGAAGGTCCTGGTCCTAGCAATCCGGTGCCACCGCGCCCACGACGGAAACGGGGCGCTTGCAACTTCGTGGCCGTCCGCGCCGCGAGCGACAGA
>NZ_JBFTOX010000071.1:0-52346 GCF_056398185.1 Cupriavidus sp. 05L310
CGCCTTGGCGGATTCCTCGGCCGCAAGAGTGATGGCGAGCCTGGCGTGAAGACGATTTGGCTGGGGCTGAAAGAAGTTCATGTCGCGGCGAAGACACTGCGAGGCTTACGAGCCGTCGATGATGGGGACAATTGTGTATAACCACATGGGTTCACGTAGAGGTGTGCCATCTCCACGCCATCAAAGCGCAGCTTGGCGATGGCGGCGGCGAGCACTGGGATGGACAGCCGTTTTTCACCGTTTTCGTTACGACCGTAGTCCGCATCGGGGGCTCGGCCCATCAGGGCCTCTGCGATGTCGCCGCTAATCCCTGATTCTTCACAGGCCGCGCGGAAGGTGTGACGGAAGCTGTGAAATGTCAGGCGGGGGTCGTCCAGGCCGAGTGCGTCGAGGTACCGGTTGTACCAGCCGCCGAAAATCTTGCCGTGGAGCCCCCATTTATCCGCACGCAAGGCGGGAAACAGGCGACCCGAGGGCCCGAGCGCGCGTAGCTGCTGCACGTACGACAGGAACCCCAGGGACAGCAGGGCCGCGTGCAGCGGCACATGGCGTTTGATGTCGGGCAGGCCCAGGCGTTTTTCGCGTTTTGCGTCGTGCAGATGCGCGCACCAGACGCCCTCTCGTTGCACGATGTCGCAAGGTCGCAGCGAGCACAGGTCTTCGAGTCTCGCCCCCGTCATCAATCCGAGTAGCGGCAGCCAGTATGCCGCTTCCGCCGCGCCCGCCTGGGGGCGCAGGCCGGTGGTGAACACCGGGGAGTGCAACAACAGGGTTAGCTCTTCCGGTGAATATGCGTCGCGGCGGTGTGCCCGGCCCTTGGTGACTGCCTTTTTTGCGTATTTGCCGCCCGCAAAGGGATTGGTGGTCAGGCTACCCAGATGCGCGCGGATGGCGCTGCCCAGGATGCCCGACAGCGTGGACAGATTCTTGTTGATAGTGGCCAGGGAGAGCTCAAGTTCCTCCTGGCAGTGCCGCTTGTAGTGCTCGACGTCGGCGAAGGTGATATGCGTTACTGGCTTGTCGCCCGTGAGGGTGATGAAGCGGGCCACTTCGCTGGCGGCCGCCGCGAAGGTTCTGTCGGCGGGGGCGCGCAGCTGATGCCAGGATGCCAACACGGTGGGCCAGGTATCCTCGGGCCCGGCTGGGGGGAGTCTCGGTGGCGCCGGCGCTGCCTGGGTCGCTATCGCGTCGAGGCGTGTCTCCCATGCGGCCAGATTAGGGTCAAGCCATCGCTCTGCGTCGGGCCATGGCTGAGGCGGGGGCGCCGCGCTGCGGGGCTGACGTAGGCCGCTTTCCGGGCCGGGTGTCCAGCTACCCGTGAGCCCGCCCCCGAGCCGGCGTCGCGCCTGTTCCAGCGTTTCTTCAAACCACATGGCTGCCCTCGGCAGCCGTGTCAGCGCAGTGCGCCGGCAAGGTGTCGCCAGACTTATCCAGATTTCGCGGGGCAGGATGGCGTGCAAATCGCTGGGTACCGCTCGCCGGAAGTAGAGCTGGCGCGTCGTCTTGCGGGTGGTGAGGTAGGGGTGTGCCATGCTGCCTCCGAGACGAAAATGTAGCAGTCTCATGTAGCAGCCGCAGCCGGGAAAGCCAGCGCTGGCGCGGGTTTGCCAGGCGAGTAGGCGATTTAGCCGACCCGTAAGCGTTTCAGGGGTACGCCTTCGGTAGAAGCGCCCAACCTGCTATGGCGGGGGGCGCCTCGTTCTCCTGGAAGCCGCGCCATAGCACACGTGGCGGGGAGACTGCAAAGGCAGCATAGATAGTGGGCGTCGGGCCTGCCCCACCGATGTGGCAGCGTTTTGTAGCATTGCCTTCTGGAGTCGCCGATTTGGTTGTGCCTGCGGCATCGCCATTCAAGTCACCGAAAGACATCGTCGATGCTGCCAAAGCAAAACCAGGAAAGCTCTCCTATGGTTCGGGCGGTATTGGCGCATCGACTCACTTGGCAGGTGAACTGTTCAAGTCCATTGCCGGCATCGACGTCATCCACATGCCCTACAAAGGTAGTGGCCCAGCCATCTCTGATGTCATGGCCGGACAGCTCTCATATCTGTTCGACACCGGGGCCGTCCCATATATCCGACGTGGAAAAGTCCGCGCTATCGCGGTCGCTGCGGAGAGGCGTCTTCGGTTGTTCCCCGAGGTCCCGACCTTCACCGAACACGGCATCAAGGGTATGCAGATGAGCGCGTGGTATGGCCTCGCGGCACCATCGCTTACTGCCCGGGCGACGATAAAGAAAGCGAACTGACTCAGGTCCAGTCGGTCAGCGCCAGAACGTCGGCGCCCCTGTCGAGAATCGCGGCCCGCTGCAGCAAGTCGCCAGGTTCACAGAGCGCAACACAAGTGCCGGCCAGGGTCATCCTTGCCTGAGCAGTTGCGCGCAGGCTTGCCGCTTCCTGGCGCAGGGCCTTGATGCCGGCCGAGACGGTCCAGCGAGTCCTTCTCCCACTGCCAGCGCCGGGTAGCGACGCGTCGTTCGTGGCCATGGGAGAAGCGAGAGCTTGATGCATATTGACCTTCAAATATTGCTATGCCTCGTTCTGCTTGGCGGTATCTAGCGAACGGGCGTTCTTTTTAGTTTTGGCAAACATGCCGGAGTCTGGCTCGCCAGTAGCGGCGATGAATTCGCCGATGCTACTGCGGTAACCGCTCGCGTATTTAACGGGACCTTGATGACAATTTGGAGTCAGGCGAGTGCCGAAAAAGACGGATATCAGTGGGGCGCGGGTTAACCTTAGCGCTGTGTCATGACAAATTGCCCGCCACCTGCCATGCCATGGGTGGTGAGGGTCACAATGGTCAAGAGATGAGCCGGAAAAATCCGTTTAATTCGGAGATTAGAAATTCTTAATTCTGCATGGGCTGGCGATATAGTCCTGCTGCCACCCGTGCCACCAGTTTCCGGCGACGCGGGTATTTTTGTGGCGAACGTGCACTGGATTTTCTTCTGGCAACAAGCGCCTACAGGGGCAGTAAGGAGGCAAGGGCCTTCACGCGTCAGGCCATGCCTACCTGAGCTCGCAGTACATGCATAGCGCTGAGCTTTGCGCAGCACTACTGAATTCCCGTGAGGCTTGGACTTCAGACGGCGCTTTATCGAACGGGATGTGGCAGAAACCCCAGCGCGCGAAATAGGAGGGGGCCGATGCGGACAAGAGAAAAACATGTCGGACTTCGGTGCCGCGGGCGCGCACGAGAAGTTTTTCTACGAGGCGGCTCGCGACGCCTCTATCTCGATAGCCGGACTCCACTGCCACGGACCGGATGACAATTGAGTGTCCACGGCGCTCCGCTGCAGCACAGCCAACGATACGACCGTCACAAAGCGCAATCTGAAAGCTGTCGAGAATCTCCGTTACGTCCTCCGTGGCTAGGCCGCATTTTGCCAGCAACGAAGTCATCGGCTCGATGTCGGCTTGGGACGCCGAACGGAGATAGACGTGGGTAAGCATGAAACAGTCTCCGGTCAGTGCTCGATGAGGCTGCCAGGCAGCTCTGGCACTTTGTTGATGCCGCGCGTCAGCACCCACTGCTGATACGATGCAACTAGTTGCGGGATGCTACCAGCTTGAACGTTCTCGTGACAAGCCCGAGGTAACTCCAATTTGTATCACTGCGTGATATATATGTTGTCGCCGCGCGCAGGCAGGAGTCTGGCAGAATTGCCGCTCTCCTGGAAGCCGCGCATCGGCACGGGCCAAGCCGAATCGCAATGGCTGGCGGGAGACCCGTATCGGGACAATGCTGGCATGCTGCCGCGGCACCTTCAAGTGCCGCCATCGCGCCGCTTGTTGCCGGTCAGCATGGCGGCGATGAGATTCTCCTTGTGAGCCATGCTCATCGCGACGGCGGCAATGAGGTGTATGACGATCAGCACCATCAGGGCGTCCGCCAGCAACTCGTGCACGTCCTTCGGTCCATCCTCGCCCCAGAAGGCGTCCAGCCTCGACATCCAGCCCGTCACGGCGAGCGCGATGATGATGGCCCACATGGTGATCATCATCATCGCGCCGAGCGGGGTGTGGCTCAGATACCGGGGCGGGCGGTGTGCAATCAGTGCCTTGAGGTAGGCCAGGAGGCGGGAGGGCGTGGGCAGCCACGCGGAAAACCTGGCAGGCTCGCTGCCGATGAAACCCCACAGGATCCGGAGCAGGACCAGTCCGGCGGCAACATAGCCCACGGCGCGGTGCGACGGGCCGCCGGAGTCCTCGACCAGGTCCCGCAGCACAAGCGCGGCGACGCTCCAGTGCGTCAGGCGCACGGCAATATCCCAAACGCGAATCGACGCAGCGCCGGTCATCATGGTGTGCCCGTCTGAGACTGCCGTTACTTCTCGATTTCAGATTTCACGACATCGAGGGTCTTGGTGTCATAGTAGATCTCGGCCTTCTTGCCTTCCTTCGTCGTGCCGTAGATCTCGTAGCAGTTTCCGTCCACCTTGAACTTCTTGATGGTGTAGCCCTGGGCTTCGATCCTGGCCCTGGCGTCGGCTTCTTTCATCCATTCGGCCTTGGGATGGGCGACGCACTTGGCACCAGCGATTGCTCCCGTTGAGAACACGCCAGCGAGCAGGAACAGGCAAATACGCTGCATGGAAGACCTCCGCTCAGTCATATGTGACTGCGAAGCATAGACAAACAGGTAACGATTCGCAATACGGATTTGCCCCTGCCGCCGCGCGGGCAGCGTATCGGTTTCAGGGGGACTGATCCGCTTGCGCTAGAATGGCTAATGCAGGCCAGGATGGCGCGGCGCCATTCCGGCGTGCGCGGCACATGGCGCATGTGCGTGCAAGCACCGATGTGGTGCGCCGGCGCCGGCCAGGCAACGCCGCAGTAGCCCAAGTTTCCCGCAGCGCTTCGCCTGCCCCATTTTTGAATTCACATGCAGCTCGACGATACCAACCCGCAAAACTCCTTCCTGAACACAACGCGCAAAGAGCGCAAGCGTGTGCAGGTGTACCTGGTCAGCGGCATCCGGCTCGTCGGCTCGATCGAGTCATTCGACGCCTTCGTGGTGATGCTGAGCACACCTGGCGGCATGCAGACCATCTACAAGCGAGCCATATCGACCATCCAGCTGGACACCGGCACGCGGCCGCCAGGCGGCGGTGGCGGTGGCGGCGCGCGTGCGCCAGGCAGCGGGCCGCGCATGCCGGGCGTTGGTCCGCGCACGCCACGCGTGACGTCCGACGGCAATACCCAGGCGCCCCTTGTGGTGACGCGGAAGCGTCGCTCCATGGCGCCCGGCGGCACAAACGAATAGGGTTGCCACGCTGCCGCGAAGTCCGTTTTTGCCGGATGCGTTGTTGATCGCCGCGAATTGCTGCGCCAGATAGCTGCGGGTCGAGTTCGTCCTCGCCATGATCGGATCGAGTGGCTCGAACCCGATCCGACAGCGATGATTCGCCTGGCTCATCCGGCAGCACGTGCTGGCGATGGTCACATCCCGGCCTCTTCACGCTCTTCACGATCTTCCCGGGCGACTCGCTCGCAATCGTCAGTTCGTCAGCGCCCCGGCGGGATTGCCGGGGCCTGGTCAAACTGTGGAACCGCCCTCCGTCAGTTGCCGATGCCGAGCAACTCCACTTCAAAGTTCAGCGTGGCATTCGGCGGGATCGTCCCCGGCACGCCGCGCGCGCCATAGGCGGTCGGGCCCGGGCAGACCAGCTTGGCCTTGCCGCCGACCTGCATCTTCTGCACGCCTTCGGTCCAGCAGGGGATGACGCGGTTCAGCGGGAACGAGATCGGCTGGCCGCGCTTGTACGAGCTATCGAACTCGGTGCCGTCGGTCAGCGTGCCGCGGTAGTGCACCTTTACCGTGTCCGACGCCTTCGGCGTGGCGCCGGTGCCCTTGACGATTTGCTCGATGGATATGCCGGACGGCAGGGTTTCCACGGCCGGAGCGGCTGCGTGGGCGACGGAGGCCATTCCCAGGGCGGCAAGTAGCAGGGCAATTTTCTTCATGTGTCAGTTTGCAGAGTGGTGGGGGTGAAGTCCGGGCCGGCAAGGCCGGCCGGAAACCACCATCTTAAACCGGGATGACCATCGCAAGCCGCAACCGGGCTGAACCCAGGGGGCCGGGCGCGATAGCGCAAGCGCCGCCAGACGCCGTTGCGAAGCATGGACTCCCCGATGGCCAGACTCAACCGGGCAATGCGCCGGAGGCACCGGCATATCCGGTTGAACAGGGGCCGCCTCCGGCCTCCGCGGCTTGGCGGAGCCTGTACGCATCAAGGCATCACGGGCGGGCGGTAAGGCAGCGTCGAAGCAAATGCCCAGAGCATGAACAGCACAAGCGGCGTGTGAACCAGCAGCTGGGTGAAGGTAAAGCCCACCACGTCCTTGGCCCGGATCCCCAGCACGCCGAGCAGCGGCAGCATCCAGAACGGGTTGATCAGGTTGGGCAGCGCCTCCGCGGCGTTATACACCTGCACCGCCCAGCCCAGGTGGACCTGCAGCGCGTTTGCCGCCTGCATTACGTAGGGCGCTTCGATAACCCATTTGCCACCGCCCGACGGCACGAAGAAGCCGAGCACGGCGGAGTACGCGCCCATGACGGCGGAAAACGATTCCCTGGTGGCGACCGAGACAAAGGCCGACGCCAGGTGGTGCGAAAGGGTAGTGCCGTCTATGCCGGCAGCCTTGGTAAGGATGAATGCGATGCCGCCATACAGCGGAAACTGGATCAGCACGCCGGCGGTGGAGGGCACCGATTTGGCCACGGCGCGCAGGAAGCGCTTGGGCCGCCAGTTCAACAGCATTCCCAGCATGAGGAACAGGAAGTTGTAGGTGTTGAGATTGGAGATGGCGAGGACAGGATCCTTGGTGGTGAACTCGCGGACCAGCCATCCCGCGCCCAGCGCCACGATCAGCAAGGTCAGCAAGGGGCTGTACTCCAGCCATTCGCCGGGACGCGTGGGACGGCCGATGCCATCGCCGGCGTCATCGAGATCTACGCCCATGTCCTGCGCGGTGCGCGCGCGGTCTCCCGCCGGTGCGGAGAAATATGCCACCAGCAATGACGCAACGATCAGCACCGCCGTCATCGCCATCGACTGCCACAGGAAGATGGTCTGGGAGAAAGGGATCACGCCGGTGATATCGAGCAGGGATTTGGGCAGGCTGGCGGGATTGGCCTGCAACTGCGCGGCGGAAGAACTCAGGCCCAGCGCCCAGGTGGCCCCCATCCCCAGGTAGGCCGCCGCGCTGGCCGCGCGGTAGTCCACGCGCAGTCCGCTGCGCCTTGCGATGGCCCGCACCAGCAGTCCGCTTAGGATCAGGCTGATGGCCCAGTTGAGCAGGGAAGTCAGCAGGCTCACCAGCGCGACGAAGGCGATGGCGCCCCGCGCCGTCCTGGGCAGGGCGGCGAGCCGCCGGATCAGCAGCGAAGCAGGCGGCGAAGCCGCCACCACATACCCGGAGATGGCCACCACCGCCATCTGCATGGTGAACGGGATCAGGCTCCAGAAGCCGTCGCCAAATGCTTGCGCCACGCTTTGCGCCGGCGCGCCGGCCGCCATTGCGCCGATTGCCACGACGATCACCGCGATGGCGGCAAAGATATAGGAATCGGGGAACCAGCGCTCGGACCAGTCGGTGACCTTGACGGCCAGCCGTTCGAGTCCGCCGCGGCCTGGATGGTCCGCCGCGTCCAGCGATAGGGGGGTGCTTTTCATTGCTGTCTCCTTACATTGACATGGCTTCTGCGCTCGGCGTGGCGCCTTGCGAGCCCTTGAATCCTTCATAGGCCATGACGGCCGCCGCGAGATCTTCCAGCGCGGTGCCGACAGCCTTGAAGACGGTGATTTCCGCGTCGTCCACGCGGCCGGGATGGCGCCGCTGGCACAAGTCCGCGAGCGTGGCCCGGATGTCGGCCGTGTCGAGCACGCCGGCCTCGATCGGGTGCAGCAGGTCGCCGGCCTTGAGCACGGCCTCGCCCGTGTCGACGAAGACGGAAGCCGCATCGAAGCAACCGTCGTCGGCCTCGCGCATGGCTGGCGTGAAGCCGCCGATCAGGTCCAGGTGGGTGCCGGGCCTGAGGAACGCGCGATGCACGAGGGGCGCGGTGGAGAGCGTGGCGGCGGTCACGATGTCTGCGTCTTCGCAGGCGGCGGCGATCGTCGGGACAAAGCGCGCGTCGAAGCCGTCGGCCTGCAGCCGTGCCACCAGCGCTTCGCCTTGCGGCGCATGAATGTCCCAGACGGCAACGCGCCCGATTGGCCTGACGGCGCGATAGGCATGGGGCAGCAGGCTGGCGACCCGGCCCGAGCCGAGCACCAGCATCGACGACGCATCCTTGCGGCTCAGGTACGAGGCCGCCATCGCCGACGCGGCGGCGGTGCGCCTGGACGTGATCTCGTTGCCGTCGATCATGGCCAGCGGCTTGCCGGTGCGCGCGTCGTGCAGCAGGTAGGTCGAGTACAAGCCCGGCAGGCCTTTCGCCGTGTTGCCGGGGTAGATCGTCACGGTCTTCACGCCAAGGTAGGCGCCGCCCCGCCAGGAGGGCATCAGCAGCATGGTTCCGTCCGCATCAATGGCATGGCTGTGGCGCTGCGGGACTTCGCAGCCCCGGATAAACGCCGCGCGCAGCGCGGGCACGAGATTCTCGAACGGCAGCAGGGCACGGGTGGTGTCGGAGTCCAGTATCAACATAGTGGCTTGGGTGGGGGTTGGAATAAGGCAGGCGCCGGCAATCGCGATCACGCATTCAGCACGATGTCGCTGGCCGGAACGGCCTGGCACGCCAGGCACACGCCGGCATCGTCGGGATCCTCGCCGTGCAGGTGCCGGATGCGGCCCGACACGATGGGTACCGCGCAGCTTTCGCACTGGCCGACCCGGCACCCGCTGGGCAATGCCAGGCCGAGTCTTTCGGCGAAGCCCAGCAAAGGCCCGTCCGCCGAGCGCCAGGTGCTGGACATGCCGGACCTGGCGAACACCACGTTGAACTGCTGGCCGGTCCCGGCCACCGTCCGTTCGGGGGAGCGGAACACTTCCCGGAGGATGTCGGAGCGGGGCACGCCGCGGGCAGCCAGCGCATCGGCGAAAGCGCTCATCATCGGCGCGGGGCCGCACATATAGACCAGGGGACGCTGGGCAAGCAGGCGTGCCGGGACATGGTCGGCGCTGACGCGTCCGGCTATGTCGTAGTCGACCCCGGGCACGTCGCATTCCGCCGGACGGTCGTAGAAGTCGACGACTTCCAGCCCCCGGAGGGTTTGCCGTAGTGCCCGGATGCGTGACCGGAATGCATGGGCAAGGCCATTCTGGTTCGCGTAAAGGAGCAGGATCTTCGGCGGATCGGCGAGGCTGGCCAGCGATTCGAGCAGGCAGACGAACGGCGTGATGCCGATCCCGCCGGCCAGCAGCACCAGCGGCCGCCGGGTATGCAGCGGCATGACAAAGGTGCCGGACGGCGCCCGCAGCCAGACCGTATCGCCGGCCGCAAGGCACAGGTTGATATGCGAGGAGGCGCGCCCGAATACAGTCTCGCCGGTTTCCGACACGCCCACCGCGCGGCGCACGGAGATGGAGTAGCCGCGCCGGTCCGGCACGAGGGCCGGGCCGGTGAGCGAATACGAGCGCACGATCTCCTCGCCGGCGGGCGGCATCGTCAGCCTGATCGTCACATGCTGGCCGGGCTGGAAGTCCGGCAGGCCGCCGCCATCGGCGGGTTCCAGAAATACCGACGTGACCTCGCGGGCTTCCTTCACCAGGCTGGCGACGCGGAAGGCGCGATATCCGTCCCACCTGCGCCGCCCCACATCGACGCCGGGATCGCGCTCCACGTTGCAGCGGTAGCCGCGCAGCGGCACGGAGCCGCTGACGGGGTCGATGCTGTCAGCGGCGATCAGGCCGTTGTAGTTGCTGTTGCCCTGTCCCGAGACAGCCAGCGCGGGTTGCGCAAGCGCGTCGCAGCGCTGCCACCAGCCAAACTCGCCGACCACCACGCGCGGATGCAGGCCTTCCCTGACCTTGGCGATAAACCTTGCGCTGCCGACGGCTGTGCTCACCCGGATCGCATCGCCGCTGACTATGCCGCGCGCGGCCGCCAGCGCGGCAGGGATCTCCGCTTCGGGCTGGAGCGCACGGCGCCTGAGCGAGGGCAGGCCGCGATGCTGGCTGTGGCAGTAGTAGCCGCTCTTGGCCGAGGTCAGCACGAACGGGAAGGCGTCGCCCGAAGCGTCCTCGGCATCCATAGGAGACTGGTCCGGGCGTGGCAAGGGCGGATAGCCGTGGCGCAGGAGCTGCTCGGCATATAGCTCCACCAGCCCGGTCGGCGTATTGAAGGCACGATCGCGTGGCCTGCGCGCATACTTGCGCTCCACGTCGGCGACCGGCACGCGGATGCCTTCCGGCTGCTCGCGCAACTTGCCCACCGTCAGGCCGCAAGGGGCCAGCATATGATTCCACCCCGCTTCCAGGCTGCCACCGAAGAAGGCCTCCGACATGCCCAGCCGCACAGCCAGGTCGAACACGATGTCGTTGTCCGCGCGCGATTCGCCGCGCGGCGACACCATGCGCTGGCGCAACTGCACCAGTTGTTCGGCCTCGGCGGAGATCTCGAAGCCGATGCGCAGGCCTTCTCGCTCCCATGGTGTGTTGACCGGCAGCAAGACATCGGCGTAGCGGGCGCTGGGTGTCTCGAACAGGTCGCAATGTACGTAGAAGTCCAGGCTGCGCAGGGCGCGCGCGCCGTCTTCCACGTCGGCCTGCGACAGCAGGGGATTGGTGCCAAAGGCAACCAGGGTGCGCACGGCGTAAGGTTGCGCGTGCAGGATGGCCCGATACAAGTCGCGCGCCGTGACCCATCCTTGCGCGGGCGGGCCGAGCGGCCTCGCCTCATAGCCCAGCGCCTTGCATTTTTGCTCCGGCGGCAAGAGGCCGAAGCTGCTGACGGGGTTGTACGGCGGCTTTTGATAAATGCGATTGCCGCCCTGCTTGTCGAAGCTGCCTGTCAAGGCGTAGAGGCAGGCAATCGCCCGGTCCGTCTGGGTCGCATTGTCATGCTGGCCGACGCCGGACCACGCGTGATAGGCCACGCGCTCAGCCGCGCCGAACAGACTGGCTGCATGGCGGATCTCCGCCTCCGCCACCCAGGTGAGTGCCGCGGCAACGTCCGCCGGATAGCGGGCGCATTCGCTTGCATACAGGTCGAAGGCGGGCCGGCAGGCGAGGTTGGGGGGACCCGGCCGGTTGGCATTGCCCACTTCGAACGTCCCCCGCAGCGCGACCTGCTCGAAATCCCGCCCGGCCAGCGCCGATGACGGCCGGACTTGTCCGGCGCAGGTATCCCATACCAGGCAGGCCTCGCCATCGGCGAGCCCCACGTCGCGGCCCCGCAGCAAGCGCCCGTTGTCGTTGCGGACCAGCAAGGGGCCGTTGGTCCATTGACGCACGAAGGCGAGATCGAACGCATTCGCCTCGATCAGCAGGTTGGCGATTGCCATGGCGAGCACGGCATCCGTCCCCGGCCGCACGCGCAGCCATTGCTCCGCCTGGCCGGCCAGCGCCGTTTCCCTGGGGTCCACCACCAGCAGCTTGGCGCCGGCGGCCCTGCCGGCGCCAATCGCCTCGGCCTGCGCCAGCCAGGTGTTGGTCGGGTTATGGCCCCACAGCACGATGAGGTTGGCATTGCGGTAGTCCGCGGTCGGCATGCCGCAGCCGAAGGTGAAAGCGTGCGCGTAGTCCTTGTGCCAGTTGCAGATTTCCGTGGCGTAACAGGTGTTGGGGCTGCCGAATAGCCGGATAAACCGCTCGATCCAGTCGATGCTGTCGGACAGCGGCGTGCCGCTCGGCGTGGTGACGGCAAACGCAACCGACTCGGCGCCGCCGTCGCGCCGGGCCTGGAGCATCCGCCGCGCCACTTCGGACAGGGCCTCTTCCCACGAAATGCGTTGCCAGCCGGGATCCGCATCGGTCTTGGGGTTGGTCCGCCGCATCGGATAAAGGAGGCGGTCCGCGCTGTGGACCAGTTCCGGCGCCGATTTGCCCTTCATGCACATCGCCTTGCCCGTGGGGTGCGAGGTGTCGGGGCGGACTTCGATCAGCGCATCATTCGCCACCACGTTCACCGTGCCGCATCGTGAGCGGCACAACGTGCAGTAGCCGCGTTTGTCTTCCTTTGTCATGAGTGTCACCGCATCTTGTCTCCTGACCGGATGCTAGCTAGCATGTGGAGGTATTTCTAATTCATAATTTCGACACAGTAATATCGTAAAAATCGATGATCCCGACTTTGAAGCAAATGCAGCATTTCGTGGCCATCGCGGAGACCGGGCAGGTGTCGCGTGCCGCACTTCGCTGCCATGTGTCGCAGTCGTCGATGACGGCATCCCTGAAGGCGCTGGAGGAAGCGGTGGGCGCACAGTTGTTCACGCGCCATGCTGGCGGCGTCCGCCTGACCGACGCCGGCACGCGCTTTCTCCGGCATGCCCAGCAGATCGAGGATGCGGTGCTGGACGCGGTGGAAGCCGTGAGCGTGGCCCCGGTGGAGATCGCCGGCACGGTGCGCGTGGGTGTGACAGAGACCATCACGGCCTATGTGCTGCCCGGCTTGCTGGCGTCGATCGAGCGAAAGTTCCCCGGGCTCCGGCTGGAAGTGCTCGAGCGGGAGCGGCATGACATCGAACGCGGCGTCCTGGCCGGCGAGATCGATATTGCCTTGCTGCTGGTCTCGAACCTGCCCGGTCTCGACCACGTCGCTTGCGAAACGCTGCTGCGCTCGCCGCGGCAGCTATGGGGCCATCCCGAGCATCCGCTGATGATGGCGGACCGCATCGGCCTGGCGGACGTGGCACGGCACGACTACATCCTGCTCGACATGGACGAGCATATCGCCACCGTCGGCAAGTACTGGGGGCAATATGGCCTGGCGCCGCAGGTGCGCTACCAGAGCTGCTCGATCGAGGCGGTGCGCAGCCTGGTCGCGGCCGGGCGCGGCATCGCTATCCTGTCCGATCTGGTTTACCGGCCTTGGTCGCTCGAAGGGCAGCGGATCGTGCGGCGCGCGATTGCCGACAAGGTACCGTCGATGGATGTTGGCCTGGTATGGAAACGCGAGCCCGCCACGCCAGGTAATGTGGTGGCGCTGGCCGACTACCTGCGCAGTGCGTTGAAGGGCAGGGACAAGGCGCGTGCCTGAGGGAGACGGGCAAGAGATCCGATTGATCTGCCCACCCGCGCGGGGCGCATTGCATTTTGTACATCGGAAAGCCGGACGCTGGCAAGCCTCCACAAGGCTGTTGTGCGTTGTGCGCCGACGGTCATGCGGCGCCAGTGGCACCCGGCGGCAAACTTGGCTAGAGTGGGAACCTCGTACAGCTTGCATCATGCATGAGGACATCAATGGAAGCACAGCGCCTGCAGTTCCCGGGAAGTGACGGCCAGCAACTCTCCGCGCGGCTGGACTTGCCCGTTGGCCCGGTCCGGACCTTTGCCTTGTTCGCCCATTGCTTCACATGCGGCAAGGACGTGCTGGCGGCAACGCGCATCGCGCAGGCGCTGACCGCACACGGCATCGCTGTCCTACGCTTCGATTTCACCGGTCTTGGCGGCAGCGGCGGCGACTTCGCCAATACCAATTTCTCGTCCAATGTGGCCGACTTGCTGGCGGCGGCGGACTATCTCCGGCAACATCACCGCGCGCCAGCCCTGCTGATCGGCCATAGCCTGGGCGGCGCGGCCATTCTCAGCGCCGCGCTCGGCATCCCCGAGGCCAAGGCGGTTGTCACCATTGCCGCGCCAAGCGATCCCAGCCATGTCGTCGGCCTGTTCAAGGACCAGGCTGCGCGCATCGAAGCCGACGGCGAGGCCGAGGTCAGTCTTGCCGGGCGCCCGTTCAGGATCAAGCGGCAGTTCATCGAGGATGTGGCGGAGCAGAGACTGCTCGACGGCGTGGCCAGGCTGCGCAAGGCCTTGCTGGTCATGCACGCGCCGCAGGACGATACGGTTGGCATCGACAACGCCACACAGATCTTCATCGCCGCGAAGCATCCCAAGAGCTTTGTCTCCCTGGATCGCGCCGATCACCTGCTGACGCGCAAGGAAGATGCCGTCTACGTGGCCAACACGATTGCCGCATGGAGCCAGCGCTACCTCGATATCAATGTGGAAGAGGTGCCGGCCGCCGTGGCGGAAGAGGGGCTGGTGCGCGTGGAGGAAAACCACGCCGGCAAGTACCAGCAGCGTATCACCGCCGGGCCGCATCACCTGCTTGCCGACGAGCCGGTTTCTTTCGGCGGGCTCAATGGCGGGCCGGCGCCTTACGACCTGCTGCTGGCCGCGCTTGGTGCGTGCACGGCCATGACGATGCGCATGTATGCGGAGCGCAAGGGCTTCCCGCTCGAACATGTGGCCGTGTCCCTGCGCCACGAGAAGATCCACGCGGCCGATTGCGCGGAGTGCTCGACCACCGAAGGCAAGATCGACTGGATCGAACGGGAGATCACCATGCGCGGTCCGCTGGACGAGGCCCAGCGCGCCGCATTGCTGGAAATTGCGGATAAATGCCCGGTGCACCGGACGCTGCATTCGGAGGTGATGGTGCGGACGCACGAGGCGGAGACGGCGGCCGGTTAGGCAGCGCGGGGGCGGCCCGTGCGGCCGCTCCTTTCGGCCCTCAGAGGAGGGTGGTCTCGATTCGCGATGCCGCCTTCAGGAACAGCGTCACCGGCGTACGCTCGCAGATCTCGGCGAGCCGCTTGCGTTCGGCCTCGCCCAGTTCGGCGCCGATCACCCGGACTTCACGCCGGATGAAGCGCGCCTCGTCCTTGCCCTGGAAGACGGCGGTGACTTCCACGTCCGCCACGGGCCATTGTTTGCGCTGCATATACATCTTCAGCGTGATGGCCGTGCACGATACCAGCCCGGACAGCACGAAGGCGAAGGGCGGCGGACCCTGGTCGGTGCCGCCCAGCCCGGCGGATTCGTCGCCGACGAGTGCGTGGCTGCCAGCCTGGAGGTGAACGAGGTAGTTGGCGTCGGCCGGGCCGATCCTGGCGGTGGCTTGGGAGCTTGACATGGCATTTCCAAGGGTTGCTTGAGCGGATATTACGCAGATGCGGGCGCGAGGGAAAGGACCGGGCCTGCGCAGGCGAATTCGCTTGCAGATGTAGCGCCGCCCGGACCGGCTACCCGCCGGCTAGCCCACGCCTACACTGTAAGCACAGCTTTGAGAGTCGGGGCGAGCATGAATTCAACGCAAATATTGCCGTTGCTGCTGCATTTCGATCAGTATCTCGGTCCCGCCATCGCGCAGTACGGCCTCCTGGTCTACGGCATCCTGTTCGCCATCGTGTTCTGCGAGATAGGCCTGTTGCCGCTGTTCTTCCTGCCGGGCGATCCGCTGCTGTTCATCTGCGGCGCGTTCTGCGCTTCGGGGGCGTTGAGTCTGTGGGTGCTCCTGCCGTTGCTGCTGATCGCCGCGGTCACTGGCAGCCTGCTGAACTATGCCATCGGCAAAACCATCGGGACGCGCGTGTTTGCCGGCGGCTACCGCTGGATCAACCAGGACGCGCTGCGCAAGACGCAGGCCTTCTGTCGGCGGCATGGCGGCCTGGCCCTGCTGCTGTCGCCCTTCGTCGCTGTGGTGCGTACCTTCGCGCCCTTTGTCGCGGGCGTGTCCGACATGCCGGTAGCGCACTTTGTGCTGGCGGCTGGCGCCGGTGCGGCGGTGTGGGTGATCTCGCTGCTGGCCGGCGGCTATCTCTTTGGCAATGTGCCGCTGGTGCGCGACCATATGAGCGCCATCGTGCTGCTAGGTCTCGCGCTCGGCCTGGGTTCACTGGTGGTGGCGAGTGCGTGGCGGGCGGTGCGGGGGCGGCAGGGGGCGCGGGGGTGATACTGCTGGCGGTCGGCTGCACTTCGCCTGGAACAACGATGCATCGAGTCCAGGGTGTGCGTGCCGGCAGGAAGGCGGGAGCCGTCCTACATCCTGCAAGGAGGGGACACCGGGAGGCAAGGGGCGCCGGGTGGCGCCCGTAGCGACCGGCCAGCGTATCCGCTGACGCCGGCCGGGGGCGAGGATCAAGGCGATACGCTTGCGGCGACTTGGGTGTAGGTCTTCTTGTAGGTGAGGTCCGCCATGCCGGCCGGGTAGGTGTAGTCGAACTGGCACTTCACCGCACGTCCGAACTTGGTCGACCACCAGCAGACGTCGTTCTCGCTATAGGTGGCGAAATTGACATCATTCGAGTTCGTATAGGCGACGACATAGCGGATACGCAGGGTGTCGAGGGTGCCCGCCGGCGTGCTGAGTTGTTCGAACCCTTCCACCACGGCATTCACGGCGGCCGTTTCGTGGTAGCCAAGCGCGCAGTTCAGCGTCCAGGCAGGGCTCCAGGTCTTGCCCACGTACAACGGGAAGTTGTACAGGTCACGCTTCGGCGCGTAGGTGCACTGGTTGGTGCCGGGGGGGCGCGACCGGGTCAGGCGGTTGCGGTCGCCATCCTGCGTGTAGGTCTCGACGACAGTGTTTGTTGCATCGGTGGCCACGAGCGTTGCGATGCCGTTGGCGATGACGGTGGTGGTATAGGTAAGGGGTTTCGTCACCGTGGTGCCGTTCAACAGCAGGTTGGATTCGTTGAACGTGATGGCTTCACCGACCCTGGGTGCAATGGCGGCATAGCGATGCGGCGGGACCGTGATCGTGATGGTGGCGGAATTGGCCGGGTTGCTTACGGAAACGGCCTTGAGCGTGACGGTACCGCCTTCGGGGCTCGTCAGCGCGGCTTTCCACGACTGCTCGGTGATTGCCGGTGACGAGATCGTGGTCTTGCTCGGCGTGGCGGTCCAGGTGACTGCCTGGTTGGCGTCCAGCTTCACCTCCTTGCCGGACTCCACGGTAAGGCTGGCCGACTGCCCCGCGGCAACCAAGGTCGACTTGGCGCCGTCCGATGTCGCGCCTACGGAGAGGGGACTGGCGGTGCCGCCGTCCCCACCGCCGCCGCAAGCCGCCAGCAAGGCGGAAATCGCCATGCCTGCGATCAGTTTTTGCATCCCTTTCATTCTTCTTCCCTTTCCTTGTTATTGGTTTTGTTTCTGGTCTCTTCCGTTTGGTGCATTTTTGGAAAAGCGGGCCAGATTATAAATGCCTTACGATTAACTTCGTCTTCGCGGCGATACCCGTTTCGTGGGGTATTGGCAGGGGTAATGTCTGGTTTGTGTAACATTTCGGCGGAGTCAAACCGGGCCTGAGCCCGCCCGCGTGGCAGGCCGTGCGCCGGCAAGGCGCGATGCTTATCCGGTCCGATTCGCAATTGCCTCACAACCTTCATCGTTTTGTCATCGGCACCACCCAGAATGCGCTCACTGTTGATGCAAGGAGAGTGGGATGACGCATGCGATTGAAGTGCGCGGCCTGTCCAAGTCGTTCCAGGCGGGACGCAAGGCGCTGGATAACGTTGGCCTTGCCGTTGCGCCCGGTGAGATGGTTGCCCTGCTGGGCGCCTCGGGCTCGGGCAAGTCCACGTTGCTGCGCCATGTAGCGGGCTTTGTCGCAGCCGATGCGGCTGGCGCTGGCGAGGTGCTGGTCAACGGCCGCACCATCCAGCAAGGCGGCCGGCTGGCCCCCGATGTGCGCGGCGCGCGCGCCGAGATCGGGTTTGTGTTCCAGCAGTTCAACCTGGTGGGACGCCTGCCGGTGATCACGAACGTGCTGACCGGCATGCTGCCGCGCGTTCCGCTGTGGCGCAGCCTGATTCGCTTTTTCCGTAACGAAGAGATCGACGCCGGGCTCGATGCGCTTGCCCAGGTTGGTATAGACGACTATGCGTTTCAGCGGGCCTCGACCTTGTCCGGCGGCCAGCAGCAGCGCGCGGCGATCGCCCGCACGCTGGTGCAGAACGCGCGGGTGATCCTGGCCGACGAGCCGATCGCTTCGCTGGATCCCGAATCGGCGCGGCGCGTCATGGCGTTGCTGGCGCAGATCAACCGCACGCGCAAGGTGGCGGTGGTGGTGTCGCTGCACCAGGTGGACGTGGCAATGCGCTATTGCCCGCGCGTGGTAGCGCTGCGGCATGGCAAGGTGGTCTACGACGGCCCCTCGGCGGCGCTGACGCCGGGCATGCTGCGAGACCTCTACGGCACCGAAGCCGCCGAACTGCTGCCCGAGGGCGCAGGGCTGGATGCGGCGCCTCCCGCCATGATGCCCGGCGGCCTCGCGGCAGCCTGATTTTCCCGGATTCTCTGTCAAGTTTTTTTCCGCAAGCACCCCCCAACAAGGCCCTCAACAAGGCTTTACCCCGGAGTTCCCTTATGCTGCGCAGAACCCTTTTTGCCCTGATCGTCACGAGCGCCGCGGGCGCGCTCTCGTTTCCCGCTTTCGCCCAGGAGGGCAAAGTCCTCAACATGGGTTTTATCTCGACGGAGACTTCGTCCAACCTGAAATCCGCCTGGCAGCCCGTGGTCGATGACCTGAGCAAGCAACTGGGCGTACAGGTGAAGCCGTTCTTCGCTTCCGACTACGCCGGCATCATCGAAGCCATGCGTTTCAACAAAGTGCAGATCGCCTGGTTCGGCAACAAGTCCGCCATCGAGGCGGTGGACCGCGCCAACGGCGAGGTCTTCGCTTCGGTGATCGACAAGGATGGCAACCCCGGCTACTGGTCGCTGCTGATCGTCAACAAGGATAGCGACCTGAAGACGCTTGACGATGTGCTCAAGCAAGGCAAGTCGCTGAGCTATGGCGCGGGCGATCCGAACTCCACCTCCGGCACCGCCGTGCCCGGCCACTACCTGTGGGCTGCCCACAAGATCGAGCCGAAGACGTTCTTCAAGACGGTGCGCGTGAGCAATCACGAGACCAACCTGCTGTCGGTGCTGAACAAGCAGGTCGACGTGGCGGTGAACAACACCGAGAACATGGAGCGCTACCGCATCAATACGGGCAAGAACGCCTATGACCAGGTGCGCGTGCTGTGGAAGTCGCCGCTGATCCCGGCGGACCCGCTGGTCTACCGCAAGGACCTGCCGGCCGACGTCAAGGCCAAGGTCAAGACCTTCTTCGTCAACTACGGCAAGGGCACGGACGCCGCGCGCGAGAAGGAAAACCTGGCCAAGCTGACGTATCAGGGCTTCCGCGCTTCCAACGACGCGCAACTGGTGCCGATCCGCCAGATCGAGCTCGCCCGCGAAAAGACCAAGATCGAGACCGATACCACGCTGGCCGCCGCCGACAAGGAAAAACGCCTTGCCGACCTGAGCAGCAAGCTGGCTGAACTCGACAAGATCGCCGCCAGCGCGCAGTAAGCGCAAAGCAGTCCGCCGGGCGCGATCGCGCGGCCCGTCCCGATGCTTGGGGTGGGCCGCCACGTATCCGCTGCTGCTGCGTGCTGCCCTTGCTGCTTGCTACTGCCGCTTCATCGTATTTGCCGCTGTACCCACCGTTGTCTTTGTTTCCCCCATGCTGCCTTCCGTCAACACCACCATGCCTCCAGCCACTCCGTCTCGCGCCGGCCGCCCGCCGCGGGCCAGCCTGCCAGTCCTGTTCGTCTGGGCGGTGGTGCTCGCCTTGCTGGCCATGTCGTGGCAGGGCGCCGACATGCGCCCGTTCGACCTGTGGAAGGATTCCGGCAATATGGCGAAATTCGCCGCCGACTTCTTTCCGCCCAGCTTCCGCGACTGGCGCATTTACCTGGACGAGATGCTGGTGACCGTCCAGATCGCGATCTGGGGCACCTTCCTGTCCATTGTGTTTGCCGTGCCGCTGGGCCTGGCGTGTTCTTCGAACATCGTGCCCGCCTGGGTCTACCAGCCGATGCGGCGCGTGATGGATGCCTGCCGCGCCATCAACGAGATGGTGTTCGCCATGCTGTTTATCGTGGCGGTGGGGCTGGGGCCGTTCGCCGGCGTGCTGGCTCTCTGGGTGCACACCACCGGGGTGCTCGCCAAGCTCTTTTCGGAAGCGGTGGAGGCGATCGATCCGCGCCCGGTCGAAGGCGTGCGCGCCACCGGCGCCAGCGCGATCGAGGAGATTGTCTATGGCGTGATTCCCCAGGTGTTGCCGCTGTGGATCTCGTACGCGCTGTACCGCTTTGAATCCAACGTGCGTTCGGCCACGGTGCTGGGCATCGTCGGCGCGGGCGGCATCGGTACCGTGCTGTGGGAGATCATCCGCAGTTTCCAGTATGCCGAGACCTGCGCGGTGATCATCATCATCGTCGGCTTTGTCACGGTCATCGATTTGCTGTCGGCGCGCATCCGCAAGGCGCTTGTGTGACGCGGGCATCAGCCTGCCTCGTATGCCAGCCACTCAAGCACGCCACCATCCCTGAATCTTCATGACGATCCTGCGCCGCATCGAAATACTCTTCTCGGGCCACGGCACCGCCTTCTACGGCGGTGAGGCCATCACGCAGACCGAGCACGCGCTGCAATGCGCGCAACTTGCCGAGCAGGCCGGCGATCCCGAATCGCTGATCGTGGCCAGCCTGCTGCACGATCTTGGCCATCTCGTGATGTCCGAGGACGGCACCACCGACATGCGGCACCAGGAGGTGGGTGCCGATCTGCTGGGGGTCGGCTTCGGGCCCGCCGTGACCGAGCCGGTGCGCCTGCACGTGGCGGCCAAGCGCTACCTGTGCGCCATCGATCCGGGCTACCAGGCAACGTTGTCGCCAGCCTCGCTGCACAGCCTCGCCTTGCAGGGCGGACCCTACGATGCGGCGCAAGCCGAAGCCTTCGTCGCGCATCCGCATGGCCCGGACGCGGTGCGCCTGCGCCGCTACGACGATCTTGCCAAGGTCGTGGGCCTTGCGACGCCGCCGCTGGAGTACTACCTGCCGATGGTGTCGCGCTGCATCCGGCGCATTTCCTGAACTGCCGACCCATGAACGCCCAAGAAGAAAGCCGGGAAGCCGGCGGCCTGGCCCTGCGCGAAGTCACCGGCACCGACACCGAACTCGTGCAGGTGGCCGCCTTGCTGTCCGAGATGGATGGCGAGGCACCGCTGCCACTGCCCCGCATGCGCGCGTTGTTTGCGCAACTGAAGGCAATGCCTGACTATCGCTGCTACCTGATGCTGGCGGCTTCCGGCGAACCGCTTGGCACGTTCTGCCTGCTGATCTTCCCGGTGCTGGCGCATGACGGGCGCAGCGAGGCTATCGTGGAAAGCGTGGTGGTGGCCCGCGCCGCGCGCGGCACCGGCGTGGGTTCGGCCATGATGCGCGCGGCCATGCGGCTGGCGGAGGAGGCGGGCGCCGCCAAGCTGGCGCTTTCGTCCAGCGCCAGGCGCCTGCAGGCCCATCAGTTCTATCGGCAGCTTGGATTCACCGAGCACGGCATCAGTTTTAGCATCGGGCTGCCGGCGTCGGCATAGCCGGGCGGCTTGCCGCGCGGCGGCGACGTCCGGGATCAGGATCGCCCGGCCACGGTCAGCCCGGTCTTCCCCCCGTGTCCCCCCTCGCGTGTCAGCCGCAGCAAGGCCTGCGCCGCCGTCTCCAGCGCGCCGCTGTTGTCGATCACCGTCAGCCGGCAGCCAGCCGGCACGGCGAAGGGTTCGCTGGCACGCTGCAGGCGCCGGACGATGGCTTGTTCATCCTCGCGGCCGCGCAGGCGCAGGCGCTCTCCCAGTACCTGCAGGCGCACGCTGATCTGTACCGCGTGCAGGGCGGGGTAGCGGGCGTGAGCGGCGGCGAGGTGTTCGCGTGATCCGTTGACGACCACGCACAGGCCTTGCGCCAGCCAGGCGTCGAGTTCGATACCAATGCCATAGCACAGGCCGTGGCTGCGCCAGTGCAGCGCGAAGCCGCGTTGCGCGGCGCACCGCTCGAACTCGGCCTGGGTGATCGCGATGCTGGCTTCGTCGGCGCTGCTGGCGCGGGTGATGTAGCGCTGTGCTATCCGTACGCGCCCATCGTCCTGCAGCTTGTCGCGCAAGACGCGCAGCAAGGAGTCTTTGCCGCTGCCGGAAGGGCCCATCAGGTAGATCAGCCGGCTTCCGCCGGCGGCTTGAGCCGGTGCCCCGGGCATGTCGGCCCGGGCGGCGGTGCCTGTTGCGTGGATGTTCATGCCGCGGTTTCCAGCAGGGCCGCGCCGGCGGCGTCGGTGATGCTGCCGTCGAAGCCGTAGTGGCGGGCCGCCATGAAGGGCGCATCCGGTGCCGGCTGCAGGAACAGGCTGACATCGCGTACGGGCATCGGCGCTTGCAGGAGCGTGCCGCTGGCGGCTTGCAGCATGGCGATGGCTTCGGCTTGTTCGGCTTCGTCCAGCATGCCGGTCAGCGTGATGTGGAATATGAAGGTTTCGAATGCGTAGGGGTAGCCCCAGGCGTCGAGCATGCGCCGGGACGCCGCGCTGAGTTGCGCGGGATTGCGGCGGGCAAGTTCGGCGCTGGTGGGCGGCGCGCGGAAGTCGTCCAGTTCCCGTACAGCGGCGTCCGCCAGGGCGTGCATGCGCGCATTGGCGCTTGCGTCGCCGCCCAGGCACCAGGCCAGGAAGCCGCGCAGGTTCTGCAGGGCGAGCGGAACGGCGAAGGGCTGGCGGTCCAGGGCGAAGGCGCGCATGGCGGCGTCGAGCCCGGCTGGCGTCTGGCTGTCCGCAAGGCGGAACGGTGCCTTGAGCGTGGCATGCAGGCCATAGTAGGCGGGTGCTTCGGTCCAGCAGGCAATGCGGGCATCTTCCCGCGCGGGGCGTGCGATGGCTGCGCCCGTGTCGGCGCAGCGGCCCAGCCACTGCGCGCCCACCTGCCGGAACGGCGCGGCGGGATGGAGGTAGATGGCGTAGCGATAGGCCCGGGACATTGGGTTTGGTGCGGTGCTTGGCATCATGGGAAACGGTCAGGCGGCGCGCCGTTCGTCGCCGGACAACACCAGCGGGAAGGCGCGGGTGGCGTGCCGCAATACGCCGCCGACGATGGCGGCGCAGACTTGCGGCAGGGCGGGATCGTGGTCGTCTACGATGATGGCGTCGGCGCGCAGGCCGGGGCCCAGCGTGCCGCGGTCGTTCATGCCGGCGGCGCGCGCGGGGTTGCGCGAGACCAGGTCCCAGGCGGCCGGCAGCGGCAGCACGCCGAGCTGCGTCAGCCGGAACGCCGCTTGCAGCGGCGCCGGGTAGTAGTAGTCGGAGGCCAGTACGTCGCACAGCCCGGCGGCGATCATCTCGGTGGCGTCCGGGGCGCCGGTGTGGCTACCGCCGCGGATCACGTTGGGCGCGCCGAATACGGTGTGGTTGCGCAGGGCACGGGCGGCGCGGGCCACGTCGACGGTGAGCGGGAATTCCGCCACCGTGCAGCCTTGCTGGTGATATCCCTGGCGCGTGGCGGCATCGCCGTCGTCGTGCGATGCCACCTGCAGGCCGGCGGCGCGGGCGGCGGCAATCAGCCGGGCCACGCCGGCGGGCACGGCGCCCGCCTGCGCGGCGGCCTGTTCCAGCCGTTGGCGGAAGGTGGCCGGGTCGCATTCCGCGCGGTCCGCGTATTGCGCCAGCTTGCGGGCGTCGTGCATGCGGGTCGCCATCAGCGGCAGGTGGTCGTTGATGGCGACGAAGCGCACCTTGCCTGAATCGATCCACTCCAGGGCCGTCTCCAGCCCGGCCAGGTGGTGCGCCTCGAAGCGCAGGTGCACGTGGTGCTGCGCGCCCAGCGTGCCGCGCATGCGTTCCAGGCCGTCGAACATGCGTTGCGCGTACGCCTCGCCGCGCAAGCCGCCTTCCCACGACAGCGTCACGCCATGCAGTTCGGTGGTGATGCCATGCGCGAGCAACTGGCGATCCACGTCGAACAGCGCGCTGGTGTACGGGAAGCTGACGCCGGGCCGCGGCATCACCGCGCGCTCGAAGGCGTCGCCGTGGATATCCACGATGCCGGGCAGCACCAGCAGGTCGCCCGCATCGAGGGCGCCTCCCGGCGTACTGGCGGGCGCCGCCAGGCAACCATCGCGGAAGGCGAAGGCGGCCGGGGCGATGCCGTTGGCGGCCAGGACGCGCCGGCCGCGCAGGCCGGCGAGGGTGGGGTGATATGCGTGATTGGTATCCATGCTGGCGACCTTAGCGCGGGCAGATGACAAGCGGATGTCTAGACCAATTGCGGTGCGATTCGTGCATTGGCGGATTGTCTCGGTGCATCGCCGCCTGCGCAACCCGCGGCGAAGCTATCGTGTCCCGGTATGCGATTGCAACCCGTGCTGCACGCCATACCGGAAGTAAGCAAATTGCGGGCCGGCCGATGTTCGGTCCATCCCTGTGGCGCGAAGATCATGGCCGGTGCCGCCTAGTCCTGGTCGGCCACGGTCAGTTGCACCCAGTCGCCGGCGAAACGCACCACGCTGTATTGCAGCGGCGCGCCTTCCGGGTCGACATTGAGCGCTTCCACCTGCAGGATCGGCCGGGTCTTGGGCTGGTTGAGCTGGCGGGCCACCGGCGCGGTCGGCATGGCGGCGGTGATGCGCGACCATTTGCGCGTGTAGTCGGTGATGCCGTAATGGGCGAGCGCTTTGGAGATGGACTGGCGCGCGCGCAACTGTTCATCCATGTCGGGAAAGCGGGCGGCATCGAAGTAATGATCGGCGACGTCGATGGTGCGGGCTTCGGCCTTGCCCAGCATTTGCACGCGCAGGATGGGGGCGCTGCGTCCCAGCCCCAGGTGCTTGGCGATCTCGTGCGCGCGCAGCGTTTGCGATTCGAGCACTTCGATGTGCCCGCGCATGCCCTGGCTGGCCAGGTTCTGCGAGAAACGGGTACGGCGCCCGATGGCGTAGTCGATCGCGTGCTCCTGCACGAACGTGCCCCTGCCTTGCTCGATGCGTACCAGGCCGTTCTGCTCCAGTTCGCCCATGGCGCGGCGGATGGTGTGGCGATTGACGGCGAACCGGCTGGCCAGCTCCGGCTCGGGCGGCAGCCGCTCGCCCGGCATGTAGAGCTTGTTGCGGATGTCGAGCGCCAGGGCTTCGCCGATCTGGCGCCATACCGCAACTCCCGAACCGCGTTCGACTTCCTGTTCCACCATCCTGTCCTGCCTTTTCGTCATCCTGCGTTAATCATTGGCGTGCTTCAATGGAATGCGATTGTGCCTCAACCGCGCAGTGCGGTGCGTAGAACCAAACAACGTCGCCAGGCGTCATCAAAGCTTCATCTGGCTATGTTGTAGTTCGGCCATGGATGGTATTCTACATCTAAACGTATAGACGTATAGGGGATGTGAAATGGATCGAACCGATACCGGATCCGGCACGCAGCCAGCGGCGGCGGCCCGGGAACAGGCCGGCCAGGCGGCGCGCGCCGCATGGCTGCGCGTGCTGGCGCTGGCGGACCCGGAAGCCCTGGAGCAGGCCGTTGGCCGCCTCGGCGCGCTGCCGGCCTATCGCCTGCTGCGCAAGCCGGAAAGCGGCATGGCGATGGTGCGAGGGCGCGCCGGCGGCACCGGTGCGCAGTTCAACCTGGGCGAAGTCAGCGTAACGCGCTGCGCGGTAACGCTGGAGCCTGGCGTGGTGGGCGTGGGCTACGTGCAGGGCCGTACACACCGCCAGGCGGAGCAGATCGCCGTGCTGGATGCGCTGTTGCAACTGCCAGGCTGGCATGCGCGCGTGCAGGCCGAAGTGGTCTCGGCGCTGGCCAGGGAACGCGCGGCGCGTGGCGAACACGAGGCCGCGGTGGCAGCACAGACAAAAGTTGAATTTTTTACCATGGTGCGTGGAGAGGATTGAGATGCCAGGCCAACCGATTGCCGCCCAGGCGGCTGGATACGACAACGCGCCTGCGAGCCGCCAGGCGCCGATGCTGTTGCCCGGCTTCGACGATGCGGTGAAGTCGGCGCAGCGGACCTTCCGCGCCGCGCTGGACGCCATGTCACACCCCGGCACCATCGGCGAGCTGGCCGAGCCGTGCGGCGTGCCGCCGGGCCTGTCGCCTGCGCTGAGCGCGCTGCTGCTGGCGCTGGCCGATTGCGATACGCCCGTGTGGCTGCCGCCGCAAACGCCCGAGGGCGTGCGCGCCTTCCTGCGTTTCCATTGCGGCTGCCCGCTGGTGGCCGAAGTGGGGCAGGCCACCTTCGTGGCGGTGCCGGCCGGCCATGCCGTGCCGGATCTCGCGGCGTGCGCCCAGGGCGATCCGGCTTATCCCGACCGCTCCGCCACGCTGTTGCTCGAAGTGGAGTCGCTGTGCGATGGCCCTGCCGTCACGCTGCGCGGCCCGGGCATCGAGCACCAGGCGGCGCTGGCCGTGCAAGGCTTGCCGGCCGGTTTCTGGACCCAGTGGCAAGCCAACCATGCGCGCTTCCCGCTCGGCGTGGATGTGCTCCTGACCAGTGCCAGCCGCTTGTGCGCGCTGCCGCGCACCACCCAAGCGGAGGCTTGATATGTACGTTGCCGTCAAAGGGGGCGAACGCGCCATCCTCAACTCCTATCGCATGCTGGACGACTACCGCCGCGGCGACCGCGCGGTGCCGGAGCTGACGCTGGCGCAGGTGCGCGAGCAGATGCCGCTGGCCGTGTCGCGCGTGATGGCCGAGGGCTCGCTGTACGATCCGCACCTGGCAGCGCTGGCCATCAAGCAGGCCGCGGGCGACCTGATCGAAGCCGTGTTCCTGCTGCGCGCCTATCGCACCACCTTGCCGCGCTTCGGCTATTCGGTGGCGCTCGATACCGGCGCCATGCGCTTGCAGCGCCGGATCTCGTCCACCTTCAAGGATGTACCGGGCGGGCAGGTGCTGGGCCCGACCTACGATTACACCCAGCGCTTGCTGGATTTCACGCTGGAGGCCGAGCGCGAGAATGCACCGCTGCCGCCGGCGGCGTCCACGCTGGACGCGCGCATGCACCGCGTGACCGACCTGTTGCGCCAGGAATCGCTGATCGAGCCGGAGACGGTGCCCCCGCACGATCCCGCGCCGCCCGACCTGACGCGCGAACCGCTGGAGCTGCCCGCTGCCCGTCCAGCGCGCTTGCAGAACCTGGCACGCGCCGATGAAGGCTTCTTGTTGTCGATGGGCTACTCGACCCAGCGCGGCTACGGCAACTCGCATCCGTTCGCGGCGGAGATCCGCTATGGCGCGGTGGAGGTCGAACTGTTCGTGGAAGAGCTGGGATTTGCCGTGACCATCGGCGAGATCGAGGTCACCGAATGCCAGATGGTGAGCCAGTTTGCCGGCAACGCGCAGGAGGGGCCGAGCTTTACGCGCGGCTATGGCCTGGTGTTCGGCTACGGTGAGCGCAAGGCGATGTCGATGGCGCTGGCCGACCGCGCGATGCGCGCCGCCGAACTGGGCGAAGCGGCCGACGCGCCCGCCAATGACGTGGAGTTCATGCTCTACCACAGCGACAACGTGGAAGCCTCCGGCTTCGTGCAGCATCTGAAGCTGCCGCACTACGTGGATTTCCAGACCAATCTCGAACTGCTGCGCCGGCTGCGCGCCGAGCGAGGGCAGGGCGTCCCGGCGCCGGCGCCGGTGCCGCCGGAAAGCGACCCCACCGCCATCGCTCAAGCCCCGTCGCAGGAGGCCATCGCATCATGAACGACACCAATGCCAGCGCCGTCGTGCGCGACGAACACTACAACTTCGGCTATCTCGACGAGTCCACCAAGCGCATGCTGCGCCGCGCGCTGCTCAAGGCGGTGGCGATCCCCGGCTACCAGGTGCCGTTCGGCAGCCGCGAGATGCCGCTGCCATACGGGTGGGGCACCGGCGGCATCCAGGTCACGGCCTCCATCATCGGCAGCGACGACGTGCTCAAGGTGATCGACCAGGGCTCGGACGACACCACCAACGCCATCAATATCCGCCGCTTCTTCGGCCGCGTCACCGGCGTGCAGACCACCGAACGCACCGCGCAAGCCTCCATCGTGCAGACCCGCCACCGGATTCCTGAGACGCCGCTGGCCCAGGGCCAGATCATGGTGTTTCAGGTACCGATCCCGGAGCCGCTGCGGTGGCTGGAGCCGAGCGAGACCGAGACCCGCACCATGCATGCGCTGGCGGAATACGGCGCCATGCATGTCAAGCTGTACGAGGACATCGCGCGCCATGGACGCATCGCCACCACCTACGACTACCCCGTGATGGTCAACCAGCGCTACATGATGCGGCCGTCGCCCATCCCCAAGTTCGACAACCCTAAGCTGGACCGCAGCCCGGCGCTGATGCTGTTCGGCGCGGGGCGCGAGAAGCGGGTCTATGCGGTGCCGCCCTACACCAGCGTCAAGAGCCTGGATTTCGACGACCATCCCTTCGCCGTCGAAACGTGGTCGGGCTGCTGCGAACTGTGCGGCGCCACCGACAGCTATCTCGATGAAATCATCACCGACGACGCGGGCGGCCGCATGTTCGTCTGCTCCGATACCGAGTACTGCGCCACGCGCCAGGAACAAGGTGAAACCGGCGCCAACGCCAGCAAGGAGGCCGCATGAGCCGCACCGATCCGCACCAGCCGCTGTTGTCCGTGCGCGGCCTGACCCGCACCTGGGACGGCGTGCACGGCTGCCACGATGTCAGCTTCGATCTCTTTCCCGGCGAAGTGCTGTGCGTGGTGGGCGAATCCGGCTCCGGCAAGAGCACCTTGCTGCAAGCGGTTTCCTGGCAGGCCGCGCCGGAGTCCGGCAGCGTGCGTTACGACACCCGCGAGCAAGGGCTGGTTGACCTCGCCACGCTGTCCGATGCCCGTCTGCGCCTGCTGGCGCGCACCGACTGGGGCTTCGTGCGCCAGAACGCGCGCGATGGCCTGCGCATGCGCGTGAGCGCCGGCGCCAATATCGCCGAGCGCCTGATGGCGGTGGGCGGACGCCACTACGGTGAACTGCGCGAGGTCGCCGGCACCTGGATGGAAAAGATGGAGCTGGACCTGGGGCGCCTGGACGATGCGCCGACGAGCTTCTCGGGCGGCATGCAGCAGCGCCTGCAGATCGCCCGCAACCTGGTGACGCATCCGCGCCTGGTGTTCATGGACGAGCCCACTGCCTCGCTCGATGTCTCCGTGCAGGCCCGCCTGCTCGATCTGCTGCGCCGGCTGGTGGCGGACCTTGGCCTCGCCGCCATCATCGTGACCCACGACCTCGCCGTGGCACGCCTGCTGGCGCACCGCACGCTGGTGATGCAAGGCGGGCGCGTGGTGGAAAGCGGCCTGACCGACCAGATCCTCGACGACCCGCACCATCCGTACACCCAATTGCTGGTGTCTTCCATCCTGCAGAGCTGACCATGACGCAAGACTCCAACAACCATCAAGGCAATGCCAACACGAATACCGTCGATGCCACCGGTGCCAGCCGCATCCAGGTGCGCGGCCTCGGCAAGACCTTCGTCCTGCATAACCAGGGCGGCACGCGCCTGCCGGTGCTGCAGGCCATCGACTTCGACGCCGCCGCAGGCGAATGCCTGGTGCTGGCCGGCAGTTCCGGCGCGGGCAAGAGCACGCTGCTGCGCTGCCTGTACGGCAACTACCTGGCCACCGAAGGCAGCATCCGCATCCGCGACGGCAACGACTGGGTGGAACTGACCCGCGCGCCTGAGCAGCGCATCCTGCAACTGCGCCGCGAGGTGATCGGCTATGTCAGCCAGTTCCTCCACGTGATCCCGCGCGTGAGCACGCTCGACGTGGTGGCCGAGCCGCTGCAGCAGCGCGGCGCCGGCGCCGATGAAGCGCGCGAGCGCGCGGCGACGCTGCTGGCGCGGCTGCAGGTGCCGGGCCGTCTTTGGAGCCTCCCGCCGGCGACTTTCTCGGGCGGCGAGCAGCAGCGCGTGAACATCGCGCGCGGGTTGATCGGCGGTCATCCGGTGCTGCTGCTCGACGAGCCGACCGCCTCGCTCGATGCCGACAACCGCGCCGTGGTCGTGGCGCTGATTCGCGAGGCGCTGGCCGAGGGCCGTTGCCTGGTCGGCATCTTCCACGACGAAGCGGTGCGCGATGCCGTGGCCACCCGGTTGCTGCCCTTGCACCCGCCCGCCGTCACCGAGGCCGCGCCCGCCGGCAAGCTTGCCGCCGTGGCTGGCTGAGCCGATTCGTTGTTGCTTTTATCCGTTCCCAATCGTTCCCGGAAACGACCATGCTTCCTGCCTACCTGACCCATGCGCGGATCGTCCTGCCCGACGGCGTGCTTCCTGACAGCGCGCTGCTGATCGAGAATGGCCTGATCGCGGCCATCGAGCCGGATGCCGCCGCCGTACCGCGCGCCACCCAGGTGATCGACCTGCGCGGCCAGACCCTGATGCCCGGCCTGATCGACCTGCATTGCGATGCGATCGAGAAAGAAGCCGAACCGCGCTCGCGCGTGATGTTCCCGCTCGATTTTGCCGTGGCGCAGGTCGACCGCCGCAACGCCGCTGCCGGCATCACCACGCCTTATCATGCGGTGTCGTTCGCCAGCAATACGTTCGGCGTGCGCAACTACGAGACCGCAGGCGCCCTGGTGCGCGCCGTCACGGCTTTCCGTGATCACAGCCTGGTGGACAACCGTGTCCATTGCCGCTACGAAGTCACCGATGCCAGCGCGCTGCCCGT
This sequence comes from Cupriavidus sp. 05L310, assembly GCF_056398185.1. NCBI lineage: Bacteria > Pseudomonadati > Pseudomonadota > Betaproteobacteria > Burkholderiales > Burkholderiaceae > Cupriavidus > Cupriavidus sp. 05L310. The sequence continues at coordinate 30,425 of NZ_JBFTOX010000071.1, forward strand.
GCTTGAGCAACTGATGGAGGCCGGCGTGGTGGACCTGGTCTCCGTGATGGACCACTCGCCCGGCCAGGGCCAGTTCAAGACGCTCGAAGCGTACCTGGCCTACATGATGGGCAACCACGCCATGAGCCGCGAAGAAGCGCGCGCCGCCGCCGACAAGAAACTGGTGGAGAAGCATGGCGCGCTGGAGCGCGTGGAACGCCTGCTGGCGCTGGCCGCGCGGATGGGCATTCCCGCCGCCAGCCACGACGACGATTCGGTCGAGCGCATTGCCACCATGCAGGCGCTGGGCGTGCGCATGAGCGAGTTCCCGATCAACCTGGAGACCGCGCAGGCGGCCAAGGCGCAAGGGCTGCCGACCATCCTCGGCGCGCCCAATGTGCTGCGCGGCCAGAGCCAGAGCGGTTCGATGCGCGCCATCGACGCCATCCGCGCCGGCGTGGCGGATTGCCTGTGTTCGGACTACCAGCCATCCACGCTGATCGCGGCGGCCTTCGCCGCCGAGCGGCAGGCGGACCTGAGCCTGCCGCGGGCTGCCGCGCTGGTCGGCGCCAACCCGGCGGCGGCCTGCGGGCTGTCCGACCGCGGCCGCATCGCGGCCGGGCTGCGTGCCGACCTGGTGGCGGTGGCAATGGTGGCGGGCCAGCCGCTGGTGACGCATACGTGGTCAGCGGGCCGCCTGGTGTTTGCCGCACGGTATCCGGCAGGCGTAATGAGTTCCGACAGCGCCGGCGTCGTCCGGATTCCAGCTTCTGCAGAGGAGGGGCGCGCAGCCGCGTGACGCTGCCCCCGGCCATATCGGAGGCTGGAAGGGGTTCGCGCGTGGCCGGATGGCAGCGCCCTAGCGGCTGGAGGCGCGAGCGGTGGCGCGGGGGGCGGCGTGCCAGTCGCCCGGTATGTCGGGGAAGATCTCGCACTCGCCGCGCACGATCAGTTCCACCGTTGCGCATACGCCTTTGACGCCGCGCGGGCCGACGCAGACCAGGCTGTGAGGATGCTCTGAATGATTGGGAATGGCGTACACGCGCATCCCCTCCTGATACAGGGGATGGGCGGGCAGCCTGGCGTTCAGCATCTCGACAAAACGCAAGGGGCTTACGACTGGCTTTTCCATCGTGCTCTCCCATGGAGCATGGGCGTAACCTCCGGCGGGCGCCGGATGGCCAGAAAGTGCGGGGAGGACGGAAGGCGGGAATCCCTCCGGCCGTGATATCTGCACAAACCAGGAATGTGGTCCTGGCGCCGCGGCGGGCGCGGAATGCGGCGCGATAGCCGCTCGTCGCGGTTCTCGAAGCAAGGGTCCACGCGGTAAGGTTAGGCGATCTGCCGGCGGGTTCAAGCTTGCCAATGGCACGAAACGGCGGGTGGGGCGAGGCCGCCACTCCGGATTGCGGCAGGTCGCCGGAATGCGGATCGGAAGGCGCACGCCTGCCTTTGTGCATGGTCCGGCGTATTTAGGCGCTATCGCCGGCGCCGGTTAGTCGGGAAGGCCGGTTGCCGTGCTGAGGTATATTGCACGGATGCCAGTCTCCGGGACGCCTCGGTTGCCGTTCCCCGCGTCCCGGGTCTTGGTCATGAATATTTAGCCGGGACCGCGCGATGACGCGCCCCTTACCGAATTCCTTCCCGCATGAACGTTACGCCAACCCTTGCCGCAACCGGTGCTGCTTCCATTTCCGCGTCCGTTGCCACGCTGCTCGCGCACTACGATGCCGCCATCCTGCCCCTATGGAACGGTCCGGGCTGGCATGCCGCCATGCAACTGCCCTATGAGGCGCTGTCGGCCACCGATCGCCAGCCGCTGCCGGTGGTGCGCTATCGCGCCATGGCATGCGCGCGCCAGATTTACGTGTTTTCCCGGTGCGAGGGCGCCGACGCGGCCGCCCACGCCGCGCGGCTGTTCGCGTCGCTGCGCGGCCGCTTCGCCGATGGCGGGTACGGCGGCTTCGTCTACAGCATCGATGCGCACGGCCAGCCGCTCGATAGCACCAAGGACTTGTACACCCACGCCTTCGTGGTTTTCGCTTGCGCGGCGTATTTCAAGCGGACGGGCAGCCCCGAGGCGCGCACCTTGCTGGACGGCACGGCGCGGCTGATCGAACAGCGTTTCCGCATGGCGGACGGCCTCTACCATGCCGGGCTCGCGCAAGACTTCAGCCCCGTTGGCGCCACGCCGCTGCAAAACCCGATCATGCACCTGACCGAGGCTTACCTGGCGGCTCACGAGGTCACGGGGGACATTTTTTACGCGGACCGGCTGGCGGGCATTGCCGCAGCCATGCTGGCCAGCTTTGTCGATCCGGCCAGCGGTTGCATCACCGAGTTGCCGTTGACGACGGACAACGCCGGCAACCGGATCGAGCCCGGACACCAGTTCGAGTGGTTTTCGCTGCTCGCTTCGGCGCCGTCCCTGTTCGACGGCTCGCCGCTCAGCCAGGCGCTGACGCGGGCCTTCGACTTCGCCCTGGCGCACGGTGTCGATACCGGCACCATGGGCGTGGCGGCGGCGTTGAACCTGGACGGCTCGGTGCGCGACCCGCTCCAGCGGATCTGGGCGCAGACCGAATTCGCGCGGGCGCTGGTGGTGCGTGGCGATCGCATTGCGCTCGCACACCTGCACGCATGGCTGCAATCGTTCCCGGCGCGTTTTCTCCACGCGGGCGGCTGGTACGAATGCCTGTCGGCGCAGGGCAAGGTGGAGCGGGCCGAGATGCCTTCGACCACGCCTTACCACCTTGCCACCGCTTACCAGGCGCTGGCACATGCCACTGCCGGCTAGCTCGCGGCAGGGCTGAGCAGGCGGTCGAATTCGTTGCGCACGATGCGGTAGGACTCGCCGGAGAAGCCTTCCAGCCCGGCGCGGTCGATGACGGTGATATGGCCACGGCTGTGGCTGATCATGCGCAGTTCCGCCAGCTTGCCCACAGCTTCGGTGACGCCCTCGCGGCGCACGCCGAGCATGTCGGCGATGGTCTGCTGGGTGACATCCAGCTCGTTGCAGGGCGAACGGTCCAGCGCCAGCAGCAGCCAGCGGCACAACTGGGTGGTCAGCGAATGATGGCGGATGCAGACCGCCGTTTGCGAAACCTGCGTGAGCAGCGCCTGCATATAGAGCAGGGCCATGCGCTGCAGCGTGGGCAGCTCGGGGTAGATGGCGCGCAGGTCGCCGGCGGCCACGCGGAAGCCGCATCCGCTACTGCGTACCTCGATGCGGTTGGGCATGGTCTCGCCGCCGGTCAGCGCGGGCAGACCAACCATCCCCTCGCGGCCCACCGAGGCCAGTTCGACGGTGGCGCCGCTTTCCTGCAGCGACATCATCGAGACCACCGCGGTGCTCGGGAAGTAGAGATGCCGGATGCGTTGCCCGGAGTCGCTCAACAGTTGCCCTGTGCGCAGGTTGACGCTATCCAGCCGCGAAATGAGCAGGCGGCGCTCGCGCTGCGGCAGTGCGCCCAGCAAATGATTGCCGGACAGGTCCAGTTCTGTGTCGGTCATCCCATTCTCCCCTAGTCGAAAAAATCCCGGCCACGGCGTCAGCCGTTCTGTCTTGTTCTGTTCGGTTTGCCACGCAGCAGCGCCTGACCCGTTACTGTATTTAGCGTCATGCGTACGCTTGCCGACACTGGCCGGAGGTTGGAGATCGTCACGGTATTGGGGGGGATAAGCATTTGGCTGGGCTCATCCTTTTGACTGGAAGATGACTGGAATAAGGCTTAGGCCAGTCAGGTGCGGGCGGGGCAGGGCGCCGCGTCGGGCTGCGCGGCGTGTCCACGTGCAGGGCACCGCACGCGGATCGAGGCGAACGGGCTCCGGCAAACAATCTGAAAAAAACCTGTAAGTTCCATCGGTTGCCGGCGACGAATGGGCTCATTCACCCAGTTGGAGATTGCCATGTACCCGAACCTCGCCAAGTCGCTGTTTGCCGCCGCCGCCATTGCCGGTGCCGTGTTTGCCCTGGGCAGCGCCCATGCCGCCAGCGCGGCTGCCGATCGCGTTGGCAACGCGCCCTATGCCCAGTCGATGCACAGCGGCGCGCGCGACGTATTCAGCGACGGCGCACGCACGGCACCCGTGAGCGCATTCACCGATGGCGCCCGTGGCGGCAGGTTCGATAGCTTCACCGATGGTGCCCACGCCCGCACGGCCGATCCCTTTACCGACGGCGCGCGCATTGCCGGCCTGGACCGCACGGGTCCTTCCGCAGATCCTGCCCGCAGCATCGACCCGTACACCGACGGCGCCCGCACCCGCATGGTGGATCCGTTCACCGACGGCGCCCGCATTGCCGGCCTGGACCGCGTTGGCGTCTCGTCCGATCCTGCCCGCAGCATCGACCCGTACACCGATGGCGCCCGCACCCGCATGGTGGATCCCTTCACCGATAGCGCCCGCATCGCCGGCCTGGACCGCAGTGGCGTTTCGTCCGATCCGGCTCGCAACATCGACCCGTTCTCCGATGGCGCGCAGAAGCTGGCCGGCATGGACACGCGCGGCGTATCGGCATCCCCGGCCCGTAGCTTCGACCCGTACCAGGACGGCGCCCATGCGTGAGCCCGGCGGGAATCGCACGCGGGTGCTGGCTATTCGTCCAGCCAGGACCCGCGCAGATCGCTCTTTTGCAGCAGTTGCAGTAGCGTTTCGGCGGGCCGGCTCAGGCGGCCCGCGCGCAGCGAGATGAACTCCACCTCCGGCAGCGCCGGCAGGCTTTCACTATTGACCAGCGGCGACAGGCCGCGCCCGGAAAGGTATTGCGCCCTCACGGTAATGCCCAGCCCGCCACGCGCGGCGGCGATGCAGCCCGAGTGACTGCTGCTGGTGCAGACGATCTGCCAGCGCATCCCGGCCTTGGCCAGCGTATCGAGCACGATGGCGCGCGTGACGCTGGGTTCGGGTACCAGGATCAGCGGCAAAGGCTGCCTGAGGTCCGCCACGGTGCCGGGCCGCGCGAGCCACTCCAGCTTGCCGCGGAACAGCGGGGTGCCGCGCCTGTCGCCTTCGCGGCGCTTGCCGATCATCAGGTCCAGCGCGCCGGCATCCATCAGCTCGTAGAGCTTGCCGGTCATGCCGATGGTGATTTCCAGTTCCACGTCCGGATGCGAGTTGCGAAACGCGGCCAGCACATTGGGCAGCGGCCCCAGCGCCAGGTCGTCCGAGGTGCCCAGCCGCACGCGTCCCTGCAGGCGGGGCGCGTTGAACTGGGATTCCGCGCGCGTGATGGCTTCCAGGATCAGCCGCGCATGCGCCAGCAGCGCCTCGCCGTCGGCGGTCATGGTCAGGGTGTGGGTATCGCGCACGAACAGCCGCCGTCCCACGTGCTGTTCCAGGCGCCGGATATGGTCGCTGACGCTGGACTGGGACAGGCCGAGCTGACGCCCCGCATCGGTGAAACTGTGGGCGGCGGCAACGGTGGCGAAGGTCCGGATCCAGACGGGATTGAGCATGCGGCATTGTCATCGGAATATCCGATTACAGTCAATATATCCAGAGGGGTTCCCGATTGATAGCGCAATCATTAACATCGATAGCATTCGTGGCCCTGGGTTCTTCCGGATCTGCTCCCCGCGATCCCACCCGATGGCCGCGCCGGTTCTCCACCGGTCCTTGCCGAGATGTACCAGATGAACAGCCAATCCTCCCAAAAGGCCATGCTGTGGATTGTCGCAGCGGGCTTTTTCATGCAAAGGCTCGACACCACCATCGTCAACACCGCGTTGCCCGCGATGGCGCGCAGCCTAAACGAGACCCCCCTGGACATGAAGCCGGTGGTCGTGGCCTACACCCTGACCATGGCCATGCTGACGCCGGCCTCGGGCTGGCTGGCGGACCGCTTCGGCACCCGCCGGGTCTACTTCGCGGCGATCCTGACCTTTGTGCTCGGCTCGCTGTTTTGCGCCGGCGCGCAGAGCCTGGACCAGCTTGTGATCGCCCGCGTGGTCCAGGGCATCGGCGGCTCGATGCTGCTGCCGATCGGCCGGCTGGCGGTGCTGCGCAGCGTCTCCGGCGAGCAGTACATCGCGGCCCTTGCCTTCGTGTCGGTGGCAGGGCAGGTCGGGCCCATCTTCGGGCCGGTGCTGGGCGGCTGGATCGTGCAGTCGGTGGCATGGCACTGGATCTTCCTGATCAATGTGCCGGTCGGCGCGATCGGGATGCTGGCCGTCTTGCGCTACTTGCCGGATAACACCAACGGACGCGCGCCCCCGTTCGACTTCATCGGATGCGGCTTGCTGTCGCTTTGCATGGTGGCATTTTCGCTGGCGCTCGACACGCCACGCGAAGCCAGTCATGCGGCATGGAGCGGCGGCCTGTTCGCGCTGAGCCTGCTGTCCGCGCTGCTATACATTCCACATGCCCGGCGGCGGCGCGATCCGCTGTTCCGGCTGGCGTTGTTTCGCGAACCCAACTTCAGCATCGGGCTGGCCGGCAACCTGGTTTGCCGCATCGGTTCCGGCGCGGTGCCATTCCTGATGCCATTGCTGCTGCAGTTGCAGATGGATTACTCGCCGCTGCATTCCGGGCTGATGCTGCTGCCGGCCGCGCTGGCCGGCGTGGTCGCCAAGCGCTGGATCGTGCCGTTGGTCAAACGCTTTGGCTATGACACCTTCCTGCTGGTCAACACCTTGCTCGTGGGTGGCTCGATCGCATCGTTCGCGGCGATTTCGCCGGGCTGGCCGACTGGTCTGGCCATCGCGCAGCTCGCGTTGTTCGGCGCCACCAACTCCATGCAGTTTGCTGCCATGAACAGCGTGACGCTGAAGGGCCTGAGCGTGGAAGACGCGGGCAGCGGCAACAGCCTGTTCTCGATGGTGCAGATGCTGGCGATCGGCCTTGGGGTCACCATCGGCGGCGGGCTAGTGAGCCTGTTCACCGCGCAGCTTGGCGTGGCGGGCACGGCTTACCGGCTGGCGTTCCTTACCGTGGGCATCATTACGCTGCTGTCGGCGCTGGTGTTCCGCCGGCTCGACGGGGAACAGTTCGAGAAGGGCCGCGCGCCAAGCGTGGCCAGCCGCTGAATCGTGCCGGTCACGCCGCGCCTGCGAAGGCACGGCGCGTGGCCTGTCACTCCGTCACGCCGTTCTCGCGCAGCAGCCGCTCGCACTCGTCGAGCAGGTCGTGCGCAAAAGCGGACTGGTAGTTGGGGTCGAGCGCTTCCATCATTTCATGGGCGGTGTACAGGCCGGCCTCGCGCGACAGCGTGCCGGCCAGTTGCCGTGCGAACTGATCGCTCAGTTGCGACAGCAGGCGCCGCTCCGCCAGCGCCAGTTGCAGCCTGGAGCGCGACAGCCAGAGGCCTGCCAGGGTGGAGCCCTGGGCATCGGTCATCCACTGGCGGTGTTCGTAGTACGCCGACAAACGCTCGGCGGCAAGGGCGAACAGCAGCGCCTTGCGCGTATCGAAATCCAGCTTGAGCGGCGCGGCAGGGGCGGCCGCGGAAGCGTCGGGATGTGAGGTTTTCATAGGGCTTGCGAATAATGCGGAGGGCGCGAGCCTACCACGGCCGGGCGCGTCCCACGCCGGAATGGCCGTGCAGGGCCATTCCGCCTTCCCGTGGTCAGGACGGTTTGTCCGCGGCGAACCGCGCGGTCAGCCACGCGCCAATTGCCTGGATTTCTTCCATGCAGACCGAGTGCGACATGCGGTAGGTGTGCCATTCCACCGTGCATCCCTGCTGTTGCAGCGTATCGCGCGCCAGCATGCCTAGCTTGACGGGTACCACGTCGTCCTCGGCGCCATGCCCGGCGAAGATCGGCGTGGCGCGGTTGGCCTCGCTCAACTCGGCGGCAAGCAGCGCGGGCGAGGGGATATAGGTGGAAAGGGCGATGATGCCGCCCAGGCGCTCGGGATGCGTGAGGCCGGTGGTATAGGCCACGGCGCCGCCCTGCGAGAAGCCGGCCAGCACGATGCGATGGCTGGGCACGCCGCGCTGGTTCTCGCGCGCGATCAGCGCGCGAATGGCCTGGCGGGTGACGCGTATCCCAGCCTCGTCCACTTGGCGGCGCGCGTCGTCCAGGGACTCGATGTCATACCACGCCGGCATGACGTAGCCCCCGTTGCAGGTGACCGGGATGGCCGGCGCGTTGGGAAACACGAAACGCACGCCGGGTACGGGCGCCAGGTCCAGTTCGGGTACCACGGGGACGAAGTCGCTGCCGTCGGCGCCGAGGCCGTGCATCCATATGACCGACCATGTCGGTGATGGCGCGGTTTCGATCTCAATGGCTGGCAGCAGTTCGCTCATATCAGTTTCCTGTTGGGTCCCGGGCCGGGCACGGACGTCGCGAGGCACCGCGCGCGGCGTTGGGTCTGTGTGTGGATGACGCGGGAGAACCGCGCAAGACGGCCAGTATCGCACAGCGCTCGCGCAGCCCACGGCGATGCGCGACGGGCCATGACAAGCGCCACGTGCAGCGGTTGCGTGTGACAGCGTCGCGGCAGCCGCGTCCCGCGCAGGCGAGGGACGCGTCATCACCGTTGCCGGCGCGGGCTGCGCCGGCAATGGTGAAACGTCAGGCTGCTGAAGGTACGGCAGGCACCGTGATGAGTCCGGGCGCGGAGCGATGGGCCTGTGCGTGCTCGGCGGCGGCAGATGTGCGCCGCTTGTCCACCACGCTTTCGACGCCGGAGGCGCTCACGTCTTCCAGGAAGGCGACGAGGTCGCGATAGTAGTCGACCTGCATCTGGGCTTCCAGCAGGCGGCGTTCGGCCTGGAATAGGGTAAGCCGCATTTGCTGCAATTCCCTTGCTGCTATTTTCTCCGGTGTGGGCGGACTAAATCTGTCTGCAAGCGAACGCATGGCAACCTCCCCGATCAGCGGCTTCGAATTGAAGCACCTGCCATTGCAACCAATATAGTAAATAAAAGCGCGTTTCACGCTCTGTCGCGCGCCGTCCACACGGTCGATTGCCGGCGCACGGAGGCAGGAGTAAATTCATTGCCCGGCGTGCCCTACATGGCGAGCATTCCCGGCTCCGGCAGCTTTAGTTTCGCCAGGTAGCCGTGGATTTGGGCGACCACAGCGGCGCCTTCGCCAACGGCCGCCGCAACACGCTTGGTGGAGCCCGAGCGCACGTCGCCAATCGCATAAACACCGGGTACGCTGGTCTCCAGCGCGGAGGCGGGCGCCTCGCCTTCATGTGGTGTGTCCGAGCCCGTCAGCACGAATCCCTTTGCGTCGACGCGGACATTGCACGTACGCAGCCATGCCGTATTGGGATCGGCGCCGATAAACAGGAACAGATGCCGGATCGGTATTTCTGTAATGCGGTCGCTATCGCGCGTGCGGTAGCCGACGGTAGCCAGGCGCTCTTCTCCGGCCAGTGTCACGACTTCCGCGCCGGTATGCAGTTCGATATTGGGCTGGGCCGCGATGCGCTCGATCAGGTAGCGCGACATGCTGGCCTCCAGGCTCGCCCCACGGATAAGCATGTGCACGTGCTTTGCGTGCGCCGCCAGGAAGACCGCCGCCTGTCCGGCTGAGTTGCCGCCCCCGACCAGCATGACCTCGTCGCCGCCGCATAGCCGGGCTTCCACCGGAGACGCCCAATAGTAGACGCCGCGCCCCTCATAACGATCCAGCGCTGCGATGGCGGGATGGCGATAGGCCGCGCCGCTGGCTATGACCACGGTGCGGGTCGGGATCTTGCGGCCGTCGCACAACTCGATGCGTTGCGGGTGTTCGCCGCAATGCAGTGCAGCCACCTCCAGCGGGATCGCGACGTGAGCACCGAATTTCTGTGCTTGGACAAAGGCGCGGCCGGCCAGTGCTTGTCCTGAGATGCCGGTGGGAAAGCCGAGATAGTTTTCGATGCGCGAACTGGCGCCTGCCTGGCCACCGGGCGAGCACTCGTCGAACACCGCGACGGAGAGCCCTTCGGACGCGGCATAGACGGCCGTTGCCAGCCCGGCAGGGCCGGCACCCACCACGATCACATCATAGACATGGTTCGGATCGAACTCGGGCAACAGGCCCAGGCAAGTGGCAAGCTGGCCTGGGTCGGGCGCGCGCAGCACCGCGCCGCCGGGGCAGATGACCAGCGGAAAATCGCCTGGGGCGGCCGCGCTGAACTCGAGCAGCGCGCCGGCGTCGGGATCGGTGTCCGCATCGACCACGGTGTGGGGATAACCGTTGCGCCGCAGGAAGGCCTGCAGCAGCAGCAGGCGTGGCTCGCTGCCGCGGCCCAGCAGGGTCGGGCCTTTGCCGCGTTCGATCAGGCCGACACGCCGCAGGATCAGCGCGCGCATGATCCGCTCGCCCAGTTCGGCCTCCGCGACCAGCAGCGCGCGCAGCCGGTCGGGCGGGATCGCAATGGCCTCGACGTTCTCCAGCGCCATGCCGTCGACCAGGGAGGGCTTGCCGGATAGCTGTCCGACCTCGGCGAGGAAGTGCCCCGGTCCGTGTTCGCCCACCACCGTCGAACGATCCAGGGCGTCGCGCTGGGACACCCGTACATGGCCCCGCAGCAGCACCACCATGCCGTGGGCGGGGTCACCCGTGCGGAACAGGAATTCGTTGGGGAGCCATTGCTTCACCGTGCCGAAATGCTGGAGCCGGGCGATCTCGCCGGCAGTCAGCAGGGGAAACATCTGGTGCCGGCGCGACTCCATCGGGGAGAACGCTGCTGCGGTGGCCTCTGGCTCGACTGACAGGTCCGCCGGCGCTATGGCTTGCGGATCGCCGTGTTCGGAACTCCCGATGGCATTGTCTGCGCTCATGAGTACGGCCTCCCGGTGGCACCGCGCGGGAGGCGGTGCAATGGATTCGAGTGCGGCAGGAGCGTGCGCGGGAACGCCCGCGCACGGCCATGGAGAGTTTGCTCGCGATGCCGCAACGCGGCAATCCCTGATGGCAACCTTCGGCGGTGCGTGTGAGGCCGATTGCACAAAGCGACGCACGAGTGCCCTCGATCGCGACCCGCGCCTCGAAAAGCCTAGTACACACCGATAGCAGGTGCTGGCGGCTGTCAGAAGAATGGCGCCCAATGGCTCACTTTTTCTGGGTGGCTGCCAATAGTGCTGCTTGTGCCGCTTAGGTTTTTTTCGAATATTCTTAAGCGCAACCTGGTAAAAACCCTTGACTATCTACCTACAGATAGATAAGATGTGTTCCATGGACGCCGCAGCAAGGGCAGGCAGAAAAGGCCCGCCCGCCCGCCAGCCGGCTTCCAATGCAGCAGATATGTAACGACGACGAAAGTCACTTTTTTTTGCCCAGCTTGTCTACCTAGTGGTAGGTAAAACGACAGGAAAGTGACGATCCAGCTAAATCCCGGTCCCCGCGGCCAAAGCAGACCCCCGGACCCATGCTTCGATTGGAGAACATCATGAACACCAAGCTTTTTGCCAAGTCCCTGCTCACCGCCGCCACCCTCGCCGCAGCTTTTGCCGCTGGCCATGCCCAGGCTGCCACCGTTTCCGCCGACAAGTACAGCTATGAATACCGCACCCGCGACGTGTACAGCGATGGCGCCCGTACCGGCAAGTTCGACTCGTTCACCGATGGCGCCCGTACCGGCAAGGCCGATCCGTTCACCGATGGTGCCCGCAGCGGCAAGTTCGACGTATTCAGCGAAGGCGGCCTGACTGCCGGCCTGGACCGCGCCGGCGTGTCGTCCGAGCCCGCCCGCAGCATCGACCCGTACACCGACGGCGCGCGCGTCGGCAAGACCGACCCCTATACGGATGGTTTCCGTACCGTCGCCGGCCTGGACCGCGGCAGCGTGTCGTCTGAACCGGGCCGCAGCTTCGACCCGTACACCGATGGTGCTCGTACCGACAAGCGCGACCCGTACACCGACGGTGCGCGCAGCGGCAAGCGCGACGTGTTCACCGACGGCGCGAATGCCTGAGCAAACTACCGGTATGCCGTGAGGTCAGGATGACCGCGGCGTACCGCGATCCATGCATCATCGTCGTGCCGCCGTCATGGCGGCGCACGGATATCAGGAGCACATCATGAGCCGTTGGCAGAGTTTCCGGATGTTGGCAGGCTGGGCACTGGTTTGCGCCGCCAGTGGCTCCATGGCAACCGTGTTGGCGCAGACGCTCCCTGCCTGATAGCCTTCCCGGCCCGCATCACCACTTGTACTATCGCAGCGCCGACGCGCTGTGCGACATCGGCGCGCCCATTGAGGCGCGCCGATTTTTTTGCTTCCTGGCCGATTTCCGGGGAAGACCGCGCCGGTTCATCGGCGACCTAAGCGGCCGACGGGCTATGATCCGCTACATTACCGAGGCAGCCGCATTACATTGCTCCAAATGAGCCACAGCCCTCAACAGCATCGGGTACAAGACCTCCTCACTTCCTATTTCTGGAGTGGCGACGCCATCCGCAGCCGGCGCGTGAGTGACATCGTGCTCTCAGGCACGGTCGACGTGCCTGTCCCCCCTGCACGTTTGCTTGCAGATTGGGCAAGGGAGATATCGTCCCGCCTGGTCCTGGAGCCCGGGGATGTCGAGGCAATGCCTCTGGCACGAGCGCGAGCGCGCTGGCCGGACTACACGCGCTGCGTGCAGGCTGTGTCCGATTGGGCGTGCGCGCTTGGACTGCCTGGGGTGCTTGCCTCCAGTGACGTAGCCCTCATGGCCTGCCGCGGCGCAAGGTATCACCATGACGGTGCGCAATATGGCGGTGCGGCCTTTTGCAATCTCTTCCTGAGCGAGGACAGGGGGCAGGACTTGCATTTTCCCTCTTTGGGTCATCGCATCCCGCTGACCCGGGGCACGGCGGTGATATTCGATACTTGCCAGCCTCATGGCGTAATTCAACGCCGCAGCAGCGGTTTTGATGTAGCCGACTTCCCGCCCGACCAGGACTGCACCCAATTATTCCTGACCTGGGAGCTTCCCATCGAAGATGCCCACGTTGGGCGCGCACTTGAGGTTGCCTTCGACATCGCCCCTTCGACCTCGCTGCAACTGAATGAAGAGCAAGTCTGGCTGAACGGTGCAAGGGCCAGCGTGTGCCCGGATTCTGGCCAGTGGTGCCGGGCCGACTGATCGTCGGGTAATGCGCGCGCCATTCGCTTCCCGATTTCGGCAGGGACGAAGCCATCGGCGGCTCCGCCATCTTGCGAACACGTTCAGTGGCGCCCGCTCAGTGCGATGGTGTCCGGCTATTTGCGCACGCCCGGAAAGGCGTTCACGTATTCGATGGTGAAATCCCCAAAGGCGTCGACGATCTGGATCTTGTAGTCGGCATTGCCGCTGACGATTTGCCATTCGCCAGGCTTGTCGGGGAAGGCATCGATCTTTTTCACTTTCAGGTCGGCAAAGGCGTTTACCACCTGGACCTTGTAGTCGCCAAAGGCATTGACGAACTGGATCTTGCCGTGAATCCTGGACACGTCCACGGCCGTTGCCGCCACTGCATGGAGCGATGTGCAAAAAAACAATGCGAAGAGGGCGGTTTTCCGCATGAGGTGATCCTTCGGGGGACGGGCGGAATTCTAATGCCTGGAAAGGCGAATTGTTCGAAATACGAAGATTGGACGACTGGGACCTAGCCTGGCCGGAGCGACGCGGGCCTGCCGCCTTGCCATCCGGGATCCGTGGCGAAGTACTCCGCCAGGAAGTCCAGCATGGTGCGCAGGATCGCCGGCATTTGCCGTTGATGCCCCAGACCTTGGTGGCGAGACCGTTGAGCTTGGTCACGTCGGTGTTGGCGATGGCCTTGTTTTCGGTCTTCTGCAGCCCCAGCACCGGATCGATGATGTAGGCGCTGAAGGTCTTGGCCGTGGCGTTGATCGACAAAGCCACGTAGGCCCACTGGTTGGCGCTGAACTTCATGCCCTGGATGTCGTCGCGCTTGCCGCCGCTGCCGATGTTGAAGCGGATCTCGCAGCTGCCGAACAGGCCGAGGGCGATGCCGGCGTTGCTGCCCGAGACATAGTTCTTGTTCGACAGGATGGGCTCGCCGGTGCCGTTGCCCTGGGTGCAGTCGGACTTGAACCAGAAGCCGATGGTGAACTGCGGGGCGAGCGCGATATCGGCGCCGCTCTGCGTGAGCTGGTAGGCATCGATTCTCGAGTCGACCTTGAGCGACTTGCCGCCAAAGTTATCGCCGCCCAGCGAGCCGCCGTCGGTGCCGGGGACCCAGGGGCCGATGGCGGTAGTGCCCTTGCTGTCGGTTGCCGGCAGCGTCTCGAAGCTGTAGTAAGCGGACAGGTTGTTGCGCAGCGTGTCAGCCAGCACGATCGGCTTGACGTAGTTGATCTGCGCCAGCATCGAGGCGGGCACGCCGTTGCGCACCAGCGTGTAGTTGAAGCGATAGATGCCGCTGGCGGGCGCGTTGAGCGTCTTGTCTTCGTAGCCGGTGGTGCCGGCCGGCAGCGTGGCGATCTGCACACCGTCGCGCAGCAGCGTCATGTCGCCGCCGGCGGTGGTGGGGTTCTGCCAGGACAGCAGCAGCGAAGCGTTGTAGGCGCCCACCACGGAACTCAAGGCGCGCACGCCCACGTTGCCGGTCAGGGCCGAGCCATCGAGCTTGTACGAGGCGGCAGGCACCGCCACGCCGGTATGCGCGAGCACGGTCGGCAACAGGTCGGCTTCGGTCGGCAGTGCCGAGAGCGCGGTTGCATTGGCGGGCGCCGGGGGGAGGTTGCTGGCCAGCGCCGCATTGAACGGCTTGTTGAGCGCGATGAATGCGGTGCGGTTCTGCACTGTCGGCAGCGTGGTGGTGGCGCCCGTTGCGTCCAGGCCGTGGCTGGTGGTCACGGCCACCAGCCAGTCTTCGTTCGCATTGGCCTGGCGGCGCGCCTGCACGGCCGCCAGCAGCTTGCCGAGCGCCTGATCGAAGCCCGACAGCGCGGTGGCGTAGCCGCCGCCCTGGAAGCCTTGCGCGGCGGCCGCGGCATCGGGCGCCGTGTACTGGGCGAAGACCACGTCGTAGCCCGACTGCACCAGCTTGATGGTCTCCTGCGTCACGCAGTTGTCATCGGCATTGCAGTCGCGCAGCGAATCGAGGTTGCCCGCGGTGACGTCGGCCTTGAGCAGCGCCGGCAGCAGGGGCGCGCTGGTGGCGCCGCCAAGGCGCAGCCGGGCTGTGCCTGCGGTGGCGCTGGCGCCGCGCAAATACTGGAACACGCTGGGCGCCTTCAGGCCGGCCGCCGCGGCCACGTCGTCGGTGACCCCGTGGCGGTCCGCCCAGCTGCCGCTGAGCACGGTGGCCCAGCTCGGGCCGTTGAGCGGAGCCTGCTCGGTGGTGGTGCCGAGCCTGCCACCGGTGGCGGCGGGCGTGATCGCCAGCGTGGCCAGGTTGGGCAGGCTGCGCTGGGCCATTGCGCTCTGCAGCCGGCTGTAGGTGGCGCCATCCACACCGACCAGCAGCACCTTCTTGCTGGCGGCGCCACCCGGCCCCGCGTTGTTCTGCTCGGGGGCCGCCGTCGCCGGCGTGTCGTTGCCGCCGCCTCCGCCTCCGCATGCCGCTACCGTACCTGCCAGGGCCAGGCCACACGCCATGCGCGCCCGCTGTTTCCATGCCATATCCGATCCCTCTTTTCTGTTGTCTGAAGCGGTACGCCGAATTGCCGGCGCTGCCGATCGCGCTCCCCGCGACGCGTTCGCAGAGTAAGAAAAGGGGTTGTCACCCGGGTGACAGGGAGGCAAAGAATGCTGATGCGCCTATTTGGATTCTTGAGGCGACAGGCGCGGCGCCGTATGCGCGGACCCTGGCGTGGGTGGCGGGAGCCGGGAATTGGAGGCGGAGCCGGCCGTGGAGGTGGCCTCTGAAGGCAGCGGAGAAGTGCGGAGATGGGAGGGGAAAAACCGGGATGCCGCGCGTAGCGGAGCATCAATCGCGCTGCGCTGTCCCCGTCATGGCGGCGGAGGCGACGCAGCGGCGGCGGGTGGCGCCGCGAAACTCATGCCTTTGCTGTTTGATTGGACGCGCCGCTGGATTGCGTGGCCGTGCGCCGGACCATCAGCGCCAGCAGGGCGGCCACCACGCAGGCCGCGCCGGCCGCGTACAGGGCCGGCGTATAGGTCAGCAGCAGGGTGCGTGTGAGGCCCGCGCCAAACGCGGCCGTGGCGGCGCCGACCTGGTGGGCCGCGAAGATCCAGCCGAACACCATCGGCGCGCGCTCCTTGCCGAAGACGGAGCCGGCCAGCTTCACCGTGGGCGGCACCGTGGCGATCCAGTCCAGGCCGTAGAACATGGCGAAGATCGACAAGCCGTACAGCGTGAACGTGGAGTGCGGCAGCCAGAACAGCGACAGCCCGCGCAGCCCGTAGTACCAGAACAGCAGCTTGCGGCAATCGTAGCGGTCCGACAGCCAGCCCGACAGGATGGTGCCAACGAAGTCGAATGCGCCCATCATCGCCAGTGCGCCGGCGGCGGGCACCGCGGCCATGCCGAAGTCCGCGCACAGCGAGATGAAGTGGGTCTGGATCAGCCCGTTGGTGCTCAGGCCGCAGATGAAGAAGGTGCCGGCCAGGATCCAGAAGGTCTGGTTGCGGGCAGCATCGCGCAGCACAACGAAGGGGCCGCGCAGGGTCAGCGGCGCGGGCGGCGCGCTGGCCTGCACCGGCGCGGCGGGCGCATGCACGGGCACTTCGCCGTAGGCGCTGAGGCCCACATCGCCGGGTCGGTTGCGCATGAAGCAGAACACCAGCACCGCCAGCAAGGCGCATGCCCCCAGCACCGGCAGCACGGCGATGCGCCAGCCCATATGCTCGATCAGCCAGGCAGCCACGGGCAGGAAGGCCAACTGGCCAGTGGCCGAACTGGCCGTCAGGATGCCGATCACCAGCCCGCGCCGCGCGCTGAACCAGCGGCTGGCGACCACGGCGGCGAGCACCAGCGCGGTCAGGCCGGAGCCGACGCCGAGCATCAGGCCCCAGGCGATAAACAACTGCCATAGTTCGGTCGCCACGGTGGCCAGCGCCATGCCGCCTGCGATCAGCGCCAGCGCTGCCCAGACCACATTGCGCACGCCGAAGCGTTCCATCAGGATGGCCGAGAACGGCGCCATCAGGCCGAACAGCGCAAAGCGGAAGGCCAGGATCGACGAGATCTGGTCGGTGTCCCAGCCCATCTCGCGCGTCAGCGGTTTCAGGAAAGCGCCGGGCAGGCCGAGCGCGGCCGAGGTGGTCAGCATCACGCTGAAGGTGATCGCGGCGATCAGCCACGCGTAGTGGATGCCACGCCGGTCGAGCCGGCTGGAAAGTGCTTGAGCGAACATTGGATATCCGGGGGCGTTGGGGTCTTGGTGAGGTGTTCGTTATTGCGCCAGCGGGCCCAGCAGCATCTCTCGCGCGGCGGCGAGGATGTCTTCGGACAGGGCATCGCCTTCGGTGGCACGCGCCAGGGTCATCGCGCCCACCAGCGTGGCGAGTTGCGCCAGCGCCAGCTTGCGCCGCTCGGCCGGGTCTTCGTGGTCGACCGTCTTCATCCAGTCTTCGACCATTTGCCTGAAGCCATCGATATAGACCTGGCGCACCGGCTTGTCAGCCGGTTCGCGGGCAATGTCGCTGGCCAGGGCCACCGCCGCGCAGCCATCGCCGGGGCTGGCGCAATGCGCCTTGGTCAGATAGGGCTCGACCAGGTTGGCGCGCATCACGCCCTTGTCACCTTCGGCGCGCTCGATGCGTCGTGTCCAGCGCCGCGCGGATTCCTCGAAGGCGCGCTTGCTCGCCTGCGCGGCCAGCGCGTCCTTCGACGAGAAGTGTCCGTAGAAGCCGCCGTGCGTGAGGCCGGCGCCGGCCATCAGTTCCGCCACGCTCACGCCGTTCAGTCCGCGTTCGCGAAACAACCTGGAGGAAGCCTGCTCGATGGCTTCCCGGTGCTTCTCTGCCTGCTCTCGTGATGCACGCGCCATGTTTGTCTCTCCTGCCAAAACTTTGCTTGACCGGAGTTTAGGTGATACCCATAATTTATTCAATAGATGTTGAGCATCATTTAAATTGGTGCGGCCGACAGCATCACCGATGCGGGCGGCGCTGACTTTCCCTCAGGAGAATCATCATGCAGAACTTGTTCGATCTCACCGGCCGCGTTGCCGTCATCACCGGCTCCACCAAGGGCATGGGCCTGGAAATGGCGCGTGCGTTGGGTGCCTCCGGCGCCGCGCTGGTGGTGTCCGGCCGCGACCAGGCGGCTTCCGAAGCGGTAGCCGCGGCGCTGCAAGGCGAGGGGTTCAAGGCCAAAGGCATCGCTTGCGATATCGGCAACCTGGAGAGCATCCAGGCGTTTGCCAGGCAAGCGCTGGACGCCTACGGCCGCGTGGACGCGCTGGTGCTGAACGCGGCGGGCAGCGGCGTGGCCGGGTCACTGCTGAGCCAGGGTCCGGAAGAGTTTGAGCAAGCCATGGCCGGCAATGTGCGAGGTAACCTTGTGCTGGTCAATGCGCTGGCCCCGCAGATGATCGGACGCGGCGACGGCGCCATCATCTTTATGTCGAGCATTGCGGCCAAGCGCGGCTCGGCCATGCTCGGCCTGTACAGCATCACCAAGGCAGCCACCGACGGGGCCGTGCGCAGCCTGGCGCTGGAGCTGGGGCCGAAGGGCATCAATGTGAATGCGATCAACCCCGGCCCGGTGCGCACCGAGTTCTCGCGCGAGGCGCTGTGGGGCAATCCGGAGCAGGAAGCGAGGCTCGTCGCCGGCATTCCGATGCGCCGTATCGGCGAGGCGAAGGATGTGGCGGGCCTGGCCGTGTTGCTGGCGTCACCCGCCGGCCGCTTTATCCACGGGCAGAGCATCGGCGTGGACGGTGGTCTCTCCGCGTGACGGCGTGACGGCGGGCCGCCTCAGCTATGCATGCCCGCCAGCCCCATCAGCAGGCGCAACAGCAAGGCCGCCGCACCCAGCGCCGCCACGCTGGCTACCCAGATCAGCAACAGCCAGCCAACCCGCTTGAGCCATGGCTTGGGCGGCTGCGCGCGGCCGCCGTGGTTCGTCGCCGCCATCAGTGATAGCCCTCCCCATGCCGTACCTTGCCCCTGAACACGTAGTACGACCACACCGTGTACATCAGGATGAAGGGAATGATGAACAGCGCGCCCACCAGCGCAAAGCCCTGGCTTTGCGCTGGCGCGGCAGCGGCATAGATCGAGATGTCGGGCGGCACGATGTTGGGCCACACGCTGATCGCCAGCCCGCTATAGCCCAGGAAGACCAGCGCCAGCGTGTACATGAACGGCGCCAGGTGGGCATGCTGCTGCAACGAACGGATCAGCCGGTACATGGCGAACGCCACCAGCAGCGGCACCGGCGCGAACCAGATCAGGTTGGGGAAACTGAACCAGCGCTCGGCAATGCGCGGCTGCGAGATCGGCGTCCAGATGCTGATCACCACGATCACCGCCAGCAGCACCCAGGCCAGCTTGCCGGTCAGTTCCAGCATGCGCTCGTGCAGCTTGCCTTCGGTCTTCACGATCAGCCAGGTGCTGCCCAGCACGGTATAAGCCACCACCACGCCTAGCCCGCAGAACAGCGGGAAGGGCTGCAGCCAGTCCAGCGGCCCGCCGGCAAAGCTGCGCCCGCTGACCTTGATGCCATCGATATACGCGCCCAGCGAAACGCCCTGGAAGAAGGCCGCCATCAGCGAGCCGCAGATAAACGCCTTGTCCCAGACGTGGCGCTCGCGGTCGTTGGCCTTGAAGCGGAACTCGAACGCCACGCCGCGGAATATCAGCCCCAGCAGCATGAAGATCAGCGGCAGGTAGAGCGCGCTGAGCACCAGCGAGTAAGCCAGCGGGAAGGCGGCCAGCAGCCCCGCGCCGCCCAGCACCAGCCAGGTCTCGTTGCCGTCCCACACCGGCGCCACCGTGTTCATCATCACGTCGCGGTCATGGCGGTCCGGCACGAAGGGATACAGCATGCCGATGCCAAGGTCGAAGCCGTCCATGACCACATACATCATCACGCCAAAAAAGATGATGAGGATCCAGATAAGAGAAAGGTCGATGCCCATGATGATCAGCTCCTGCGATCGGCCAGACGGTTAGCGGAGGCCACGGCGTCCGGCACATCGCCCGGATCGTCCACGGCGGACAGCGGGCGCGCCGGAGTGCCTTCCACGCCGTGGCCGCCATCGGGTTCCGGGTCGCCTTCATGCATGACCGGGCCCTTGCGCACCAGCCGCATCATGTAGGCGATGCCCACGCCGAACACGAAGAAATAGGCCACCACGAACAGCGCGAGCGAGAACGCCAGTTCCGGCACGCCGTGCGGCGAGACCGCGTCGGCGGTGCGCATCACGCCGTAGACCACCCAGGGCTGGCGCCCGATTTCGGTGGTGAACCAGCCCGCCAGCAGCGCGATCAGCCCCGCCGGGCCCATCCATAGCGCCATGCGCAGGAAGGCGCGGGAGTGGAAGAGCTTTTCGCCACGCCGCAGCAGCAGGCTCCAGAGCCCGAGCAGGATCATCAGCATGCCAAGCCCCACCATGATGCGGAAGCACCAGAAGATGATGGTGGCGTTGGGCCGGTCCTCCGGCGCGAACTCCTTCAGTCCCTTGATCTGGCCATCCCAGGTATGGGTGAGGATCAGGCTGCCAAGGCGCGGGACTTCCACCGCGAAACGGGTTTCCTCGCGCTTCATGTCGGGCCAGCCGAACAGGATCAGCGGCAGCGCTTCGTCGCCGCGGTTTTCCCAGTGGCCTTCGAGCGCGGCGATCTTGGCCGGCTGGTGCTTGAGCGTGTTGATGCCGTGCATGTCGCCGATCACGGCCTGGATTGGCGCCACGATCAGCAGCATCCACATCGCCATCGAAAGCATCTTGCGGATGGCCGGGTTGTCGCGCCGGCGCAGCAGGTGCCACGCGGCGGAGGCGCCCACGAACAGCGCGGTCGCGAGGAATGCCGCCACGCTCATGTGCACCAGCCGGTACGGGAAAGACGGGTTGAAGATCACCGCCAGCCAGTCCACCGGGACCACGCGGCCGTCGATGATCTCGAATCCCTGCGGAGTTTGCATCCAGCTGTTGGAGGCCAGGATCCACGTGGCCGAGATCAGCGTGCCGACCGCCACCATCAGCGTGGCGAAGAAATGCAGGCCGGGGCCGACCCGGCTCCAGCCGAACAGCATCACGCCGAGGAAGCCCGCTTCCAGGAAGAACGCGGTCAGCACCTCATAGGCGAGCAGGGGGCCGGTCACGCTGCCGGCGAAGTCCGAGAAGAAGCTCCAGTTGGTGCCGAACTGGTAAGCCATGACCAGCCCGGACACCACGCCCATGCCGAAATTGACGGCAAATATCTTGGACCAGAAATGATAGAGGTCGCGGTAGACCGTATTTTGGGTGCGCAGCCAGCAGCCTTCCAGCACCGCCAGGTAACTCGCCATGCCGATGGTGATGGCGGGAAAGATGATATGGAAGGAAATGGTGAAGCCGAACTGGATCCGTGCCAGGTCGAGCGCGCTCAAGCCGAACATATCGTGACCTCCATGAAGCTGTGCCGGCGGGCCTGGCTTGCCAGTCTGGGAGCGGCCTTGCCGCGGCGCGCAGCAGCAGCAGCACAAGTCACTAGAGTAGACCACCCGGCGAGCGTATTGGAAGTCGCATTTTTCGTGCTGGGTGGATGGATCGGCTGGCGGCGGGGTGCCGCGGCCTTGGCGGGGCCTGACCGGGCGGGCAGGTTTGAAGCGGGGATGTCCATGAGCATTGCCGGGAGATTGGGCACGGTGCCCGATCCTGCGTGTTGCGCATTTTGTGCGTTTCGCGCCGGGCGCATGCCATGGACATCATGTTACCGGCGGGGCGGGGAACATAACAGAAGCAACCGGCGACAAAAAGACCGTATCAGAATAGCCGGCAAAACGGCGGCAGGGAGAGTGCCGTTCTCAGGCGCCGGCGCGCTCTGCCTCATTGCGCGCTTCGGCAAGCCGCAGGTCGCGCAGGTAGCGCGGCCTGGCGATGAAGAACACGGCGGCTGCGACCAGCGAGATCAGCGGAACCACCTGCAGGGCCCCGAGCAATCCGATCCTGTCGG
>NZ_JBFTOX010000072.1:0-43614 GCF_056398185.1 Cupriavidus sp. 05L310
CCGGAATCCGCAGCGTTGGAGCGCGGGCATCCGCAACTGGGAACTCCCAGATGCGGTGTACCTGAACCCGGAGCGAGCGCAGAAAAACGCAGAGAATTACAAGCAAGCAGCGTAACGGCTGAGGCGACAACTACCTTGACACACGCCGCTCGTAAAGAAAAGTAACCAAAAGAAAGCGATCCTTGCAGGAGGCGGGCGTGTCGGGGTTGCGTAGCCCAATGGTTTCGTCGTCAGGCCCTGGGTTCTAACAGACTCGTGCCGTTACCGGTTCAGAGCACCACGACCCGGCCAATGCCCAGGGATTCGTGGTGGTGCCCCCGGTAGCGGAATTCCTGCCCATTCGCCCATCTACCGGTACCGGCGCGAATCGTCACGACACATCACGTCGTGATGGTTTCGTGGTGGAGTGGGCGCGGTGGTGAGGTCATCGGCTTATCAATTCGGTGCCACCGCGCCCACGACTAAGCTTGAGACGCCTGCAACTTCGTTGCCGTATCCTCTGAGAGCGCCACGAAGTTGCAGGTGCCCCGTTTTCGTCGTGGGCGCGGTGGCACGGGATTGCTAGGACCAGGACCTTCTTCACCGCGCCCACCCCACCACGAAACCATCACGGCGTGATGTGTCGTGATGCTCCGTGCCGGTACCGGCAGATGGGCGAATGGGCAGGGAGCCGCTACCGGGGGCCTCACTACGGAACCAGCGCCATTGGCAGGATCGTGGCCATTCAAACCGGTAACGGCATGAGGCTATTAAAACCCGGGGCCTGACAACGAAACCAATGGGCTGCGCAAGCCCGACACGCCAGCCTCCTGCAAGGATCGCTTTCTTTTGGTTACTTTTCTTTACGAGTAAAGAAAAGTGACACCTCCGTGTGCGTAAACGGCCAACCCCGTACAGCCGCGACAGCAGCTAGAAGCAACAAAACCCCGCCAAAAAACGCTAAAACCGTGCCAAAGAGATGCGCCCCCCCAATCAAACCACCTCCAACCGAAAAACAGCAACCGACCTCTCCATCCTCTGCGCCTGCTCCCGCAAAGCATCAGCCGCCGCCGCCGCCTGCTCCACCAACGCCGCATTCTGCTGCGTAACCTGATCCATCTGCGTCACCGCCTGATTCACCTGCGCAATCCCGCTGCTCTGCTCGCGCGACGCCCGGCTGATCTCATCCATCATCGCCGTCACCCGCCCGACCGCGCCCACGATGCTCTCCATGGTCGTGGTAGCGTCGCCGGCCAGCGCCGAGCCCGCCTCCACGCGCTGGACCGATTGCGAGATCAGCGTGCGGATCTCCTTGGCGGAACTGCCGGCGCGCTGCGCCAGGTTGCGCACTTCGGCAGCCACCACGGCAAACCCGCGCCCGTACTCGCCGGCACGCGCCGCTTCCACCGCCGCATTGAGCGCCAGGATATTGGTCTGGAAGGCAATCCCGTCGATCACCGCGATGATGTCGACGATGCGTTTCGAGTCGGCCTCGATCTCGCCCATGGTCTGTAGCACGCGCCCCACCGAGGCTCCGCCGGCCACCGCGATGTCGGAAGCCGCGCTGGCCAGCGCGCTGGCCTGGTCCGCGCTGCCGGCATTCTGTTGCACGATCGCGGTGAGCTGCTCCATGCTGGCGGCGGTCTGCTGCAGCGACGATGCCTGCTCTTCCGTCCGCTGCGACAGGTCCAGGTTGCCTTGCGCGATCTCGCCCGCGGCCACCAGCACGTTCTGCGCGCCCTCCTTGGTATCGCCGATCAGCACGCGCCAGGTATCCACCAGCGACAGCAGGTGCCGCTTCACATGGCTGAGTTCGTCGCTGCCATGAACCTCCAGCCGGATGCCAAGGTCGCCGGCGTTGATCCGGCCCACCATGTCCGCCACTTGCCGCACGTCCTCGCGCATGCCGCAGCTGAAACCGGCGAACAGGTAGAACGCCGCGCCCACCGCCAGCAGGGCCACGCCGCCGAGCACTTCCAGTTCCAGCTTGTCGGCTGCGATGCGCTGCTCCAGCATGGCGCGGGCAAGTGCGGAGAACTCCTTGTTGACCGAGGAGACCGCGTTGATGGCGGCGGTCGCTTCGTCGAAATAGGCCTTGGCCTCGATGTTGATGCCGCTGCTGCCCAGCATCCTCTCCTTCAGCGTGCGGTAGAAAGCATCCACGGCGGACAGTTGCGCCTGTGCGTTTTCCACCCGTGTGCGATACGCCGGCGCGCCGCGCGTCACGCGGCCGATGTCGCGCCGCACCGATTCCAGTCCGTCCTGGATCTGCTCCCCGAGCGCGGCCAGCTCAGCCTGTTGCGCCGCATCGGAATAGCCGCCCTGGCTGATGATGGCGGCCCCCCTGCCACGCGCCAGCGCGCTCAGCTCGGCCAGCCTTGGCATCGGCCCGACCATCAGCGTGACCAGGTAGTACGAACCGCTATCGGGGTCGAGCGCGAGCGATGAGCGATCCGCCACATCGCCGATAAACAAGCGGGTCTGCTTGACCAGCGCGCTGTGCATGTCGAACAGCGGCCCGGCCGTCGTGTTCAGGCCCGTTTCATGCATGCGTCGCCACGACTCCCCGAGTTTTTTCGCCTCGGGCATAACGTCGAAGCCCGCCGCCGCCCCGGCTTGCTGCATCAGCCCGTCGAGGTGTGCAGCGGCCTTCGCATCCGCGCCATCGAACGTGGCGCGAAATGCCGCGTTACCCGCCAGCACGGCGTTGGCCGCACCGCGCCTGACCTGTGTCTCGCGCATGAAGTCGAGCGCGCGGTCGACGATGGCGAGGCCGCGCAGTTCGTCCTGGCTGGCGCGGATCGACTGCGCCGAGAGGCTCAGCACCGCATAAAGCGAGCCGCTCAGCGGGATCAGGAACAGGATCGCAAGCAAGAGCAGCTTGCGCGTGATCGTCAGGCGCGCCATCAGGCGCATGGCAGGAGAAAGGAAAGTCACCACGAAAGACCCCAGAAAAAGCACTCGCATGTGCCTTGTATCGGCCGCATCAAGGCGTACTGAAGCGCAGTTTTCCAGCTTTTTTTTCATGCACAACTGCGGGGCGGAAACAGCACAAGACGGGTGCAGAATGCCCGTAATTCGGGCGAAAAACAGGCACAAACCGCGTGTAGAACAGGCACAAGACGATCACGAAAGAGCGGATAAGAAAGCCGACACAAAACAGACGCAAATCAAACGTAGAACGGTAGGCATTGCGATGTCAGCGCGCCGGGCGGGTTCCGATGTGGGAAACACGCGGGCCAATGCGCGTAAGCAGTGTCCTTCTTGGGCGCTTGCGCCCCTGCTGGCCCGCGAGACCAGGATTCCCAACCCAGGAGATGCCGATGCTGAGTCCGCACGAATTTGCTACCTTGATGCTGGTCCACGATACGCAGGACCGCCTGGAACTGGATCCCGTGGATCTGGAGGCGTTGCTGGAACGCGGCCTTGTGTCGCTGGAGGAATGCGGGGCCGGCCATTGGTGCCCGCATGTCACGCCGCATGGTTTCGCCTTGCTCAGGGCGATGGGCTGGCAGGGCGATATGGCCAGGGTGCGGCATGGCGCGTCACGCGGGCAGGAAGCATCCGCGCGGTAAAGCGGCAAGGTGGTCTCGCCGCGTCCTCGCGGCTCAATGAAAGTCGCGGCTGGACACCATCAGACGGCCCAGCAGCGGACTCAGGTCCACCAGTTCCTGCGCCACCAGGTGCCTCACCTCGCCCTGGCGCTGCCACATGCCGATCACGCCCAGCAGCGTGGCGCCCAGCACTTCCTTGCGCTGGCGCTCGATCAGGTCCGGCCAGAGAATCACATTGACGGCACCCGTCTCATCCTCGATCGACGTGAAGATCGTGCCGCTGGCGGTCGCCGGCCGCTGCCGCACCGTGACGATGCCGCAGGCCCGCACACGCCGGCCGTTGCCGCAATGGGCCAGATCCTGCGCGGTGGCGTACTTCATGGCCGCCAGCCGCGGCCGCAGCAGCGCAAGCGGATGCGACTTGAGCGACAGGCCCATGCTGGCGTAATCAGCGGCCACGTCCTCGCCCAGGCGCGGCGCCGGCAGCGACAGCTTGCTCTCGGCCGGCGGTGCCTCGTAGAGCAGGTCATGATGGGCGGCCTGCAGCGCGGCGGCGCGGGCCTGCCAGCGCGCCTGGCGACGATGCCCGGCGAGGCTGGCCAGCGCATCGGCGGCGGCCAGCGCGTCGATGTCGTGGCGATCGAGCCGCGCCCGCAGCACAAGGTCCTCGACGCTGGCAAAAGGCTGCCTGGCGCGTGCCTGCTCGATGCGACCGGCAGCCGCCTCGCGCATGCCGCTCACGCGGTTGAGCCCGAGCCGCACCGCGGGTTGGGCGCGCTCGCGTCCTCGCGCCGCCCGCCCGTCCGCTTCCAGCTCCAGCGTGCTTTCCCAGCAGCTCACCGTGACATCCACGGGCGACGTACGTACGTGGTGGCGCCGCGCATCCTGCACCAGTTGCGAAGGTGTGTAAAAACCCATCGGCTGGCTGTTGAGCAAGGCGCACAGGAAAGCCGCCGGATGATGGCACTTGATCCACGCGCTGACATAGACCAGCTTGGCGAAGCTGGCGGCATGGCTTTCCGGGAAGCCATATTCACCGAAGCCTTCGATCTGCTTGCAGATGGCCAGCGCGAAGGCTTCCGGATACTTGTTGCGGGTCAGCGCGCTGACCAGCGCATCCTGGTGCTGCTTCAGATCGCCCTTGCGCCGCCAGGCCGCCATCGAGCGGCGCAGCTGATCGGCCTGGCCTGGAGTGAAACCGGCGGCGTCGATGGCCAGTTGCATCACCTGTTCCTGGAAGATCGGCACGCCCAGGGTCCGGCCCAGCACCTTCTCGATGACGTCGTTGTGATACGCCGGCGGCTTGCCGGTGCGCCGCACCTGCTCGCGCCGCTTCAGGTAGGGATGCACCATGCCACCCTGGATCGGCCCGGGCCGCACGATGGCCACCTCCACCACCAGGTCGTAGAAGGTGCGCGGCTGCAGCCGCGGCAGCATCGACTGCTGCGCGCGCGACTCCACCTGGAACACGCCGATGGTATCGGCGGCGCAGATCATGTCGTAGGTCTGCGCGTCCTTGCCGGGGATGTCCTCCATGCGGTACGGCGCGCCCGAGCGGCTCGGGATCGTCGCCAGCGCGCGGCGGATGGCCGACAGCATGCCCAGCGCCAGCACGTCCACTTTCAGCAGGCCGAGCGATTCCAGATCGTCCTTGTCCCACTGGATCACGCTGCGGTCTTCCATGGCCGCGTTCTCGATCGGCACCAGCCGCGACAGCTTGTGCCGCGCGATCACGAAACCGCCCACGTGCTGCGACAGATGCCGCGGAAAGCCGCGCAGTTGCGCGGTCAGGCTGGCCCACTGCCGCACCGCCGGTGATTCCGGGTCCAGCCCGTACTGGGCAATGCGGTCGAGAAAGGTCTTGCCGCCGTCCCACCAGGCCTGGCCCTTGACCACCTGCTCGATCACGCTGGCGTCGATGCCCAGCGCGCGGCCCACGTCGCGCAGCGCGCTGCGCGAGCGGTAGGTGATCAGCGAGGCGGCCAGAGCGGCGCGGTGGCGGCCGTATTTCCCGTAGATGTACTGGATGACTTCCTCGCGCCGCTGGTGCTCGAAATCGACATCGATATCGGGCGGCTCATCGCGCTCGCGCGACAGGAAGCGGCCGAACAGCATGTTGGCATCGCCGGGATCCACCTCGGTGATGAACAGGCAATAGCAGACCAGCGAATTGGCCGCCGAGCCGCGCCCCTGGCACAGGATGCCGCGCCCGCGGGCAAAGCGCACGATGTCGTGCACGGTGAGGAAGAAGGGCTCGTATTGCTTCTCCCGGATCAGTTCGAACTCCTCCTTCAACTGCTTGCGCCACTCGGGCTTGAGTCCGCCGGGGAAGCGCCGCAGCACACCCTTCATGGTCTCGCGGCGCAGGTAGCTGAAGGGGGTCTCACCGGGGGGCACCAGCTCTTCCGGATACTCGTAGCGCAGCGTATCGAGCGAGAAATCGCACAGCGAGGCGATCCGCACCGTCTGCGCCAGTGCCTCGCGCGGGTACAGCCGGGACAAGCGCTGCCGCATGCGCAGGTGCTGCTCGGCATTGGGCGCCAGCGTCATGCCGCACCCGGACAGCGGCTGGCCCACGCGAATCGCGCTCAGCACATCGGACAGCGGCTTGCGCGAACGCACATGCATGGTCACCGCGCCGGCCGCCGCCAGCGGCACGCCGGATTGCACCGATGCGTCCGCAAGACGCAGCCGGTGCAAGGCATCGGCATGGCCCTGCAACTGTTCGAGCGCGATCCAGCCGCGCGCGCCAAAGGTCTGCCGCATCCATTGCGCTTGCTGCAGCAACGCCTCGGGCTCGGGGCAATAAGACGGCAGCAGCAGCGCCAGGCAGTTGGGCATGCCGCGCAGGTGAGCCTGTTCCGGCTGCGGCGGCGCGGCCAGGTCGTCGGGGTGGAGCCGGTAGCTGCCCTTCTCCGAGCGCATGCGCCCCAGGGTGATCAGTTCGCTCAGGTTGCCAAAGCCTTCCCGGTCCTGCGCCAGCAGCACCAGCCGCAGCACCGGCTGGCCGGCGGAGTCCGTCAGCGTGAAGCGGCTGCCGACCAGCAGGCGGAAATCCTGCGCGGCGCGGGCCAGCGCGTCCAGTCGTTCATGGCGGCGCAGGCGGGCCTGGGTGGCTTCGCCAGGGGCCAAGGCGTCGCCGGCGGCGGGCGTGGCATCCGGCACGGCGAGGGATTCATCATCCACCCCATGCCCGCCGTCATGCTGATCGCCCTCTTCGCCGTCGTCCTCGATGAGATCGTCATCGTCGCCATCCTCATCCAGCCCCGCGGCCAATCGCGCCGCGCTGCGCGCCGCGGCGTCGCCGATGCGCTCACGCAGGTCCTTCAGCGCATGATGCGCGCGCGCCGTGCCGGCCACCGAACATTCATCGGTCAGCGCCAGCCCGCGATAGCCCAGCGCAAAGGCGCGCTCGATCAGCTCGACCGGATGCGACGCCCCATCCAGGAACGTGAAATTGGAAATGCAGTGCAGCTCCACATAATCCGGCAATACCGGCAGCAACGCGGAAAGCGCCGGCGGCAAAGCGGAAAACGAGGGCATGGCGGGCTTGCTGGACATGACAGGGAGGCAAAGGCTCAGGCGAATCTCAGGCGAACAGGCCGTGCAGGAACCAGCGGTATTCACCGCTCTCCTCGTGCCCGGGACGCTGGCGATAGACCCAGCAACGCAGGCCATCCGCACGTTCGGCGACGAAATAATCGCGCGTGGCCAGCGCGCCATCCCACCAGCCGCTCTCGATGCGCTCCGGCCGCGAGAGCAAGGTCAGCGGGCCGCCATGACAGGGCCGGTGACGCTGCACGGTGAGCGGCATCGGCTTGTCCAGCAGCCACGCCGGGCGCTCCGGCATGGCGCCTGCCGGGGCCGGCTGCGGCGCGCGCGCCGGCATTTCGTCGACGGGGCACCAGCGATTGGCGCGCTCGGGCCGGTGGTCGGGCAACGGCTGGGGTTGCAACACGTTTTCGCGGCCGAGCCGCGCCATCAGCGTATCGAGCAGGCGGCCCAGTTCGGCCGGCGTGCCGCCTGGTTCCGGAAACAGCGAATCGCTCTGCGGCAGGCAGGTCTCCATGGACTCCACCACCAGCATCAGGCCCACCGCCGGCACGCTGAACTGCACCTTGTCCAGCCGCTCCTGCAGCAGCCTGGACAGATGGACCGGATCGCGGCTGGGCTGCGCCAGGCTGACCGTCACCGGCGTAGACGGGGTCTCGGTGCCGAGCCGGTAGCGCTCGTGTTCGAGCCGCAGCACCAGCCGCGTCACGCCCGCCTGCTGTACCGCCAGCCAGCCGGCCAGCGCCAGCAGCAGGCGCTGCGCGCCCGCCATCACGCCCTGCACGGACTCGGTACGGCCCGGCAGCTCCATGCGCTGCGCGAAGGCTGCCGGCGCGCTGAACCAGGTAAAGCGCACCGGCACCTCGCCATAGGCCTGGTCCAGCCGCGCCAGCAGATCCGGCCCCAGCCGGCGCCGCAGGCCGGCACGCGGCAGGCCCCGCACCTCGCCCACGGTCCGGCAGCCGATGCCGTCGAGCCAGCCGTCGTCGGCCACGCCTTGCAGCATGGCCACCGGCAGCCGGTCCAGCAGCCGCGCCATGCGAGCAGCCCGCACCGCGCGCCGCGCCGGCCGCACCATCGCGCCACGGCGGTCCCGCCGCAGCGGCTGCGCCGCCAGCCACGCCGCCCCGAAGGCCGTGGGCCCGCAGCCAAGCTGCGGAAACACACCTAGCCGGCGCACCCGCGCATACACCGCGCGGCACAGCGCCAGATGGCCGCCGAACAGCCGCAGGCTGGCGCCGGCATCGATCATCACGGTAGCCGCATCGGGATCGGGATGGCCCGTCACATGCGGTGTGAAGTGCAGCAGCGCCAGCGCCAGCGCCGTCATCAGCTGCGCCTCGGCGGCCGGCTCGCGCTCCAGTTGCACCACCTGCGCCGACAAGGCCTGCACGCCGCCACGCCGCATCCCGGCCTGCACCCCCAGTGCCACCGCCGGCCCGTTGGCCAGCACCACCCGCTCGCGCTCCATCACCGCCACCGGCACCCGGTGGTGCAGCAGGCCGGAGGAAGCCGGGAGCGCGGCGGGCTCAGGCCAGTTCGGCTGCAACGCGTCCAGCGACAGGCGCGGCAGATGCACCGCGATCCAGTACGACATGGGCTTGCTCTCCCGCAACGGCTTGGGAAACCGGGAAATTGAAAGGGACCGGCGGCGGCGCGGACGGCGAAGCGGTCCTGGCCGGCACCGCCATCATCTCGCCCAGCGGCAGCACCAGCGGCGCATCGCGCACCGGGCCGCGCCGCTTGTGAAAAGTGATCGACAAGACATTGCCGGGTGCCGGAGACAACAGCAGCCGCAGCACCGCCGGCGACGACTCGTGCAGCACGCCGGCCGGGCGGCACGCCCAGACCACCGCGTCGCCCGCCTGCGCCAGCACCTGCAGGCGCCGCAGCGCCTCGGGACGCGCCGTTGGCAGCCACACCATCACCCCGCCAAAAGCCTGGCTGCGCAGCACCTGCTCCGCCGCCCACAGCACATCCGCCTGGGCCGCGGCCCGGCCCGCGCCAGCGGGCGGACGCACCCAGAACAGCTGGCTTGCCGGCAAACCCCATTCGGCCAGGCACATCGCATTGGGCAGGTACGGCGGCCCCACCAGCGCCACCCGGCGCTGTGCCGCCGCCAGCGCCAGCAACGCCGGGCGCAGCAGGCGCAACTCGCCCACGCCGGCGTCGGCCAGCAGCAGTTCCGTCAGCGCCCCCATCGGCCAGCCGCCGCCTGGCAACTCGGCCGAGAGCGCCGCATGGCCGGTGGGCAAGGCCGGCACGCTGCCCGCGCGGCCCAGATGGCCGAGCTGCCCCGCCCGCCACAGGCCGGGATAGCGTCGTTCCAGTGCGTCCAGCGCACCCTGCCGGTCGGCGGCGGGCGCTTGCGCCAACGGCGCAATGCCCGACACGTCGGGCGAGGCTGGGGAGAGATGGGTGGTCATGTGATGCTTGCGCCCCGGCTTGGGGACCGGGTGGAAATTTCTGATTACTGTATGTTTGTACAGTATCACGGAAGCGCGCAAGGAGGCAAAGCCGGGGTCGACAATGTGGAAACTGACAATAGTTAGCGTTCGCCATGGTTCGGTTAAACGCTGTGCGACGGCGATTGGGGAAGCGATGGCCGTGGCATTCGCTCACAGCTCCGCAACACCCCGCCTTTGGCTGCTCCCCTATACTACGAAATATCGTATAGTGCTACTCGCCACTGTATCTCCAGCCAGCACTTCTTGAAACCAGCATGCCCACCCTGATCCCCGCAGCCAGCCGCACCATGGCAGTTTTTGAATTGTTTGCCAGGGAAAAACGCGAGCTGTCAAATTCCGATGTGGCTCGTCTGCTTTCGGTTGCCGAGAGCAGTTCCCTTGACCTATTGCATACGCTGCATTCGCTCGGCTACCTGATGCGCACATCCCGCACGCGGCGCTTCTACCCGACCGCCCGTCTGTTGGAAACCGCGCGCCAGATCTCCGAAAACGATCCCCTGACGACACTAGCGCAGGAAGCCGTCGAGCAAGTGGGCGCAAAAACCAATGAGACCGTCTTCTTCGGTGTACTCGATACCACCGCTGTCAAGGTCGTTGCCGTGCAGCCGAGCCGGATGCCGTTGCGCTATATCATCGAGGTCGGCTCACGGGCGGCCTTGCACGCCTCCGCACTGGGCAAGGCGCTGCTGGGACTCCTGCCGGAAGACGAAGCCCGCGCAATACTTGGCAAGAGCAAGCTTCGTCCTTTCACCGAGCACACAGTGGTTGACGTTGACGAACTGATGGCGCAAGTGGCGCACGGCCGCGACCTTGGCCGATACGAGGCGCGGGAAGAAGGCAGCGAGGGCGTCCACGGGCTGGCGGTGTCCGGATGGTTGGGCGGCCAGCCGGTCGGCATTTCCCTGGCCGGGCCCGCGGAGCGCATGAGAAAGAACCAGGAGGCCTATTTGACGGCCATGCGCGAAGTCCGTGATTCGCTGATGGCTGACACCTGAGCTGCCCACGACGCATAGAAATCGGCGGCCTACGCATTGCGGCGTCCTCTTCATCATTAAAAGCGCTCCCCCTTGCTCCGTGCCACGGTCGCCCGCTGACTTACGCTGAAGGCCGCTTTCACAGATCCGCGATGGCAAGTGGAAGGTCATTTCGCCGTACATGAAGCCACCGCTGCCGCGGCAGTCCGGCGCGGTCAAAGCCGGAGCGCGTGCTCAACCCTGCCGCCAGTTGCGTCGTCTTCCTTGCAAAAGGCAACCAGCTCATCGCGGAATTCAATGCAAAGCGGAGAGAGATAGCCATCGGCGCGCCAGAACATGGCGATTTCCGGCTGCCGCAACATGTCCGGCTCGCCGATCACGCTGAGATCCCGGCCTTCGGGTTGCATAAGCGTGCGCTGCGGTACAAGGCCGAGCAGATCGGTATCCCGAAGGAGTTCGGCAATGGAAATGCCGGATCCAGTCCATTCCACGGCAACGAGCGGCGCAGGCAAGCCATTGTTGGCAAACTCATCTGCCAGCACCTGGTACAAGCTGGACGACGCCTGCGGCAGCGCCCAGCGCTCTTGCGCCAGGTCCGCCAGGGTCTTGAAAGCGCCGAGTCTGGGATGGCCTGACCGAGCGACCACTTGCAACCTCAGCGGCCGTAACGGAATGTGGCTGACATCGCGCGGCACATTGGCGGTCATCCCGCCACAAGCGAGGTCCGCATCCCCCGACTGCAGGGATAGTATGGCTCCCTGCGTCAGCCGCGTCTCAATGGAAAAAGTCGCCAGCGGCCGCCTGGCAAGGAAGCGTGCGACCACGGGGGACAGCAACCAGGAAAAGAGG
Source organism: Cupriavidus sp. 05L310 (assembly GCF_056398185.1). Classification (NCBI taxonomy): domain Bacteria; kingdom Pseudomonadati; phylum Pseudomonadota; class Betaproteobacteria; order Burkholderiales; family Burkholderiaceae; genus Cupriavidus; species Cupriavidus sp. 05L310. The sequence goes on from NZ_JBFTOX010000072.1 coordinate 11,377, forward strand.
TAGGGCGTCGCCGCAAGCCTGATTTTTCCTGCGCGCGCCGCGGCCTGTGCCTCCACTTCCCCCTGGAGATCGTTGGCTGCCAGCACCACGTTTCTTGCCCGCTCCAGCAGCGTCTGTCCAACCGGCGTGAGCGTGACGCCGCGAGCCGTGCGCTCGAACAGGCGCATCCCCGCATCGGCCTCAAGCCGTGCCAACGCCTTCGACAAGGCCGATTGCGTCACCCCAATGTGTTCCGTCGCCCGGTGCAGGCTTCCGTGTTGCGCCACAAGCAGGAACACCCGCAGGTCGTCGATTCGCATGGCACCTCCGGCCTGTATTGAAGTCTCCGCGAAGTATGCCTGAATGGAATCGCTTAACCCAACCGGGGAATCACTGCCAGACCTTGCGGCGGATAGAGTTGACCCCCGATGCGACAGGCTTCACCGACTCAGACAACTTGGAGACTGCTATGAATACGAATTCGGAACCCCTCGATCCGCACCTCATCGATGCGCTTGGCAAGGACGTGCAATGCCATGAGCTCCAAACCGGACGGCCGCCGCTGTTCATCGAGCCGAAGGGAGGCGAGTTGCTGGACCGTGCCCAATTTCGCGCCTGGACGCGGCGCGTGAAGCCGGTCCTGGAACAGCTCATCACAAAGCATGGCGGCATTGTGCTGCGAGGCTTCCCGACGCCGGAAACCGATGATTTTGCTGACATCGTCAATCAATATCCGCCATTTGAGGACGGCTATGTGGGCGGACGCGCCCCGCGCACGCAAATCAGCGGCAAAGTCATGGAGGCCACAAGGCTGGAAGCCAGCGCCGGGCTTGGCGTGCATTCGGAAATGGCATACCGGCGCCATTATCCGAAGCGTATCGCCTTCTTCTCGCGAGTCACGGCTCCCGTGGGCGGTGCGACTACCATCGCCGATGCGCGCAACTTTGCGTACGACATGGCACCGGAACTGGTTGCCAAGATCACTGAACTCGGCATCCGCTCCGCGCTGAGTTACGGCCCGAAGTCCGCGGCTGTCGAGAAGTCGTATGCCGACATGGACCGGCACGGCTGGAACCATGCTTTCAATACCGAAGACCCGGCGGAGGTAGAGGCGCTGTGCGCCGCCCGCGGCCTCGAACCGCTGTGGCATGACGACGGCTCGCTGACTGTCTTCACGACGCTCGAGCCGTTCATGTGCCATCCAGTGACCGGAAAGAAGCTCTATCGCTCGGGGCTGCACAGGTCGCACACCGCGACCCTGGTCCTGAGCACCGACATTCGCAAGAACCAGAAGTATCCGACCGGGATGTTCCTGGGCAAGGAGCAGCGCCTCGAACCGGCGGAGGTCGACCATATCAACGCGATTTGCGACAAGGCGACCCTTCGCTGGCAATGGCGCGACGGCGACGTGATGATCCTGGATAACCTGCAGGTATGGCACGGCCGCGATGCGTATGAGGGTCCGCGTGACGTGCAGGTCGCCCTGCTCGACTAAAGGCGAGGCGACAGGGCGGAAGCGGCGCGTTGCAGCGGTGAAGTAGCGCCCGCGGCGTGCCGGCATACCAAGGAAGGGGCGAGTTGTTCGCCAAATCTCCTTCATTGAGCTCACTCAGGCTTTCTCGCACCTCGATGCTCGATGGCGTCCGCGAAGCGCTTCGAGAATATACAGAAGACCTAATTACAGAAGGAGACAAACAATGATTTCAGTCAATGGACTCAGGCGCTTCGCCGGGAGCCTGGCCGCCGCGGCAATTGCCGCGTGTGGCGTTGGTTTTTCCCATGCCGCGGAGCCCGCCTATCCCTCCCACCCGGTCAAGGTCGTGGTGCCTTCCGTGCCGGGCGGCCCGATTGATGCCGTGTCGCGGTTGGTCAGCAACAAACTGTCGACGCGCCTTGGCACGAGCTTCATTGTCGAGAACAAGCCCGGCGGCAATGTGCAGATCGGCACCAACTATGTGGCGAAGTCCGATCCGGACGGCTACACGCTGCTGACCACGGCACCGGCCCACATCATCAATCCGCTGCTGTACGGCAAGCTGTCCTACGATCCCGTCAAGGACCTGACCGGCGTGGCCATGATGGCCAAGGTGCCGCTGCTCCTTGTAGTGAATGGCGACCTGCCTATCCACTCGGTTCCCGAGCTGATCGCATGGGGCAAGGCACACCCGGACCGCCTGAGATATGGCAGTTCAGGCACGGGCTCCAGCGCAAATCTCGTCGGCGAGCTGTTCTCCATGAACGCCGGTCTCAAGCTGGAGCACATCCCGTACAAGGGTGCCGCAGCCGTCCTGCCGGACCTGCTGGCCGGCCGGCTTGAAATCATGATCGACACGTTGCAACTGTTTTCGCCCTACATCAAGGCAGGCAAGTTGCGCGCCATTGCCTTCACCGGCGCAACGCGCATGCCTGCCTTGCCGAATGTGCCCACGCTGGCGGAATCCGGTTATCCGGACGTGGTTGCCAATTCCTGGCTTGCCATTGTCGCGCCGAGCAAGACGCCTCAAAGCGTGATCGACAAGCTGGCGCGCACCGTTGGCGATGTGCTGCAGGAACCCGACGTCCGCAAGCAGATCGCCGACTACGGCATGGAGCCGGACCCCATGACGCCCGCACAGCTCAACCGGTACTTCGACTCGGAAAGCAAGCGTTGGAGCAAGGTAGTCAAGGCCGGCAATATTCGAGTGGAGTGAGGAGTACAGATGACCAACGCAATGTCCGTTCCGCGCGAAACCGTGCGGGCCCAAGTCAGCGAAGCGGAGTGGACAGCCCGCGTGCAGCTCGCTGCCTGCTACCGGCTGATGGACCGGTTCGGCATGACCGACCTGATCTACAACCACATCACGCTCAAGATCCCGGGCACGGAGCATCTGCTCATCAACGCCTACGGCTACCTGTATTCGGAGATCTGCGCGTCGAACCTGATCAAGATCGACCTGGAGGGCAACGTGCTCCTGAGCCCCCAGAACGAGCACGGCTACCAGGTGAACCGGGCCGGCATGGTGATTCACACCGCTGTCCACAAGGCAAGGCCTGACGTGAGTTGCGTGATTCACACCCATACCCGGGCCGGGATGGCGTTGTCCGCCATGAAGACGGGTCTGCTACCGATGACGCAGACGGCGCTCAGGTTCCACGAGAAAACCGGCTACCACGACTTCGACAGCCCGGTGGTGGAAATGAACCAGCAGGCGGGCCTGGTCCGCTCTCTCGGCAATCATGAAGTCGTGGTGCTGCGCAACCACGGGCTGCTGGCTGTGGGCCCCAGCGTGGCCGAAACGTTCAGCCGCATGTACTGGCTGGAGATGGCCTGCCGGACCCAGGTCGATGCCATGACGTCGGGCACCGAGCTGATCATGCCGACGCCGCGTGTCATCGACGAAACGCGGGCCGTGATGGATGCACGTGCGAACACCTTCGGCACACGTGAATGGCCGGCGCTGCTGCGCCTGGTGGAGCGCATCGACCCCGGCTACAAAGACTGACTGACTGACGTCAGCTGGCTCGGGCTCAGCGAATCGGCTACTTTCGCATGCACTGGCGCCTGATGGACGCCATCGGCGAAGTACCAACCAAGGAGCAGAACAAGCCGCTGCCGCTTAACGCTGTGGGCGCCATCGCTGCGGTGGTGGCAGCCATGGGCCTCGATCCGCTGATGGCGCGCGGCCTGTCGCTGGTCGGCCAGTGCGCGACGAGCAGCGCAACGTGGTGGCGGCCATCAGCGCCAACCTGCTGTCCGGTGAGGTCGGCCAGAGCAGGCTGTCAGGGAGATCCTGCCGGCCCTGCGTGCGGCGGCGGAACAATTGTCGGGCTTGGCCCCCGCGTTCCTCGGCCCGGCCAACCAGCCGTTCTCGCGGACAAATGGAGCCCGCCAGACCGGAGCCGACTGAGTTTGCCACGCCTGCCGCATTCGTTGTGTCGTCGTACGCGAGCGCAACGGCAGCGGCAATACGCTTAGAAACGCCCCGAGTACTGGAGCATGTAGAAGTTGATGCCGGGGTTGGGCTCCTTAATGCCTGCGTTGGAGTAGTGCTGGAAACGCACCGCCAGTTCCGAGTCGAACGGATCGCCAAACCGGTAGCCCGCGGCAATGCGATCGCCAAACTGGAACGCCGTCGAGAAAACCTTGGAGTCCGAGATGTGCGTCCGCGACAGCAGGTGCATGCCTGCGCCAATCTCCGCGAAAGCACCCGAGCGGCCCGAGCCCTGGATCCGGAAGATGGGCGTAAAGCCGATATCGCCCATCACGCTGCTGTTGCCGCCATGTGGATTCCAGCCACCCACGGAAGCCTCGAGACCCAGGCGAACCCGCACCGACTGCGAGCTCGTCGCCCAAAGGTCGTTCTTCAAGTTCCATCGCGCCTCCAGGCGTGCAATCGAAGCCGCGTCTCCCGCACCCAATGCGACCCCGAGACGAACCGGATCGAACCACGAGGCGTCCTCGCTGGTGGGCGCGGCACCCGCGGCGCCGCTGGCAAACGCACTGGAAAGCAGAATGATGGAGATGACGGATCGAAGCATGACTAAGGCCTTGTGAAAAGTAATTCTTGCTTTTGGTGACACGTTGCACGGCGCTGAAAGTGAGCACGAGCCATGAGGATTTCATCGCCGTGCCGAACACGCCCCAGGTTCGCGCACCTCCAGGGCGGGCTCCGCGCGAAAATCCGGAAGTATGCTTTCAGCGCAAGCGGTCGAATAGATGCCGCCAGCGCATATCTGCGTTCCACATTTGGAACGACGTGATCGCATGGAATACTGTCCGTGGAAGAAGACGCGTCGTTGGTCGCGTGGAAGGTGGTTTCAGGAAGCTTCCCGATGTATGGCCAACGAGGGGGCGAACATGGCGCGAGTCGACAGGTCGCCGGCGGCGTGGCGCCTGCAATCAAGCTGGGCACCGGCACGCTGGAAAGGTGCTTTTGGGGTTGACTGCGGAGGACTCGTTCGTAAAGCGAGTGAATTGTTGAAGGCCGGCACGGGTAATGGGCCAAATATGGGCCAAATATCCGGTGCCGGCCTGGTGCCTGAGCTAATTGGCGACCAACTGCGTGAAAGACATGACGATCTCTCACACAGCGGCAGCACGGACGATCAGCGAGCCGAGTCCAGCACCTCGCTGTCCTTCACGACGTTCTGGGCCTTGGTATAGCTCTCGATCAGCAATTGGTACGCCGGGAAGATCTTGGTGTAGATCTCGGCCCACTGCATGGCATCGTCCCGGCGCCAGGTTTTCTGCAGCTCCGAAGCCACCGCGGCGGGCCCCGGAAATATCGTCGTGCGAATTTAGCGAACCTGGGCGCCGCCGGTTTCCCGGTCAGTCGGCGCGCACCCCGACATAACGGCCAGGAGCGGGCTCGATTGGCTCGAACGTGTCGTTCCCCAATCTGGACGGCGCTGCGACCTGCTTGCCGGCATGGCGTTTCAGCCAGGCAGCCCAATGAACCCACCAGCTCCCCGGCGTGGACGTCGCCGAAGCCAGCCAGCCGTCTGCATCATCGCATCGCTCGCCGGCACGCCAGTAGCCACGCTTTTGCTTCGATGCCGGATTGATAACACCTGCAATATGTCCGCTCTCGCCAAGAACAAACTCCGACTTTCCGCCCAGTAGCTGAACGCTGCGATAGGCCGACCGCCAGGGAACGATGTGATCGTCCTTCGTGGCAAGGATATAGTTGGGCACGTCGATGCTGCCCAGGTCCATCGGATGCCTGCAAACGGTCAATTGCCCCGGCTCGCGCAGCTTGTTCTCCAGGTACATATTGCGCAAGTACCATGCATACATCGGCCCGGCCAGGTTCGTGGCGTCGGCGTTCCAGTAAAGCAGGTCGAAGGCTCCCGGCGATTGCCCTTTCAGGTAGTTGCCGACGAAATAGGGCCAGATCAGGTCATTCGGGCGCAGCATCTGGAAGACAAACGCCAACTCCTTGCCGGGATAGATGCCACTGCGCCCGATAGTCTGCTCGCGTTGCGCAACCGTCGGCTCGTCGATGAACACGCCAAGTTCGCCTGGCTCGCTGAAATCCAGCATGGTCGTCAGCAGCGTCATGCTGGCTACCGTCTTTTTACCGCGGGCCTGCTGCACGCCCAAGGCTGAAGTCAGCAACGTACCTCCGACGCACCAGCCCAGCGCGTTCACCTGAGCCGCGCCACTGATGGCCTGGCTGACTTCCAGCGCCTTCAATACGCCGTGCTCAACATAGTCGTCCCATGTGGTCTCGCTCATATCCGCTTGCGGATTGCGCCACGATACCAGGAACACGGTATGCCCCTGCTCGCAGGCAAAGCGCACGAATGAGTTCTCCGGCTGGAGGTCCAGTATGTAGAACTTGTTGATGCACGGTGGCACGATGACCAGCGGCCGCGAGGCAACCTTATCGGTCAGCGGCTTGTACTGGATCAGCTGCATCAATTCACACTCGAAGACAACGGCCCCCTCGGACGTGGCCACATTGCGGCCTACCTCAAAGGCGGATTCGTCCGTGATTGCGATGCGGCCTCGCCGCGCGTCTTCAACGTAGTTGGCAAGTCCGGAAACGAGGCTTCCGCCCTGGGATTCCAATGCCAGCTGAATGGCTTCCGGATTCGTGCCAAGAAAATTGGCGGGGCTCAAGGATTCAATATACTGGCCGACAAGGAATCTCAGCCTGCTCTTGTCGTCTTCCTCGAGACCGATTGCTTCAGTGATCTCCGAGAGAGTTCTGGCGTTATTCAGGTAGCTTTTCTTGAGAAAGCGGTACCACGGATTGCGATTCCACTCGTCCGCGGCGAAGCGTCGATCCGGATTTTCCCCACCCGTCTCTTCGCTCCATACCGACCTCATCACGGCTGCCTGCCCTTCCAGATGGCGCAGATTGGAGCGCAGCAGGCCAGAAAAATCCATGCTGCAGGACAAGAACCTCTGCCCGGCCATATACTCGGCCGTTTTTTTAAATGGAGCAAAATATACTTGGAGCAACTTATCTGAAAATGCCAATGGAAGAGACACGCCGTTCTCCGTAAAGTTAGTCGAATTTGAGATTGGAGCTGGCTAACCAGCCAGCTCCGCGGCATTACTGGACCCTGCGCGCCAACGACGTCGGCATCACCAGCGCGTCCCCGTCCACCACGACCTTGTCTTGCACCGTACAGACCGTAGTCAGCGAGACGCGCTGCTTCCCTGGCTGCAACTCCTTGACGGTCACGGTAACCTTGACTGTTTCCCCTGGCCTTACGGGCGCTCTGAAGCGAACGTTCTGGCTCAGATAGATCGTCCCAGGCCCCGGCAAGCGTCCGGCAATGGCTGCCGAGATCACGCTGGCGGTCAGCATGCCGTGGGCGATGCATCCGCCGAACTGGGTCGTGCGGGCAAATTCCTCGTCGAGGTGCACGGCATTGTTGTCGCCAGAAGCGGCCGCAAACAGTGCGATATCCGCTTCGGTGATGGTTCTGTCGAAGGTGGCGCTCATCCCGAGCTCCAGGTCTTCATAGTCATAGCCATTCAGTGCGTTCATTACGTTTCCTGGTAGTAGTTGAATCCGTCTCGCCCTGGCAGTGACAAGCTCGCAGGGACGCACATGCGCTACCGGGGCTTCGCAGCCTCGGTCCTTGGCAATATGGGTTTCCATCTTCGAGGCCTGGGGTGAGGTGAGCGCGATGCCCGAGGAAAGGCGCTGCGCGGATCGATTGGGCTCACGCCGGCAGCACGGTGCCGAAATTTCCAGAGGCGAAGCTTAAGGCCGGCGCGATAACTACCTAAAACGGTTTTTCCCGCTGATATTTATCGAAAAAAACGATTGATTCCAACGATGGGCATGTATCGCAACATGCGTCGCCTCCCCCCCGCTCCGAGGGGGGAACGGCGTCGCTCACAGCCATACACTGGGAAGTCATGACGACATGATGAGAGATCGGCACGATGTTCTGTGCTGGAACAACGACCTGCTTCGGCGCCACAGAACAGGATGCCGGTGTAGTGGTGGTCGGGATTCGTCAGAGGAAGGCCTCCCGAGGCCGCGCCATGCGCCGCCAGCCTATACGGCTTGCGGCTTGCGGCAAGGGACCGAGCAAGTTACAGCAGCAACGCCTCCTCAAAGTCCATCTGGTCTTGCGCATGGAACAACGCCCCAAGGCTCGCCGCGCCCTCTGCCGCCATCCCGCCATCGTCGCCGCTGCCCGCCCCACCCCGCATGGCGTCCAGGCTCCGCCTCATGCCCGCGACCGCTGCGCCCGGCAGCAGCGTGGTAAGGCTGACCCGCCGGACGCCCAGGCCGCGCAGCCGTTCCAATGGCAGGCTTGCGGCGGATGGGCTGGGCACCAGCCCGGTGCCGGCGCTGAGCGTCACCGGGATATCTAGCGCGCGCACCAGGCGAGTGATGTCGTTCTCGGTCCGCGGCGCGATGGGCAGCAGCATATCGGCGCCCGCCGCCTGATAGGCCCGGGCCCGTTGAATGACCTGCTCGGTGGACTCGCACGCAAACGCGTCCGTGCGGGCGATGATCATGAAGTTGCTGTCGCGCCTGGCACGCTGCGCGGCATCGATCTTGGCGATCATCTCGCCGACCGGCACCACCTCCTTGCCGCCCGGCGAGGCCCAGCGCCTTGGCACCACCTGGTCCTCTATGTTCAGGCCGGCGGCGCCGGCCTCTTCGAACAACTCGACGGCATAGTGCACGCCGCGTGGATTGCCATAGCCCGCGTCCGCGTCCGCGGTGATGGGGATGGATGACACGCGCGTCAGGCGGCGGCAGTGCTCCACGCATTCCGTCAGCGTGAGCAGGCCGATGTCCGGGACGCCGAGCAAGCTGTAGGAGAGCATGGCGCCGCTGATGCAAGCGCTCTGGTAGCCCGCCTGCTCCACCAGCCGGAGGCTGAAGATATCGTGCACGGCCGGCGCCACGACAAACGGCTCCGTGCGCAACAGCGCGCGCAGGGATGCCGTCTTTTGAGACGTGGCGGGTCTTTGCATGGACTTGGGCTCGCAACGAGGAAAAGAAGTCATCACGCCCTTCACTCCTTCGGCATGCCGTCGGCCAGCTTGCGCATCATCGGCTTGCGGGCCGCGATTTCCCTGGCCCAGTCGTCGCCGGGCAGGTAGGCCAGGACCGGTGCGTCGTTGCCGGCCTTCTTCAGGTACTCGGGATCCCTGAGCGTCGCCCTGACAGCTACTCGCAGTTTCTCCACGATGGCGGGCGGCACACCCGCGGGCACGGCAATCCCCCGCTCGGCAGGCATTACGTCGTCGAACCCCTGCTCCCTGGCCGTCGGCACATCGGGTAGCGAAGCGGCCCGCTTCTCCCCCATTTGCGCGATAATCTTCAGCGGCACAGCCTCCTTGCCCGCATCCTGCAGTTCACCCGTAGTGACCGCCGCGAAGTCGATATGCCCGCCAAACAACGCCGTCTTGGACTGCGCCGTGCCGTTATACGGGATGTCGTTGACCTTCACGCCCGCCACATTCTGCAATTGCAATAGCGCCAGGTGCCCGTTCGTCCCGACCCCGTTGTGACCAAAAGACAAGGAGGCAGGCTTCTTCTTCAATGCCGAAACCACGTCCTTCAGGTTGTTGTACGGACTCTCCTTCCTGGCCACCAGGATGGTCGGGTCGCTCAGCACGCGCGCTACCAGTTGCAGCCCGGCCGGATCGAAATTCGTCTTCTTGTAGAGCGGCGCGAACGCCATGGCAGGCAGGTTGACCACGCCGATGGTGTAGCCATCCGGGGCCGAGCGCATCAGGCCGATGTTCGAGATCTCGCTGGCGGCGCCCGGCTTGTTCTGCACCACCAGGCTGGCGTTTGCGCCAAGGTAGCGCTGGATGAACGGCGCCATCGTGCGCGCCATGGTATCGGTGCCTCCGCCGGCGGCAAAACCGACGAAGACCTGGATCGGATGATCGGCGGGCCACTCCGCCCGCGCCGCGGTCGCCGCCAACCCGAGCGACAGGAGCACTGTGGTGAGCACGTTGAACGTCCCGCGTGTCTTGTTGCGTGTCTTGTTGCGTGTCTTGTTGCGTGTCTTGTTGCGTGTCTTGAAGCTGTGCCGCATGGCCTCCCCCTTTCCGAACCGATATTGACAATGGCCGAACGATACGTAGCTCCCGCTCCGGAAGAAAGCGAGAAATCTTCACTGCCCCCGGTGAGAATTTGGAATGGCAGCGCGCTGGCGGCGCCAGGCCCCCATCGCGGGACAGGGGCGGCGCCATGACCCTCAAGCAACTGGAAGCCTTCTACTGGGCCGCAAAACTCGGCAGCTTTTCCGTGGCGGCGGCACGCCTGCATGTCACGCAGTCATCGCTGTCGAAGCGCATCGCGGAGTTGGAGGACGACCTGGGAAAGGCGCTCTTTGACCGTACCGGGCAGCGCTCGGTCATCACCGACGCCGGCGAGCGACTGCTTGAGCATGCTGCCCAGATTCTCGAGATTGAAAGCCGTATCCGCTCGGACCTGGACATGTCCGGCGCACTGCGCGGGAGTTGCCGGTTCGGCATCAGCGAACTGGTGGCATCCACTTGGTTCCCGGGACTAGTCGCCCGCGTTCGCGAGCTGCATCCGCATCTCGTGCTGCAACCGCAGGTCGACCTGACGCTGAACCTCGAACGCAAGCTGGAGCGCGGCGAACTCGACTTCGCGATCATTCCCGGCCCGTCCTCCTCCCCCAACCTCTCGCAGGAAAAGGTCGGTGAGCTCGCATACCAGTGGATGGCATCGCCAGAGCGGCTGGCATCCGGCACTGTCCTGACAGCCCGGCACTTCGCGGAGCATCCGGTGATCACGCTCAGCGCCGAAGCGGGCCTGACGCTCGCCTTCGAGAAATGGGCGGCGGAGCAGAAACTCGAGATTCCCAGGGCGCTGGTTTGCAACAGCCTGTCGGCCTTGATTGCGCTGGTGATTGCCGGCGTGGGGATCAGCCTCTTTCCGCGATCCTATGTGGCGCCTCTCGTGCGCGCCGGCAAGCTGGCGGAACTGGCAAGCCAGCCGGCTCCGCACAACCTGTCCTACTATTTCCAGTGGCGCACGGGCGACACGCGTGCCGTGGTCCGGTCACTGAGGACGGTCACGATGGAAGAGGCGGATTTTTCAGTGAGTTCGCCGTTATGGCCCGGCGAGGCAAGGATCGGCTAGCGCCGGGGGCGGCGCGGGCTTTTCCCGGAGATTGTCCTGACGCTAGCGTGTGGCGAATGACCGCGCGGGCCGGACGCGCGGCGATGCCGCCGGACTACGGCCGCAGCGGATGTGCGAGAAAGAAGCGCACCATCTCGGCGCTGGCGTCGGGCCCGCTGTCATCGGTGTACGTCCCGCGCGAACTGCCCCCCGCCCATGCGTGAGGCGCCCCGTGGATGAGCCAGTATTCCGCGTCGACGCCTTCGGGCGATGTCAGTTGCCGGTGTGTGAAGGTGCGCCCGCCCCGGCTGCGCTGCTGCTTGTCCCGGTGCGTACCACCCTGGAAATCACGCAGCAGGCGCTCGCCGTTGGACACATGCACCGTGGCGTCGGCATCGCCGTGAAATACGATGAGGGGCCGCGACTGCGAGACAGCACCGTTGCCCCGGGGCGCGGTCCGCGCTTTCTCCATCAGCTTCGCGGCCAGGTTCCCGCCCTTCATCGCAGCCAGTGCCGATGGCAGGTCGTGCGCGCTGCCACAAGGCAAGCCGGAATGAATCCCCGCCGCGGCATACAGCTCCGGATGCGTCTGCACCATCACGGCAGCCATGGCGCCGCCGGCGGACAAGCCGGCCACGTACACGCGATCCGCGTCAACCGGGTGGTTCGCCATGACTTCCCGCGTGATGCCCGCGATCAGCGCTGGCTCGCCCTGGCTGCGCTGCTGGTCGCCCGGCTTGAACCAGTTCCAGCATTTGGACGGGTTGGCCGTCATTGGCTGGATGGGATACGCAACCAGGAAGCCGTGCCGCCCGGCCAGCGCATTCATGCGCGTGCCCGCCGCGAAATCATCAGCGTCCTGCGTGCACCCGTGCAGCATCACGACCAGCGGCAGCGGCTGGCCATCGTAGCCGCCAGGCACGTAGAGCTTGTAGGCGCGCTCGCCGGCGTGACTGGCGTAATGCCTTGTAGTGAAGTGCCCGGTGTCCTGCACGCCGGGCCGCGGCGCCGGCTTTGGTTCCCGCCGGGGCTGCGTGCGCGCCTCGCCGGCTTTGGCGGCGGGACCTTCCGCGTCCGCGTCCGCTGCCGGCGCCGTGCGCGGCAGCAGCGCCTCGACGACTTGCGCAGGCTGGAAACCGGCGGCGGCGCCGCTATCGCGCAGCGCGCGCTGTATGACTTCGGTGGCCTCCAGCGGACCGGCCGTGCGCAACAGCGCCATGGCTTCGTGCATGGAAGCCAGGAATGCTTCGTTCATTTTCATCATGGTGTCCTTCGAGGGGCCTGCAGGAGAACCTGCAGCGGGGCCTCAGGTGATTGCCGGGCTCAGCGGATGCGCCCGGCCAGTGCCGCCTTGACCGCGGCGGAGGCATGGAAAGCGCCCAGTACGACAATCGACTGGATCGTGGCCAGGGCCAGTTCGGGCGTGACGTCGGCGGCGATGCTGGCAAGGCCCAGCACATGAATGTCCAGACGCTGCCGTGCCGCTTGCGCGGCCTCCAGGTCCTGCCGGGAAAAATGCTGCAGGCCGAGTACCAGCGCGCGCCGCGTCACGGTCTCGCTGACGGCCTGCGCATGGATCGCAAGCTGGTTGCGGATCGCGGTACGGATCAGGTCGGTGCGGTTCGAGTAAAAGCCTTCCTCGACCAGCAGGTCGATCTGGCCGAGGTCGACAGGGCCAAGGTTGATCGTGATCTTCTCGGTCTCGCCGCCTTTGGGCCGGGGAGGTGCTGCAAGTGCTCTTTGTTGCTCGTTCACTGTGATCCGCCATCCAAATACCATCCAATGGGATGGTTATAGGATGGAGACCGGTCCTAGTCAAGCAGGAATACTGCTTTGTGACGTCCAAGGCTGAATGGGCTTCGTTCCGGCTGGCAGGCAGCGAATTCAAGGGCTTCCCGGCGGCATATGAGATCTTTCACCCGGGGGTGGGGAGGAAACGGTTCCCCGGTATGCTCACTCGAAATACCGGAACCGGGGGCGGACAATGCGCTCTGGTGCCACCTCTGTGTCCGCCCTGCCGGGCCATTCCAGGATCCATATGCATTTCCCTACCTTTGCCAAGTGCGCCAACCGGTGGTCCCGCCATGCCGGACACAGGATTGCCTTGGCAAGTTGCGCGGCAGCGCTAGCGCTGACAGCCGGCTGCGCGCCGGACTCGGTCCGCAACATCGAGGCGCAAGGCTTCGACGCGTACCTGGATAGCCTGAACCGGCGTTGCCCGAACCTGATGATCGGCAATAACAATGTGAGCGAGTGGCTGCGCACCGACGGCAGCCAGGGCGACAGCGACTATGTCTACTGGCTCGACCAGACCTCGCGCCTCTACTACCACCGCATTACACCCGCGCAGTACCGCGACTCGGTCATCGGCGGGCTGGGGCAAGGCAAGTCGGACACGCGCGCGGTGGACTGCATCATCAACAGCCTGCCTGCGCAGCGCCCGACGAGCCCGGCCAGCGACAAGCGGCCGTAGTTTCCGCTCAGCGGGTGACGCCGCTTCCGGACACTGCAAGCAAGCCGGATTGCGGCGCTTGCACCCGATGCCCGGATAGTGATCCAGCCGGCAGGCCGCCCTCGGAACTCGCCCCAAAAAGCCAATTGACAATGCCGCCCCCGTGGCATTTGATGAAGCGTCAGCCATGCCTGTTCCAAGGGTGAGCGAGGAGCCCGGCTATGCCAAGCGGCCGCAACATGACGACGTGGGAAACCGCGCTACAGGCGGTCGAGCGTGCCGAGCGCTTGCATCGCCAGTTCTTTCGCCCGGCCGGCCAGCTTGGCCTGCGCCCGGTGTGGGAGCCGCCCGTGGAAATCTTCGAGCAGGGCAAGCAGATCGCCGTCGTGGTGGCGCTGCCCGGCGTGAAGCCAGAGTGCATCGACATCGGGCTGGATGCCAACACGCTCAGCATCCGTGCCGAACGCGCGCTGCACCGCGCCTTCGCCGGCGGTACCGTGCACTGCCTTGAGATTCCCTATGGCCGCTTTGAGCGGCACATCCAGCTTCCTCCCGGGCGCTACGGCATGCAGCAGAGCGAATCCGTGGATGGCTGTCTCGTGCTGATCCTCGAGAGATCGGAGTAGGCGGGACCTGCGCGAAGCCGACTTTGCGCGCTGCCGAATTTTTTCGCGAAGACCTGGCTACACGCGCCAGGCCCGCAGGAGACACCACCATGAGCACCTATATCGGAGGCGAATCCGCCTTGACCAGGGAGAGTGGGCAGATTGCGCAAAGCGTGGAACAGGGCAGCGTTGCGCAAGCTACCGAAGTGGCCGACGGCGGCACGGCGTCCGCCCTGCCACCCGATGGACTCATCCTGCTCCCGGTCCGCGATATCGTCCTCTTCCCCGGCCTGGCAATCCCGCTGGCAATTGGACGCGAGCGCGCGAAGGCAGGCGTGAGCGCGGCCGTACTGGGTCAGCTCCCGCTCGGGTTGGTGCTCCAGCGTGACCCGCAGGCCGAAGATCCGGAACTCGATGCGCTCTATGGCATGGGTACCGTGGCCAATGTGCTGCGCTATGTGACCAGCCCGGATGGGACCCACCACCTGGTTTGCCAGGGCGCCCAGCGCTTCCGGCTGCTCGAACCGCTGACCGGCTACCCCTTTCTGGCCGCCAGGGTGGAGATGCTTGCCGAACCCACGCAGCGCGACCCGAACATCGAAGCACGCGCGCTGGTCCTGAAGGAACGCGCGGCGGACATGTTCGCGCTGCTGCCAGGCACTCCGGCGGAATTGACCGGTTCCCTGCAGGCGATCGAGTCGCCCGGCTTGCTGGCGGACACGCTGGCCGGGTTGGTCGACATCGCGCTGGAGCGCAAGCAGGAGATCCTCGAAACGCTTGAGCTGTGCAAGCGGCTGGACCGGGTGACGGATGCCGTGGCGGCGCGCATCGAAGTGCTGCGCCTGTCCCGCGAGATCGCGGAACAAACCCGCGGCAGGCTGGACCAGCGCCAGCGCGAGATGATGCTGCGCGAACAGCTCAAGACCATCCAGCACGAACTGGGCGAGAACACGGAGAGCCACGAGGAGATCCGCAAGCTGGCCGAAGCGATCGCCGCCGCCGGCATGCCGCCCGAGGTCGAATCGCATGCGCGCAAGGAACTGGCCCGGCTGGAACGGATGCCGGAAGCCTCCGGCGAGTACTCGATCAGCATCAGCTACCTTGAATGGCTGACCGAGATGCCGTGGCGCCTTCCCGATGAGAAGCCCATCGATATCGCGCGGGCGCGCCAGATCCTTGACGACGAACACTACGGGCTGAACAAGATCAAGCGCCGCATCCTGGAGTATCTCGGCGTCAGGAAGCTGAATCCGCACGGCAAGGGCCCGATCCTTTGCTTCGTCGGGCCACCCGGCGTGGGCAAGACCTCGCTTGGTCAGAGCATCGCTCGGGCGATGGAGCGGCCTTTCGTGCGGGTGAGCCTGGGCGGCCTGCATGACGAGTCGGAACTGCGCGGCCATCGGCGCACTTATATCGGTGCCATGCCAGGCAACATCATCCAGGCAATCCGCAAGGCCGGCGCGCGCAACTGCGTGATGCTGCTCGACGAACTCGACAAGCTTGGCCAGGGCGTGCACGGCGATCCGGCAGCCGCCATGCTCGAAATCCTGGATCCCGGCCAGAACGCGAGTTTTCGCGATAACTACCTGGGCGTGACCTTCGACCTGTCGGCCATTGTCTTCATTGCCACCGCGAACCAGTTGGAAAGCATCCCGGGCCCCCTGCGCGATCGCATGGAAATGCTGGAACTGGCCGGCTACACAGAGGCCGAGAAGGCGCAGATCGCGCGGCGCTACCTGCTGCCCCGCCAGCTCGAAGCGTGCGGCCTGGCGCCGGCGCAATGCGAACTGACCGAGGAGGCCTTGGCCGCCATCATCCGCGACTACACGCGCGAGGCCGGCGTGCGCAGTCTCGAACGGCAGATCGGCGCGGTCCTGCGCCATGTGGCAATGCTGGTGGCCGAGGATCCGGCCATCCGCAAGCGCATCGGGCCTGACGACCTGCCGTCCATCCTGGGGCATCGCCGCTTCGAGAGCGAATCGGCTTTGCGTACCAGCCTGCCTGGTGTGGCAACCGGCCTGGCATGGACCCCGGTTGGCGGCGACCTGCTCTTCATTGAAGCGGGCAGCACGCCGGGCGGCGGCAGGCTGCTGCTGACCGGCCAGCTTGGCGACGTGATGAAGGAAAGCGCGCAGGCGGCGCTGACGCTGGTCAAGTCGCGCTGCGCGTCCCTGCACATCGATTGCGGCAGCTTCGACAAGCACGACATTCATGTCCACGTGCCCGCCGGCGCCGTTCCCAAGGATGGGCCCAGCGCCGGCGTAGCCATGTTCATCGCCATGGCCTCGCTGCTGATGGGCCGGCCGGTGCGCAGCGACTGCGCCATGACCGGCGAGATCAGCCTGCGCGGCATCGTGCTGCCGGTCGGCGGCATCAAGGAGAAGGTGCTGGCTGCCCTGCGCGGCGGTATCAAGACCGTGCTGCTGCCCGCGCGCAACGCCCCCGACCTTGACGACCTGCCGGCGGACGCGCGCAGCCAGTTGCGTTTCGTGATGTTGGAAACGGTGGATGACGCGCTGGGCGAGGTGCTGGAAAAGGAGAGCGGAGGCTAAGCCCGGAGTCCGCCGCAGGTACGGGAATCCGGACCTGCGCGTCGGCTGGGGCAACGCCCTCAGCAAGATCGCGACGCGGTGCGAGGAGGCGGCACCGGCGCGAAACGGATACCGCGGGACAGGTTGTTGTTTCACTACCGCAACAACAATTTCTTGATTTCGTTATATTCCGCACATAAGATCACCCGGAACAAGAAAAAACATCAAATATCCGGGCGGGCGTCCATGACGCCGAACCACCCTGGCGGCACAGCCAGGATGGGGGTCGAAATCCGAAGGTGGTGGGTGCTGCCATAGCGCTGGTCCGCGCTGGCGGCGCCGCGCCATGCCTGCGGGTTCAGCCTGCTCCATTGCATCTGTACGGGGAGGTAAGGCATGAACGCGCTGCTCGTCGAAAGCCATCCGTTGCTCCGCATCGCCATGCTCACGCTGTTGCAGCGTGTTGCGGGCATCGATCATGTCCTTGCCATCGACCCCACGGAATTCCCCGCCGCTTGTCATGCCGGAGGCGACGTTGACCTGATTGTCTTCGGCATGCCCGGCAATCCGGACACGGGCTGGCAGTGGCTCGGCATGGTACGCAGGATATGGCCGGCACCGCGCTTGCTGTTGCTATCCGATACCGTTCCCCTGGAATTGCCCCAGGGCGGGATCACGACGGGTTTTTGCGGCTGTCTCGCGAAATCGGCGCCGCTCGACGTGATCGAGTCGGCTGTGCGGCGCATCGCCACCGGTCATGCGAGGCATTCCGGCATTGGCCAGCTGCCACTGTTCCCGGCCCTGCCCGCGGCGAAGCAGGCATCGCAACCCGCCGTTGGCAGTGAACGGCCCGGTGCAGAGGCCATGATGCTGGGACTGACCCAGCGCCAGTACGATGTGCTGGTATTGATTGCCCGGGGCCATGCGTTCAAGACCGTGGGCCGCTTGCTGAATATCTCCGTGCCCACCGTCAAGACCCACGCCCGCACCATCTACAAGCACCTGCAGGCGGGCGGGAAGGAAGAAGCCGTCTACAAGGCACGGGAGCGGGGCCTTAACCTGGCACGGGGGGCAGGCGGTGGCAGCACGCCGCGCGGTGGCGCAGCACCGCTGGCCCTGGCCGGCGGCAACGCCCCCACCATGCGGCAGGAGGACCTGATCTGAACCGGGCCTCGCACCCGGTCAGCGCGGGGGAAGCCTGCGGTACGCGCGCCGCCCTGTCATGCCAGGCTGATCCACGTCGTCTTCAGGTCCGTGTACTTGTCCAGTGCGTGCAATGACTTGTCTCGCCCCGAACCCGACTGCTTCACGCCGCCAAAGGGTACCGTCACGTCGCTGTCCATATAGCAGTTGACCCATACCAGCCCTGCCTGCAGCTTGCGCGAGACCCGGTGGGCACGGGAGAGACTGGATGTCCAGAGCCCCGAGCCAAGTCCATAGGGGGAATCGTTAGCCATGCGGATGGCCTCCTCCTCCGTATCGAAGCGGGTCACCGCCAGCACCGGGCCGAAGATCTCTTCCCGCACGATGGTCAGCGACTGCGTCTGGCATTCGAAGATGGTCGGCTGCATGTAAAAGCCGCCGCTGTCCGAATGCGCGCGCTTGCCGCCGGCAAGCAGCCTTGCGCCTTCGTCCTCGCCGCTCCGCACGTAGGACATCACCCGCTGCAATTGCGCGCCGTCGACGATGGCGCCCATGGCGGACGCCGGATCCAGCGGGTCGCCCGGCTGCATCCGCGCGGCGTGCGCTTCCAGCTTTTCCAGGAACGCATCGTAGACGCCGCTCTGCACATAGAGACGCGAGCCGGCGATGCAGATCTCGCCCTGGTTGCTGAAGATGCCGATGGCCGCCGCCTGCGCGGCGCGGTCCAGGTCCGGGCAGTCGTCGAAGACGATGTGCGGGGACTTGCCGCCGCACTCCAGCCAGACGCGCTTGAGGTTCGACTGGCCGGAATATTCCATGAAGCGCTTGCCCGTCGCGGTGGACCCGGTGAAGGCGATGCAGTCCACGTCCGGATGGCGGCCCAGCGCCTGGCCCGCGGCGGCGCCAAGTCCCGGCACCACGTTGAAGACACCCGCCGGAATGCCGGCCTCCTCGGCGAGCTCCGCCAGCCGCAGCGCGGTAAGCGGGGACTGCTCCGCCGGCTTCAGCACCACGCTGTTGCCCGCGGCCAGCGCGGGCGCCACCTTCCAGCTGGCCATCAGCAGCGGATAGTTCCAGGGAACCACCGCCGCGACCACGCCGAGCGGTTCGCGCGTGATGGTGGCCAGTACGCCGGGCGCCGTCGGCGCGATCTCGTCATAGATCTTGTCGATGGCTTCGCCGTACCACGCGTAAGTGCGCCCGGCTTCGGGAATATCGTATTGCAGCGTTTCAGCGATGGGCTTGCCCATGTCCAGCGTTTCCAGCAACGCCAGCTCTTCGCGATGCGCGTCGATCAGGTGCGACAGCCTGAGCAGCACGGCCTTGCGGGCGCTGCGCGGCAGGTCCGACCACACGCCTGACTGGAAAGCCTTGCGCGCCGCGGCCACGGCACGGTCCACGTCTTCGGCACCGCAAGCCGCGACGCTGGCCAGCACCTTGCCGGTGGCGGGGTTGATGGTCTCGAAGGTGGCGCCGTCAACGGCGTCGGCCCAGCGGCCACCGATATAGGCCTGTGTACGGATGGGCACCGTTTCCGCCTGCTTGCGCCAGTAGGCGAGATCTCGCAAATCGCTCATCATGCGTTCCTGTATTCGTTGTGTCCGGGCCGCTCAGGCGTTCGCCTGCGCCACCATCGCGCCCAGCAGCACATTGGCCCCTGCTTCCAGGTGCTCTGGCTTGGCGTCTTCGATTTCGTTGTGACTGATGCCGTCCTTGCAGGGCACGAAGATCATCGCTGTCGGCGCGATGCCGGCGATATAGACGGCATCGTGGCCGGCGCCCGTCACGATGTCCTGGTGGGTATAGCCCCTCGCGGCGGCTTCCTGGCGCACGTGGCCAATCAGTTCGGGGGCGAACGGCGTCGGCGCGAAGTACTGCACGTCCTCCACCGCCACATCCAGTGCCGCGCCGGTGGTGCTGCCATCCGCCACGGCCGCGCAGGCCGCGCGAAAGCGGGCATCCATTTCCGCAAGCCGCGCCGGATCGAGGTGGCGCAGATCCACCGTGAACTTCACCGCGCCGGGGATGACATTGCGCGACGACGGATGCACATTGACCACGCCCACCGTACCGCGCCCGTGCGGCGCGAAATCGTTGGCGATCCGGATCACGGCCTGCATCAGGAACGTGGCGCCATAGAGCGCATCCTTGCGCAGCGGCATCGGCGTGGGGCCGGCATGCGCCTCCATGCCGGTCACGGTGACGTCGTACCAGCGCAAACCCAGCGACCCGGTCACGACGCCGATCACCTTGTCTTCGGCTTCCAGCACCGGCCCCTGTTCGATATGGGCCTCGAAATACGCGCCTACCTCGCGGCCCACCTCGGTGTCGCCGGCGTAGCCGATGGCCGCCAGTTCATCCGCCACGCGCTTGCCCGCCACGTCCGTGGCCGATAGCGCGGTCTCCAGCGGGAAGACGCCGGCGAACACGCCGGAGCCCATCATCACCGGGACAAAGCGCGAGCCCTCCTCGTTGGTCCAGATGGCGACTTCCAGCGGCGCCTCGGTGGTGATGCCGTGGTCGTTCAGCGTGCGCATGACTTCCAGCCCCGCCAGCACGCCATAGCAGCCGTCGAACTTGCCGCCGGTGGGTTGCGTGTCGATATGGCTGCCCGTCATGACCGGCGCGAGGCCGTTGTTGCGCCCTGCCCGGCGGCCAAAGATATTGCCGAGCTTGTCCACCGTCACGCTCAGGCCGGCGTCGCGCATCCATCCGGTCACGAGGTCGCGGCCTTGTCCGTCCAGCGCCGTCAGCGCCAGGCGCGCGTTGCCGCCCTTGGGCGTGGCACCGATCGCGGCGAGATCCATCAGCGACTTCCACAGCCGGTCGCCATTGATTGCGAGTGTCGTCATCTCTTATCTCCTTGCGCCGTCGTGGCTTTACTTGGCGTCGGCCTGCCGGGCGAAGGCTTCCGACCGGATCTGCGACAAGGTCATGCCCGGCGCGATGCCATCGGCGTCATAGCGCAGTTCGAGCAAGGCGGGCAGCTGCTGGCTGTTGGCGAATGCCAGCGCGCGTGCAAAGGCGGGGCCGAACTCGGCGTCGCTGGCGACAACCTCGCCGTAGCCGCGATAGGCGCGGATCAGTTCGCTGAATTCCGGATTATCGAAACCAAGCGCCACGGTGCGGCCCGGAAACTCGCGCTCCTGGTGGGCGCGGATGGTGCCCCAGATGCCGTTGTTGAACACCAGCACCACAATGCCCGCCCGGTACTGCATGGCGACGCCCAGTTCCTGCAGGTTCATCTGGAAGCAGCCATCGCCCGCATAGCAGATCACGGTGCGTTGGGGATTCTCCAGCTTGGCGGCGATGGCGGCGGGCAGGCCGTAGCCCATCGACCCCACCGTCGGCGCCAGGCTCGTGCCGACGCCCTTGAAGCGGTAGTAGGCGTGCGGGTACAAGGCGTAGTTGCCGGCGCCGACGGTGATGCAGGTGTCCTCGGGCACGTTGTCGCGAACGTGGCAGGCCGCCACATTGAGGTTGAGCGCGCCGGGCGCTGCCTTGGGCTCCTGTTCGGACAGATAGACCCGATGGGCTTCATGGCCGGCGTTGCGCGCGCCACGGGGGCTAGATGGCGCAAGCGCGCTGACCGCGGCGGCGAACGAAACGACATCGGCGGCGATCGGCAGCGTGGGATGGAACACGCGCCCGAGTTCGTTCGCGTCGGGGTACACATGGACCAGGCGCTGTTTCGGCAGCGGGCTTTCCACAACCGTATAGCCCTCGCTGGTTGCCTCGCCCATGCGCGTGCCCACGGCGATCAGCAGGTCGCTTTCCTGCACGCGCTTGCGCAGGGAGTCGGGCATGGCCCAACCCACATGCCCGGCAAAATTGGGATGATGGTTATCGAAACATTCCAGGCGCCGCCAGGCCACCCCGACCGGCAGCGCGAAGCGCTCGGCAAAGCCTTCCAGCTGCCGGGATGCGGCCGGCGTCCAGCCGGAGCCGCCTACCAGCAGGAACGGGCGCTCGGCCTGCTCCAGCATCTGCGCGAGCGAGGCCATGGCGTCGGGGGTCGGCGCGCTATGCGCACGGCGATAGCGCGGCACATCGGCCACGCTGGCCTTGCCCCACAGCGTGTCCTCGGGCAGGGCCAGCACGACCGGGCCGGGCCGGCCGCTGGTCGCCACCGCGAAGGCGCGCGCAATGAATTCAGGAATGCGCTCGGTGCGGTCGATCTGCGCCACCCATTTGGTCATCTGGCCGAACATGCGGCGGTAGTCGATCTCCTGGAACGCTTCGCGCTCGTAGAAGTCGTTGCCGACCTGGCCGACGAACAGGATCATGGGCGTGGAGTCCTGGTAGGCGGTATGCACGGCGATGCTGGCATTGGTCGCGCCGGGCCCGCGCGTGACGAAGCAGATGCCGGGCTCGCCGGTCAGCTTGCCGTGCGCTTCCGCCATGTAGCCGGCCCCGCTCTCCTGCCGGCAGACGATGGGCTGGATCTTGTCCTGGTGGTCATACAGCGCATCGATGCAAGGCAGGTAGCTCTCGCCCGGCACCAGGAAGACGCGCTTCACGCCCTGGATAATCAGTTGGTCGATCAGGATCTGGCCGCCGTTGCGCTCTGACAGCGCCGGCAAGGCACGGGGCGAGGGATGATTCATGTCGTGGGTTCCGTTGCGCGATTGCCGCGGCACTACCGCGGCAATCCTTCATTTGCTTGAATTCGATGTCGACTGGCTTGCTGCCTGGCGGTCACTGCAGCAGCGCGGCTTCCAGGATGCCCAGGCCCTCGTCCATCACGGCGTCCTGGATGGTCAGGGGGAACAGGAAGCGAATGACATTGCCATGCACGCCGCAGGTGAGCAGCAGCAGGCCTTTCTCCAGGGCGTGGTCCTGCACTTGCCGTGTGAACTCCGGGTTTGGGCTGCCATCCGCCTTGCGGAACTCCACGGCGATCATCGCGCCAAGTCCCCGGACTTCGCCGATCGCCGTCACGCGCGACTTCAGGCCTTCGAGCTTGTCCTGTAGCCGGCGGCCCAGCGCCGCGCCTCGCTCGATCAGCTTCTCGCTCTCCAGCACGTCCAGTACCGCCAGCGCCGACGCCACCGCCAGCGGATTGCCGGCATAGGTGCCACCCAGGCCGCCGGGGGCTGGTGCATCCATGATCTCGGCCCGCCCGCACACGGCCGACAGCGGCATGCCGCCCGCCAGGCTCTTGGCCATGGTGGTCAGGTCCGGCGCCGCGTCATAGTGCTCCATGGCGAAGAGCTTGCCGGTGCGGCCGAATCCGGTCTGCACTTCGTCGGCGATCAGCAGGATGCCGTGCTCGTCGCAGATGCCGCGCAGCGCGCGCACGAATTCCGCGGGCGCTACGTTGAAGCCGCCCTCCCCCTGGACCGGTTCGAAGATGATGGCGGCAACGCGCCTCGGATCGATATCCGTCTTGAACAGCTGCTGCAGCGCGTTGATCGACTCCTGCACGCTCACGCCATGCAGGGCATTCGGATATGGGGCGTGGAACACATCGGCCGGGAACGGGCCGAATCCCACCTTGTACGGCACGACCTTGCCGGTCAGGGCCATGCCCATCATGGTGCGCCCGTGGAAGCCGCCCGCGAAGGCGATCACGCCGGGGCGCCCGGTGGCGGCACGCGCGATCTTGATGGCGTTCTCCACCGCTTCGGCGCCGGTGGTAAAGAAGGCGGTCTTCTTGGCGAAGGCGCCGGGCGCGCGGGCATTGATCTTCTCGGCCAGCTCGATGTAGCTGGCGTAAGGCACGATCTGGTAGGCCGTGTGGGTGAAGCGCTCCATCTGCGCCTGCATGGCTTGCATCAGGCGCGGGTGACGGTGACCGGTATTGAGCACGGCAATGCCGGCCGCGAAGTCGATATAACGATGGCCTTCGACATCCCACAACTCCGCGTTCTCGGCGCGCTCGGCGTAGAAATTGCACATCACGCCGACGCCACGGGGCGTGGCGGCATCCTTGCGGCGTACCAGGTCTGCGTTCTTCATTGCGTCCTCCTTTGGATTTACTTGTGCGGCGGGGTCCTGACCCCTTTCCGCCGTGTCTCGTGCGCTCCCCGGATCGCTTTCTTACATGGCGATCATCGGGCATCAACTGGTGGCCGGACCAATTCTATGATTCATGCCAGAAAAATGCCAAGCAATTTCGATTATTTGACTGGTGGTCCGGCCACTAGTAGCGAATAGCTTACGTTTTTCACAAGACATTTCGCGGATAAGCGTCGTATAAGATACTTATCATCAGGAGACTGGAGCCTGACGGCAGCCCGAACGGCGCCGGCGGACCGAGACCCCGCTTTTCGCCAGGCCGATATGCAAGCGCCTCATACGCTACTATATTGGCCGGACCACTGCCCACGGTTATCCGCAGACAGAGCGAAACCCGCCTACACCCTTGAATTGAGAGCCTGTTTTGCGGTATTGATCTGACCACCAGTCAATTTGCAATTTGCAGCGGCGCCTACCCATGTCATCTCTTCAAGCAGTTACAGCGCAGCGCCTCTACCGCCTGATCGCGGACCAGATCGCCAAGAAAATCAGCGCCGGGGAATTCGCGCCGGGCGAGCGCCTGCCGGCCGAGCGCGACCTTGCCGAGCAGCTCAACGTGGCGCGCTCGACGTTGCGCGAGGCGTTGATTGCCCTTGAGATCGGCGGCTACATCGAGGTGCGCGTCGGCAGCGGCGTCTTCGTGCTGGAGCCCAAGGAGAACGGGATTGCCGCAGCCAATGGCGCCGAGCCCGGCATCGGAACCGCTATCGAAACCGATCTTGAAGCCGATATCGACCGCCGCCTTGGCGCGGCCCTGGAAGCCAGCCCGTTCGAACTGCTCGAGACGCGCACGCTGTTCGAGCCGGAATGCGCTGCCCTGGCGGCCCAGCACGGGACGCCGGAGCAGATCGCCGCCATCGAAGAGGCCCACCGGGGCATGAATCCCGACCAGTCGCCGGAAGCCGGAGATTTCGCCCATGACCGGGCCTTCCATGAGGCCATTGCCGCGGCCTGTGGAAATGCGGCGCTTGCGTCGGTGGTCGCCCATGTCTGGGACTTGTGCGAGGCCAGCCCCGTGTACAAGCGCCTTGACAAGCACTTTGTGGGCGCGTCGGCCTGGCGCGCTGCGGTAGGCGAGCACGATCGCATCGTGACAGCCATCGTGGCCCGGGACCCGATCCGGGCGCGCCACGCCATGTCCTTCCACTTGCTGGCAATTGTCTCCCGCCTGTCAGAGGAAATCGCCGAGTAGATCACCCGGCGGGCCGGGTCCCGGCTCCCGCCTCCCCGCCCACATCGCCGGCTGCCATCGCGCATCCGCACACAACTGGTGCAAACCGGTTCCCGCCCCCGCCTCGTCAGCGGCACTGGCACGCACCATTCCCACGCATCGACCCGGACATGACGTGCCGCATTCGCATCTTTCCGCTGGCACGCGGCTTGCGTGAATGAGAAAGAACGTGACCTTTTGCCATAATTGGCCTGACCACCAGAACACCAGACCTAGAACAACTACCTATTACGCTGCCATTCGGGCTCGCCTACGATATATTGGCCTGACCACCAGAACACAGATGCACTACGCCTCGCCATCCAGGAACGCCTCATGAACACTGACCACGCCTCCACTACCCAGCCGGAAACCGGTCATCCTCCTCGCAACATGAATAAGATCGCCGCCGCCAGCGTCATCGGCACAACAGTCGAATGGTATGACCTGTTCATCTTCGCCACGGCTTCGGCCCTGGTCTTCAACAAGGTCTTCTTCCCCGCCTTCGATCCCCTGACCGGGACCTTGCTCGCCTTCGGCACCTTTGCATCGGCCTATGTCGCCCGCATGGTCGGCGCCGCGCTGTTCGGGCATTTCGGCGACAAGGTCGGCCGCAAGTCCATGCTGCTGGTATCGCTCATCATGATGGGCTCGGCCACGTTCGCCATCGGCCTGCTGCCCGACTACCGCTCGATCGGCATCTGGGCGCCCATCCTGCTGCTGACGCTGCGCGTCATCCAGGGGCTTGCGCTAGGCGGCGAATGGGGCGGCGCGGTACTGATGGCGGTGGAACATGCACCGGCCAACCGGCGCGGCCTCTACGGCTCGTGGGTGCAGATCGGCGTTCCCGCGGGCACGCTCATCGCCAACCTGGCATTCCTGCTCAGCAATGCGGTGATGTCCAATGAGGCGCTGCTGTCCTGGGGCTGGCGCATTCCGTTCCTGGCCAGCGTATTGCTGGTCGGCGTGGGCATGTATATTCGCCTGAACACGTCGGAAACGCCGTCGTTCAGCAAGGTCAAGGCCAGTGCCGCGCAGGTCAAGATTCCCCTGGCGGAAGTGCTGACCAAATCCTGGAAGCAGGTCCTGCTGGGCGGCATCGCGACGATGTCGACCGGCACTGCCTTCAACCTGATCGTGGCGTTCGGCCTGACCTACGGCACCCAGACGCTGGGCTTCTCGCGCAACCAGATGCTGTCGATCGCGCTGATCGCCTGCGCGCTGTGCGTGGTGCTGCTGCCGCTGTTCGGGCTGCTGTCCGACAAGATCGGCCGCAAGCCGGTGATCATCGGCGGGATCCTTGCCGAGGCGCTGCTCGCCTTCCCGCTGTTCTGGCTGCTCGACACCAAGGTGTTTGCCTTTGCCCTGCTCGGCTACCTGCTGATGATGAGCGCCTTCGCGGCAAACTACGGTCCCATCGCCACCTTCCTGGCCGAGCTGTTCGGCACCAAGGTGCGCTACTCGGGCCTGTCGATCAGCTACATGCTGTCCGGGCTGCTGGGCAGCGCGGCCACGCCGATCATCACGACCGCGCTGCTGTCCGCCACGGGCCGCGGTTCGTCGGTGGCCTGGTACATGATCGGGTCCGCGCTGATTTCCGCCGTTGCGCTGTTGCTGCTGGCAGAAACCCTGCGCAAGGATGCGCCGGCGGCAAGCGCCGCGGGCAACGCCACGGCTTCGCTGTCCTGAGCCGCGGATACCGCGCCACTGCCAGATCGTCGTCCCGGGTTGCGGCCTTGATGCCTGCTGCCGGCCCGGGACGACGTCGTCATACCTGATACCGATCATGCAAACGAACATCGACCCCACCCTGCTGAGCCAGCTGGAACGCGTGAGTTTCCCCACGCTCGGGCACTTTCTCGAGGACGGCTTCGCCAGCCACGGCATTCGCGCGCTCGTCCCCAACGTCAAGGTGGCCGGCCGCGCCCTCACGCTGCGGCTGGCCACGCCCAACGCCATTGCGGTGAACCGCGCGCTGGCCTGCCTCACCGCCGGCGATGTGCTGGTCATCGATGCCTGCGGTGACCACGCCCACGCGCCTGTCGGTGCCGTCACCGGCACCGCTGCCTTGTGCGCGGGCGCAAAAGGGATCATCGTCGACGGCGTGGTCACGGACATCCTGGAACTGCGCGCCATGGGGATACCGGTGTTTGCACGCGGCACCAGCGTCCTCACCACCAAACGGATCGACGAAGGCGGCAGCGCCGTCAACGAGCCGGTGATCTGCGGCGGCGTCACCGTCAATCCGGGGGACATCGTGCTGGCCGACGACAACGGCGTGCTGTTCCTGTCGGCGGATGCCGCGGCTGGCGTCATTGCCCGGGCGCTGGCTTCCGACGAGGCCGAGCCGGCCATCCTCGCCCGCCTGCAAGCGGGCGAGCCGGTTGCCTCGGTGCTGTTCCAGGGCGCCGGACGCCAGCCGGATCGATTGCCTTGCCTCACTGGCCCCCTATGAGAGATATGCGATGAACACGCAGCCCCGACACGCCTCAAGACGCCCGCCAGCGCTCCGGCGCAGCTGGATGTTCGCGCCAGGACTGGACACCGTCCGCCAGCAGGCGGCGCTTGAAAGCGGCCCGGATGTCATCGTCGCCGACCTGGAAGAGTTCACCAGTCCCGCAGACCGCCCCGCCGCGCGCGCGCGGATTGTCACGCTGATGGCTGAATGCCGGGCGCGCGGCATTGTCGGCGCCGTGCGCATCAACAAGCTGGATGGCGACGGACTGGACGATCTTCGCGGCGTCATGCCGGGCGCGCCCGCGGCCATCTTCCTGCCGCACACCGAAACGGCCGCGCAAATCCAGGCGCTCGACCAGCAAATCACCGCGCTGGAGCGCGAGTTCGGCCTGGCGCCCCGGCAAACCGAAATCGTGCCGACGCTGGAGTCCGCGCGCGGCATCGTCGCCACCGCCGCCATCCTGTCGGCCAGTACGCGCGTCAGTGCCTGCCTGCTGGCGGCCGAAGACCTGAGCGCGGATCTGGACGCGGTGCGCGGGCCGGATGGCATCGAGCTGCACCCTGTGCGCGCGCGCTTCCTGGTCGAATGCATCGCGGCGGGCTGCGTGCCGGTCGACTGCCCGTTCAATTACCAGGACGCAACGGCGCTGGCGGCCGACCTGGCCTGGGCACGCCGGATCGGACTGAAAGCGAAATGCACGGTGTATCCGCATCAGGTCGCCGCCATCCACGCGGCCTTCACGCCCTCCGCGCAGCAGGTCGCGCAAGCGCAGGACATGATCGGCAGATACGAGGCGGCCCGTGACGGCAAACCCGCCGGAGGCACGCGGGTGGATCCGCCGGACTACAACACCGCGCGCAGGCTGCTGGCGCGCGATGCCAGGTTCCGGGAATGGGCGCAGGCCAGCGGCGATACGGCCCTCAGCTAGAACCGGACGGCCGGGCAACCGGGGACGAACGCCTCCCAGCGATCCGGCCTCGTCTTCATGAATGCTCCGCCGCATCGGGCTTTGCCTTGCGCAAACGCCGCGCACGGGCATGCAGCCGGCGCAATATCACGTCGAAGGACTCCAGCTGCCGGTTGATTTCCGCCTGGCCCTGCTCCACCAGATAGGCACGGAAGGCCACCGCCACGCGCGGCAGGCGCACGCCCGGCAAGTTCAGCACGTACCAGTCGCGCTCGATGGGATTGCCCTGCAGCGGCAGCAGCCCGATCAGCCCGGCCTGGAACTCCAGGGTGCAGGCGTGCAGCGAGAGAAACGCCACGCCCAGCCCGGCGGACACCATCCGCTTGATCGCCGCGTTGCTGGACAGCTCGGAACCCAGCGGCAGCCGCAGGCCAGCCTCCCTGAACAGCCGCTCCACGGTATTGCGCGTGCCCGAGCCGCGCTCGCGCACCAGCAGGTTCGCCTCCACCAGGTCTTGCAGCGTCAGATGGCGGCGCGTCATCAATGGATGGTCCGGCGCCGCGATAAACGCCATGGGGTGCTTGGCGAACGACGTCGCCTGGGTGCGCATATCCGTGGGTGGCCGGCCAATGATGGCCAGATCGATCTCATGCATGGCCAGCATCCGGACAATCTCCTCGCGGTTGCCCACGTGAAGCTTGATCTTGACCTCCGGCCGGTCCGCCGTGAATGCCACCAGCATCGACGGCAGCAAATACTCCGCCGTCGTGATGGCGCCGACCCGGAGCGTTCCCGCCAGGTTGCCCTTGAGCGCCGCGACTTCTTCGGTGGCATCGCGCCAGAGCCGCAGGATCTGCCCGGCGTAGCCCGCCATCACCTCGCCCGCCGGCGTGAGCTGCGTGCCCCTGCCCGCGCGCTGCACCAGTGGCGCCCCGATCGCTTCCTCCAGCAGCTTCAGTTGCAGCGACACCGTTGGCTGGGTGATATGCAGCTCCTCCGCCGCGCGGGAAACACCGCCCAGGCGGGCGATCGCATCGATGGCGTTCAGCTGGCGGAAGGTGGTGGTGCGATTCATAGTAGAAAACCTATCAGTCGGTTTTATAAACCAATTTTTCAATATGAAGGGCCTACCTTATAGTGCCTGGATCGGAAACGCAATCACCTCCGCGTGTCGCAACGCGGTGCTAATGGAGACGGAGAATGTCGCTTGAATTGCTGGTGCTTACCCTGGACGATGTGCTTATCCGGACTGACGAACTGCGCCGGGCCGGCATCGATCTGGCACCGCGGGAACGCGGCACTCTCCGCGCGCACGAAGACGCTTTCGTCACGGCTTGCGGCCAGCAGGCGATCCCCGTCCGCCCCCAGGCCCTGGCACTCATGCGCAGCGCCGAGTCAGGCGGTGCGCGCCTGGCGCTGGCCGCCCCGGTCTCGTCGCGCATGCTGTGCGCATTGCTCGATGGCGCCATCGGGCCGGACTGGACCGATCGCTTTGCCGTGGTCGCCACGGCGGACGCGCTATCCGCCCGCGAGACCGAGGCCGATCTCTACCGCCTGGTGCTGCGCACCGCCGAGGCGCCGGCGCACCGGGCCTTGCTGGTTGGCGCCACGCAAGGCAGCCTGCGCGCCGCAAGCGGCATCGGCATGCATACAGCCGCTGTACTGCCGCAGGGCAGCGATACGCCGCGCCATGCGGATGTATCGGTAACGCTTTCGGGCACAGCGCAGGCGGCCTGGCCGGACTTCCACGTACTGGAGTCGATCGTGGCCGGCCAGCATCGTGGCCACAGCGCAAGCCGCGCCATGGCCGAGCCTGTGACGAACTGATGCGCCCACCGTGGCGCCACCCACGCATCAGACACACATCGCGGAGGTTCCCATGAGAAGAATCGTTATCGTCGGCGGCGGCGCCGCGGGCCTGCAGGTGGCCACTCGCCTGGGCCGGCGCCTTGGCAGGCGCGGTCTCGCCGAGATCATCCTGATCGATCGCAGCCCCACGCATCTGTGGAAGCCTCTGCTCCATGAAGTGGCCGCGGGCCGGATCGAGCCCGTCGTTCACCATACTTCGTTCGCCTTGCAGGCCGAGCGCCATCATTTTCGCTTTGTGCAAGGCGAGCTGCTCGCGGCGGATCGCATCAACCGGACCGTCTCCGTGGCGATTGCCGGCACATGCCACGGCGAAGGCGACCAGGTCCGGTCCATTGCTTACGACAAGCTGGTTCTTGCCGTCGGCGGTGTCACCCAGTACTTTGGCGTGCCCGGTGCGCGCGAGCACGCCTTGACGCTGGACAGCGTCGCCAGCGCGGAACAGGTGCGGGACCGCGTGTTCACCGCCCTGCGCCGCAGGACTGCCCAGGCCGATGTCGAGCGGCAGGCATCGCCGGCAAAGGTCCGCGTGGCCATCGTCGGCGCAGGTGCGACCGGCGTGCAGCTCGCCGCGCAGTTGCGCCGGACCTCTAGCGTGCTGAATCGCTATGGCATACACCGGCTGGACCCGGTGACCGGCGTGGATATTTGCGTCATTGAAGCGTCCGCCGCGGTCGTCCCTGGCATGGGCGCCCGGCTCGCGGCGCGCGTCGGCGAGCAGCTTGCGCGCCTGCATATCGGCGTCCAATGCAGCGCACGGGTGACGTCCGTCAGCGAAAACGGCCTGACCATTGCCGGCCAGGCGCCGATGCAGGCGGATGTGGTGGTGTGGGCGGCCGGCATCACGGCGCCTGCCCTGCTGGGCACCTTCCAGCTTCCGGTGAATGCCAAAGGGCAGATTCGCGTGTTGCCGACACTGCAAAGCATCGATGACGAGCATATCTACGCCATCGGCGACTGCGCCAGCTGCCGGCCGCAGGACCTCGATGCGGAACTCCCGACCCGCGCGCAGGTTGCTTACCAGCAAGCGCTATATCTCTCGGAGGCCTTGCCACGGCGCCTGGCAGGCAAGCAGCCGCCGGGGTTCAGGTATCGCGACTATGGTTCCCTGGTCTCCCTGGCGGGCAGCAGTGCCATCGCCAACCTGAGCGCTACGCCAGGCAAGGACAACGGCTGGCATATCGAGGGCAGGCTCGCCGCCCTGCTCCACCATGCCGTCTATCGCCGGCACGTGCTCGACATCCACGGTTGGGGACGGGCGCTGGGGATGACGCTGGCGCAGGGTCTGGAGCGGCTGCTGGCGGCGGGGACGCGCTTGCATTGAGCGCACCCGGCGATCCCGCGCCGCCCCGTGCCCTGGGCAGGCCGTCGCGCTTGGTATTCAGACGGCCGCTCCAGTACCGCGGGCGTGACGCGTGACACGCAGGCCAGCTTGCGTTGCGCATCGTAGAAGCGGACGCTCCATACATGAGATCTCCGGCCGAGAGCCTCGGGCATCGCCACAGCCTCCACAAAGCCGGCGCTGACCGGCCTGACGTGGTTCGCATTGATCTCCTGCCCCACGCAGTGAAAGCGGTTGCGGTCCACCGCAAAGCTCCCGGCCCATGACGCCAGCGTTTCCGCGAGCACCACGGACGCGCCGCCATGCAGAACTCCTGCCGGCTGGAAGGTCCGGTGATCCACCGGCATGCGCGCCTTCACGTAGTCGGGCCCCAGTTCGGTCTGTTCGATTCCCAGCGCGGCATTCAATGTGCCGTGCGCCTTCTCATTTGCGTAGGTGGTCCAGTCGGGTACGGTCCAGATAGTCATTGGCAAACTCGTGTTGTCGGCATTTGCGTCGTCAGGCCACCTCCATCGCCATGTCCCCCGTCTCGATCACATACCCATAGTCCGCCACCTGCAGCGCCGCGCGTGCGTTCTGCTCGATCAGCAGTGTCGCCACACCGGTCTTGCGCAGGTCGTTGATGATGTGGAAGATTTCCTTCACGATCAGCGGC
>NZ_JBFTOX010000073.1:0-40743 GCF_056398185.1 Cupriavidus sp. 05L310
AAGGCCGCACGCTCTACTTCCGCCTGCCCGCGCGTCCGCACACCCTGCAGACCGAATGGGACATCGACAAGCTCGACAAGCTGCCGGAAGTCGCCGTGGTGTACGCCTACGGCAACGTCAACCCGGGCAGCGTGGATGCCGCCGTGAAGAACGGTGCCAAGGCCATCGTCTATGCCGCCACCGGCAACGGCAGCGTGGGCGACTACATGGTCGAGCCGCTCAAGGCGGCACGCGCCAAGGGCGTGCAGATCGTGCGCGCCTCGCGCACCGGCAGCGGCGCCGTGATCCGCAACGCCGAGCAGCCGGACGACAAGTACAACTGGCTGGTGACCGACGACCAACTGCCGCAGAAGGCGCGCATCCTGATGGCGTTGGCGCTGACCAAGACCAACGACACCCAGGAACTGCAGAAGATCCTGTGGAAGTATTGAGTTGAGCGCGGACGGGGCCGGGTACGACGGTGTCGTGCCTGGCCCTTTCCCATCCTGCCCTACAAGCCGCAGTCGCTCGATTCCGCCAGGCGTCCCATCGCTTGCGCGTCCGGTACATGGCTGATAAAGGCCCAAAGTTCATCGACCAGGGGCTTCGGATTGGTCGCCGAACGATACAGCCGGATATCCAGGCTCGTCGACCACGCCCCCGGGCCGGCCAGCACCAGCCGCCCCTCTCTCACCTCGTCGCTGACGCAGCTCTCCGGCAACCAGCCGACGCCATGCCCGGCCACGACCATGGCCTTCAAGGCCTCCGACATGTGCGTCTCGAAGCACCGTTGCAGCCCGTAAGGCTCCGGTGAATTGAGCAGGATCATCTCCACCACATTGCCCAGGAAGGCACCGGATGAATAGGCCATGAACGGCAACGGTCTGGCGCTCGTGCCGGGCAGGCGGAAAATCGGCTGCCCGTCCTTATCCGGCGCCGAGTACGGCTGGATGCGCTCAACGCCCAGCTTCAGGAACGGGAAGCCGTTAGGGTCCAGCAGGATCGGCAACTGCTGATGGTGGTAGCCCAGCAGGATGTCGCAATCGTCGTCGACCAGTTGCTGGACGCCTTCGGGCACATTCACTGCATGCACGCAGGCACTCAGCGCCCCGAAACTGCGGTGCAGGTACTTGAGCCAGGCCGGAAAAAAAGTGAACACCAGCGTGTGCGCCACCGAAAACCGGATGACCTTGTCGCTCTCGGCAAGGGGCTGCCGGCTGCTCAGCAGTGCGCGTGCCGCATAGGCGTCACGCAGCAGGTCGGCCGCCAGGCGGCGGAACAGCCAGCCGGCGGTCGTCAAGGTTGCCGGATGCACGCTGCGATCGACCAGGCTGACACCCAGCCACTCTTCAAGCGCCATGATGCGGCGGCTGAACGCTGACTGGGTGATATGGCGGTCGCCTGCCGCGCGTGAAAAGCTCCGCGTTTCCGCCAAGCACAGGAAGTCTTCAAGCCACTTGGTTTCCATGATGGAATCTACTCGGCATCGGGGTGGAAGGCGAAAGGTCTGAGTCACATCATACGGCAAGGCGATCACGGAATAATTGGTGGAACCCCGATACCGTGATGCAAATTTCGCGGCGCCGTATTCCAAATTTGCAACATCCCTCCACGTGCATCCGGGTTGTCTCGTAGAACCAGCAGGCACCGCTAATGGCGCAGCATCGCCGGCATGCATATCTCAATGCGCGTCATGACAAATTCGCATCAAGGTCGCAACGCGCCGGTGGCTTCCATAAGCTTGCACTCCTCTCATTCATCAAAACCTGCGAGGAGCACACCGATGACGAATGGATCTTTTAGAACCGAACATGACCTGCTGGGCGATCGCGAAGTCCCGGCCGATGTCTATTACGGTGTGCACACGCTGCGTGCAGTGGAAAATTTTCCGATCACGGGCACTCCCATCTCTATCTATCCGGATCTGATCAAGGCCCTGGCTTATATCAAGCAAGCAGCCGCATTGGCAAACCATGAACTCGGCCTGCTCGATGAAACCCGTTGCGATGCCATCGTCAAGGCCTGCGCGGAGTTGCTCGGCGGCAAGTTGCACGACCAATTCGTCGTCGACGTGATCCAGGGCGGTGCCGGCACCTCGACGAACATGAACGCGAACGAGGTGATCGCCAACCGCGCGCTGGAGCTGCTGGGCCACAAAAAAGGCGAATACCAGTACCTGCATCCGAACGAGCAGGTCAATATCGGCCAGAGCACCAACGACGTCTACCCGACGGCCCTCAAGGTCGCAACCTGGTTCGGCATCCTCGGGCTGGTGGACGCCATGTCGGTGTTGCGGCGGGCGTTCGAGCGCAAGGCCGAGGAATTCAAGCATGTGCTGAAGATGGGCCGCACCCAGTTGCAGGATGCCGTGCCGATGACGCTGGGGCAGGAGTTCAGCACCTATGCCGTGATGCTCGGCGAGGACGAGCAGCGGCTGCGCGAAGCGGCGCTGCTGATCTGCGAGATCAATATGGGCGCCACTGCGATCGGCACCGGCATTACCGCGCACCCGGACTATGCACCGCTGATCCTGAAGCGCCTGAAGGAGATCACCGGCATTCCGCTGATGACCGCGCCGAACCTGATCGAGGCCACGCAGGACTGCGGCGCCTTCGTGCAGTTGTCGGGCGTCCTCAAGCGCGTGGCGGTCAAGCTCTCCAAGACCTGCAACGACCTGCGCCTGCTCTCCAGCGGCCCGCGCGCCGGCCTGGGCGAGATCAACCTGCCGCCCATGCAGGCCGGATCGAGCATCATGCCCGGCAAGGTGAATCCCGTGATCCCCGAGGTGGTCAACCAGATCGCATTCGAGGTCATCGGCAACGACATCACCGTCAGCTTCGCCGCCGAAGCCGGGCAACTGCAACTGAATGCCTTCGAGCCGATCATTGCGCACAGCCTGTTCAAGAGCGTCAGCCATCTGCGCAATGGCTGCCTGACACTGGCCGAGCGTTGCGTCAATGGCATCACCGCCAACGAGGAACGCCTGCGCGCCACGGTGGAAAACTCCATCGGCATCGTCACCGCCCTGAACCCGTATATCGGCTACGCCAACGCCACGGCGGTAGCGCAAGAGGCCCACGCCACCGGCGGCAGCGTGTACGAGATCGTGCTGCAAAAGGGGCTGCTGTCCAGGGAGGAACTCGACCAGATCCTGCGGCCGGAAGTGCTGACGCAGCCCACTCCGCTGAGCCTGGCGCCGCGCGCCCGGTGAACTGAGTCACGGCGTCCCCAGCGCCGCAAGAAGCAGCGGGCCCCCGCCCCGCAAATCGACGGCCAGACAACGATCTGCCGCAATCCCCGGAGACACCGCAACATGAAAGCCAACAAGTTAACCACCCAGATCATGGTCGCCATGGTCCTGGGCATCGGGACCGGCTATCTCTGCAACACCCTCGCGCCCAATGCGGGGATGGCGAAAGAGATTGCCGGCTACTTTTCGATCGTCACCGACATCTTCCTGCGCATGATCAAGATGATCATCGCGCCGCTGGTATTCGGCACGCTGGTGGCGGGCATCGCCGGCATGAAGGACGCGAGCGCGGTGGGCCGCATCGGCATCAAGGCTTTGGGCTGGTTCATCACCGCATCGCTGATCTCGCTGCTGCTCGGCATGCTCTTTGTGAACCTGCTGCAGCCCGGCCATGCGCTGAACCTGCCATTGCCGGAGATCGGCACCGCCACCAATCTCAAGACTTCGTCGCTGAACCTGAAGGACTTCATTACGCACGTGTTTCCCAAGAGCGTGTTCGAAGCCATGGCGCAGAACGAGATCCTGCAGATCCTGGTGTTCTCGCTGTTCTTCGGCTTCGCCATTGCATCGTTCAAGGGCAAGGTGGGGCATCACCTGGTCGCGTCGATCGAGGAACTGGTGGCGATCATGCTGCGCGTCACGGACTTCGTGATGCGCTTTGCGCCGCTCGGCGTCTTTGCCGCCGTCGCCGCCGCCATTACCGTACAGGGTATTGGCGTGCTGTTCACCTACGGCAAGTTTATCGGCGGTTTCTACCTGGGACTGGTTGTACTGTGGCTGGTGCTGACGGGCGCGGGCTACCTGTTCCTCGGCGGGCGGGTCTTCACCCTGCTCAAGCTGATCCGCGAGCCGACCATCCTCGCCTTCTCCACCGCCAGCAGCGAGGCCGCCTATCCGAAGACCATGGAGCAGATGGAGAAGTTCGGCGTCCCCGACAAGGTGACCGGCTTCGTGCTGCCGCTGGGCTACTCGTTCAACCTCGATGGCTCGATGATGTACCAGGCCTTCGCCGCGTTGTTCATCGCGCAGGCCTACAACATCGAACTCAGCCTGACGCAGCAGATCACCATGTTGCTGGTCCTGATGGTCACCAGCAAGGGCATCGCCGGCGTGCCCCGCGCCTCCATCGTGGTGGTGGCGGCCACCCTGCCGATGTTCAACCTGCCCGAAGCCGGCCTGCTGCTGATCCTGGGCATCGACCAGTTCCTCGACATGGGCCGGACCGCGACCAACGTCATCGGCAACAGCATCGCCACGGCAGTGGTCGCCAAATGGGAAGGCGAACTGAGCCCGACGCAGTTGCCGGACACCGAAGACACCGAAGACATCGCCGAAGCACCCGCGCGGCAGCCCGGAGCAACTGGCCCCCGCGCAGACTGGGGTAATCCCTGATGCCCTCACATGAAATCTCATAACGATCCAGGCGCCGCAATATGGAATCACAACCGGGCCGCCCGGCCGGCACAAACAGTTTCCCGTTTAATCAACGACTTGCGATCCGTCCGCGGCCATCCCGGCAATGGCACGGCGATTGCTATATCCCTCTGCCGCAGCATCATCTGACGCACCTCAAAACAAAACACGTGGAGACAATATGAGCGCACGAGAAGCGGGCGATCTCGATCCTGTCGAGACCGCCGAATGGCTGGAGTCCCTGCAGGCGGTCACGCAGCATCGCGGCACCGAGCGGGCCAACCAACTGGTCAATGCGCTGGTCGATGAAGCGCGGCGCGACGGCCTCTATGTGCCGCGCTCGCTGACCACGGGCTACCGGAACACCATCGCCCCCAAGGACGAAGCGCAATCGACCGGCGACCGCGCCATCGAGCATCGCCTGCGCTCGATCATCCGCTGGAACGCGATGGCCATCATCCTGCGCGCCAACAAGGAGTCGTCGGAACTCGGTGGCCACATCGCGAGCTTCCAGTCGGCGGCGACGCTCTACGACATCGGTTTCGGCCACTTCTGGCACGCGCCCACCGACCAGCACGGCGGTGACCTGCTGTACATCCAGGGCCACAGCGCACCGGGCATCTACGCGCGCGCCTTTGTCGAAGGCCGGCTCACGGAGCAGCAGTTGCTCGGGTACCGGCAGGAAACCGGCGGCACCGGGCTTTCCTCCTACCCCCACCCCTGGCTGATGCCGGACTTCTGGCAGTTCCCCACCGTGTCGATGGGGCTGGGCCCACTGATGTCGATCTACCAGGCGCGTTTCCTCAAGTACCTGCAAGGCCGAGGGCTGGCGGACACCTCGGCGCGCAAGGTCTGGGCCTTCATGGGCGACGGCGAGATGGACGAGCCCGAATCCCTGGGCGCAATCTCGCTGGCCGGCCGCGAGCGGCTCGACAATCTGATCTTCGTCATCAACTGCAACCTGCAGCGGCTGGACGGCCCGGTGCGCGGCAACGGCAAGATCATCCAGGAACTGGAATCCGTCTTCCGCGGCGCCGGCTGGAACGTGATCAAGGTGGTCTGGGGCGGCGGCTGGGACAAGCTGCTTGCCAGGGACAAGAGCGGCCTGCTGCTAAAGCGCATGGAGGAATGCGTCGACGGCGAATACCAGGATTTCAAGAGCAAGAGCGGCGCTTATGTACGCGAGCACTTCTTCGGCAAGTACGAAGAACTCAAGGCGCTGGTCGCCGACATGAGCGACGACGAGATCTGGGGCCTGACGCGCGGCGGCCATGATCCCGAGAAGGTGTTCGCGGCTTACGCTGCCGCCGTGAAGCACACCGGGGAGCCCACGCTGATCCTGGCCAAGACGGTCAAGGGCTATGGCATGGGCGAATCCGGCGAAGGCCAGATGATCGCCCACCAGGCCAAGAAGATGACCCAGGACGCGTTGCGCGGTTTCCGCGACCGCTTCCAGATTCCGGTCAGCGACGCGCAACTGGCCGACATCCCCTTTATCAAGCCGCCCGAGGACAGCCCCGAGATGCAGTACCTGCGCGCGCGGCGCGCGGCGCTGGGCGGCTACCTGCCGGCCCGCCGCAGCAAGTCGCATGCGCTGGAAATTCCGCCGCTGTCCACGTTCCAGCGCCTGCTCGACAGCACCGGCGAGCGCGAGATCTCCACCACCATGGCCTTCGTGCAGATGCTGGGGACCCTGGTGCGCGACAAGGCCATCGGCAAGCATGTGGTGCCCATCGTGCCCGACGAATCGCGCACCTTCGGCATGGAGGGCATGTTCCGCCAGCTAGGCATCTACTCATCGGTCGGGCAGCTCTACAAGCCGCAGGACGCCGATCAGCTCATGTACTACCGGGAGTCCAAGGACGGCCAGGTGCTGCAGGAGGGGATCAACGAGGGCGGCGCGATGTCGAGCTGGATTGTTGCTGCGACTTCGTACAGCACGAGCAACGTGCCGATGATCCCGTTCTACATCTACTACTCGATGTTCGGGCTCCAGCGGGTCGGCGACCTGGCCTGGCTGGCGGGCGACATCCGAGCACGCGGCTTCCTGCTCGGCGGCACCGCCGGGCGCACCACGCTCAACGGGGAAGGCCTGCAGCACGAGGACGGCCACAGCCACATCATCGCCGGCACCATCCCAAACTGCGTTTCCTACGATCCCACCTTCGCCTACGAGGTGGTGACCATCGTGCGCGACGGCATGCGCCGGATGTACCAGGACCAGGAGGATGTGTACTACTACATCACCCTGATGAACGAGAACTACCCGCACCCCGGCCTCGCGGACGCGGGCGAAGGCGCGGAGGCCGGCATCCTCAAGGGCCTCTACAAGCTCAAGGACGGCGGCAAGGCCGGCAAGGGCGGGCTGCGCGTGCAGCTCATGGGCTGCGGCACCATCCTGCGCGAGGTCATCGCCGCCGCCGAGCTGCTGAAGGCGGACTTCAACGTCACCGCCGACATCTGGAGCGCCACCAGCTACAACGAGCTGCGCCGCGACGGCATGGCCGCCGAGCGCTGGAACCTGCTGCACCCCACCGAGCCCCGGCGCAAGAGCTGGGTCGAGTCCAGCCTGGAAGGCCATGAAGGCCCGGTGATCGCCTCCACCGACTACATGCGCAACTACGCCGACCAGGTACGCGAATACGTGCAGGCCGCGGGACGGCGCTACGTCGTGCTGGGTACCGACGGCTTTGGCCGCAGCGACTACCGCGCCAGGCTGCGCAGCTTCTTCGAGGTCGACCGCTACCACGTTGCCATCGCCGCGCTCAAGGCGCTGAGCGATGACGGCGCGATCAAGCCGGCGGTGGTGGCCGAGGCCATTGCCAAGTATGCGGTGGACACCGAGCGCGCAGCGCCGTGGACGGTCTGACACGCCAAGGATTGAAGACTATGAACCAAGCCATTGATATCAAGGTGCCCGACATCGGCGATTTCAAGGACGTGCCGGTGATCGAGTTGTTCGTCAAGGTGGGCGACCTGGTCAAGCCCGAGGACCCGCTCGTTTCGCTGGAATCCGACAAGGCCACCATGGACGTGCCGGCCCCGCAAGGCGGCGTGGTCAGGCAGATCCACGTCAAGCTGGGCGATGCCGTCAGCGAGGGCAGCCTGCTGATGCAGTTCGAGGGCATGGGCTTGGCGGTGCCGGCCGGCACCGCCAAGCCCAGCGTAAGCGCGCCGCCCTCGCCGCTCAGCGCGCCTGCGGGGCTGGCCGAAGTGCGCATCCCCGACATCGGCGACTACAAGG
The DNA here is from genome assembly GCF_056398185.1 of Cupriavidus sp. 05L310. NCBI lineage: Bacteria > Pseudomonadati > Pseudomonadota > Betaproteobacteria > Burkholderiales > Burkholderiaceae > Cupriavidus > Cupriavidus sp. 05L310. Next base: position 7,887 of record NZ_JBFTOX010000073.1, read on the forward strand.
ATGTGCCGGTGATCGAAGTCTTCGTCAAGGTCGGCGACACGGTGAAGGCGGAGGATCCGCTGGTGTCGCTGGAGTCCGACAAGGCCACCATGGACGTGCCGGCTCCGCTGGGCGGCGTGGTCAGGGAGATCCACGTCAAGGTGGGCGACACCGTCAGCGAAGGCAGCATCATCATGGCACTGGCTACCGGCGACGCACCGGCGGTGGCATCCGCGGCGCCGGCTCCGGTCCTCGCGGCGACGCCTGCGCCCATTACGCCAGCTTCGAGTGGCGTGGACGAACCCGCTTTCGCGCTCGCCTACGCCGGACCGGCGGTGCGCAAGCTCGCCCGGGAGACCGGCGTGGGCCTGGGCAAGGTGCGCGGCAGTGGCGAGCATGGCCGCATCCTGCGAGCCGATGTCGAGGCGTTCGCCCGCTCGGGAGGCGCCATAACGCCCGCCGCCAGGCCTGCCGCCGCGCCCGCTGGTGGCGGCGCGGGCCTGGACCTGCTGCCGTGGCCCAAGGTGGACTTTGCCAGGTTCGGCCCGGTCGAGCGGAGGGAACTTAGCCGCATCAAGAAGATTTCCGGCGCCAACCTGCACCGCAACTGGGTCGTGATCCCGCACGTCACCACGCATGACGAGGCGGATATCACCGATCTCGAGCAGTTCCGCGTGCAGATGAACAAGGAGCTGGAAAAGAGCGGCATCAAGATCAGCATGCTGCCTTTCATGATGAAGGCAGCGGTGGCCACGCTCAGGAAATTCCCGGAATTCAACGCGAGTCTGGACGGCGACACCCTGGTGCTCAAGCAGTACTACCACATCGGCTTTGCCGCCGACACGCCCAACGGCCTGATGGTGCCGGTGATCCGCGACGTCGACAAGAAGTCCATCCCCGACATCGCGCGGGAGATGGGCGAACTGGCCAAGCTGGCGCGGGAAGGCAAGCTCAAGCCCGACCAGATGTCGGGCGGCACCTTCACGATCAGCTCGCTCGGCGGCATCGGCGGGATCAACTTCACGCCCATCATCAACGCACCCGAGGTTGCCATCATGGGTGTCTGCAAGAGCTTCTGGAAGCAGCACTCCGGCGATGGCAAGAACTGGGCCTCGCGCCTGACCCTGCCGCTGTCGTTGTCATGGGACCACCGCGTCATCGACGGGGCCGCGGCTGCCCGCTTCAACGTCTATTTTGCCAACCTGCTCGCCGATCTGCGGCGTGTGCTGTTCTGAGGGGCGCGCTGCAATGACCCAACGTGTCGAAGTCAAGGTGCCGGATATCGGCGAGTTCAAGGACGTCACGGTGATCGAGGTCATGGTCCGGCCCGGCGAGACCATCGCCGTGGACACCAGCCTGATTGCCGTCGAATCCGACAAGGCATCGATGGAGATCCCCTCCTCGCATGCCGGCGTGGTGAAAGAGATCCTGGTCAAGGTCAACGACAAGGTCAGCGAAGGCTCGGTGATCCTGATAGTAGAGGCCACGGGTGTGGCGGCCGGCGCGGCGCCGACTGCCGCACCGCCGAAGGCTGCGCCCTCCGTGCCGGTGCCTAACGCCGCGAGCTATAGCGGCACGGCAGACCTGGAATGCGAGATGCTGGTGCTAGGCGCCGGCCCCGGTGGCTACTCGGCCGCGTTTCGCAGCGCCGACCTGGGCTTGAAAACGGTGCTGGTCGAGCGCTACGAGACGCTCGGTGGCGTCTGTCTCAACGTCGGCTGTATTCCCTCCAAGGCGCTGCTGCACACAGCCTCGGTGATGGATGAGGTTGCGCATCTGCCCGACCACGGCATCAAGTACGGTGCGCCCGAGGTCGACCTGGACAAGTTGCGCGCGTTCAAGGACAGCGTTATCAAGAAGCTCACGGGCGGCCTGGCCGGCATGGCCAAGGCACGCAAGGTCGAGGTGGTCACCGGCGTGGGCAGCTTCCTCGACCCACATCACCTCGAAGTCGTGGCAGCCGATGGCGCAAAGCGCGTCGTCAAGTTTGCAAAGGCCATCATCGCTGCGGGCAGCCAGGCGGTGAAGCTGCCGTTCATGCCCGACGACGAACGCGTCGTCGACTCCACCGGGGCGCTGCAGCTGAAGTCGATCCCGAAGCGCATGCTGGTGGTGGGCGGCGGCATCATCGGCCTGGAAATGGCTACGGTGTATTCCACGCTGGGCACCCGCATCGATGTCGTGGAAATGCTCGATGGCCTGATGCAGGGTGCCGACCGCGACCTGGTCAAGGTCTGGGAGAAGAAAAACGCTCACCGCTTCGACCACGTCATGCTGAAGACCAAGACGGTTGGCGCCAAGGCCACGCCGGCAGGCATCGAAGTCAGCTTCGAGGGTAAGGAGGCGCCCGCGCCGCAGGTATACGACGTGGTGCTGGTCGCCGTGGGCCGCAGCCCCAACGGCAAGTCCATTGCCGCGGAGAAGGCCGGGGTGGCCGTCACCGAGCGTGGCTACATCGAAGTCGACAAGCAGATGCGGACCAACGTCTCGCACATTCACGCCATCGGCGACATCGTCGGCCAGCCGATGCTGGCGCACAAAGCCGTACACGAAGCGCACGTGGCGGCGGAGGCGGCGCACGGCGAGCCCGCCTTCTTTGACGCGCGCCAGATCCCGTCGGTTGCCTACACCGACCCCGAAGTGGCCTGGGCCGGCAAGACCGAAGAGCAATGCAAGGCCGAAGGGATCCAGTTCGGCAAGGCGGTGTTCCCGTGGGCCGCCTCCGGGCGCGCCATTGCCAACGGACGCGACGAGGGCTTCACCAAGCTGCTCGTCGACAGCACCACGAATCGCGTGATCGGCGGTGGCATCGTCGGCACCCATGCGGGCGACCTGATCAGCGAGATCTGCCTGGCCGTGGAGATGGGCTGCGAGCCCGCCGATATCGGCAAGACGATCCACCCGCACCCGACGCTGGGTGAATCGATCGGGATGGCCGCCGAGGTGTTTGAGGGCCATTGCACCGACCTGCCGCCGGTGAAGAAGAAATAAAAGGAAATTGACACGGGCACACGACGCAGCGCTTTGCGTCGTGCCGCCACACACAAGAGATTGCACGAACGTCTGCCGCCGTTCCGGCGCCCCGACCGAGCCACAGAGACAACCATGACCGACAACCTTCGCGAAGCCGCACTCGACTACCACCGCTATCCCACGCCCGGCAAGATCTCCGTGACGCCCACCAAGGCGATGGCCACACAGCGCGATCTCGCTCTGGCCTACTCGCCCGGCGTCGCCGACGCCTGCATGGAGATCGTGCGCGATCCGGCCGAGGCGATGAACCTCACGTCGCGCGCCAACCTCGTCGCGGTGATTACCAACGGCACCGCGGTGCTGGGTCTGGGCAACATCGGCCCGCTGGCCGGCAAGCCGGTGATGGAGGGCAAAGGTTGCCTGTTCAAGAAGTTCGCGGGCATCGATGTCTTCGACATCGAGCTGGCGGAAGACGACCCCGATGCGCTGATCGAAACCATCGCCCGCATGGAGCCGACCTTCGGCGGCATCAACCTCGAGGACATCAAGGCGCCCGAGTGCTTCTATATCGAGAAGAAGCTGAGAGAGCGCATGAAGATCCCGGTCTTCCATGACGATCAGCACGGTACCGCCATCGTGGCCGCCGCCGCCATCCTCAACGCGCTGAAGCATGTCGGCAAGGATATCAGCGAGGTCAAGCTGGTAGCGTCGGGCGCAGGCGCGGCCGCCCTCGCCTGCCTGGACCTGATCGTGAGCCTGGGCCTGCCCATGGGCAATGTGTTCGTCTCCGACAGCAACGGCGTGGTCTATCTCGGCCGCAAGGAGCAGATGGACCCGAACAAGGCGCGTTATGCGCAGGACACTTCCGCGCGCACGCTGGCCGACATCATCGGCGGCGCGGACATCTTTCTCGGCCTGTCGGCCGGTGGCGTGCTCAAGCCAGAGATGGTCAAGACCATGGCGCGCGACCCGATCATCCTGGCCATGGCCAACCCGACGCCAGAGATCGCGCCGGAGGATGCGCTGGCCGTGCGCCCCGATGCCATCCTTGGCACCGGGCGCTCGGATTATCCGAACCAGGTCAACAATGTCCTCTGTTTCCCGTTCATCTTCCGCGGGGCACTGGACGTCGGGGCCACCACCATCAATGAAGAGATGAAGCTGGCCGCCGTGCGCGCCATTGCCGAACTCGCCCATGCGGAGATTCCGGAGGTGGTGGCCCAGGCGTACGGCGCGGTCGGCCTGCGCTTCGGTGCCGAATACCTGATTCCCAAGCCGTTCGACCCTCGCCTGATCGAAGCCGTCGCGCCCGCCGTCGCCCAGGCGGCAATGGACAGCGGCGTGGCCACGCGCCCGATCGCGGACATGGAGGCGTATCGCCAGCGGCTCGGCCAGTTCGTCTACCAGTCGCGCAGCGCCATGCAGCCGGTATTCGCCGCCGCCAAGCGCGCGCCGAAGCGGGTGATTTACGCGGAAGGCGAGGACGAGCGCGTGCTGCGCGCCGCGCAGGTGGTCATCGACGAGGGCATCGCGCGCCCGATGCTGGTGGGCCGTCCCGACGTGATTGTCCAGCTCATCGCGCAATTCGGCCTGCGCTTGCAACCGGGCGAGGATTGCGAATGCATCGATCCGCTCGATCCTGCCGTCTACCGCGACGCTGCCGAGGCGTACTATCAGATTAGCCGCCGCGACGGCGTCTCGCGCGCGCTGGCACAGGCGGAGGTGCGCAGCCGCGGTACGCTGCTGGGCGCCATGCTGGTTCGGCAAGGCCAGGCCGACGCGATGCTGTGCGGCACCGTGGGCCGTTTCCAGGACCACCTGGCTTATGTGCGGGACACGATCGGGCTGAAGCCCGGCAGCGAGACGCTTGCCGCCATGCAGATGTTGATGCTGCCCGGCCGCCAGCTGTTCATTTGCGACACGCACGTGAACCTCGACCCGACGGCGCAACAGATCGCCGACATCGCGCTGCTGGCCGCCGAAGCCGTCCGCCGCTTCGGCATCACGCCGAGCGTGGCCTTGCTCTCGCACTCCAACTTCGGCGGCTCCACCGCCCCGGCCGCGGTGAAGATGCGCGAGGCGCTGGCGCTGGCGAAATCGCGCGCCCCGTCGCTGGCCATGGAAGGCGAGATGCGCGGCGATGCGGCGCTGTCCAAGCCCATCCTGGACCAAGAGTTCCCCGACTCCGGCCTGGTCACGGAAGCCAACGTGCTGGTGATGCCCAACGTCGACGCCGCCAATATCTCCTACAACCTGATGCGCATCGCGGCGGGCGGCGGCATCACGGTTGGCGGCATTCTGCTTGGCGCCGCGCGCCCCGTGCACATCCTGACCTCATCCTCGACCGTTCGCCGCATCGTCAACATGACGGCGGTGGCGACGGTCGATGCCGGCTCCCAGCGCGCCACGGCGCAGGCGGCAGGGATCTAGCATCTGAACGCCGACAGCGATCGCGAACCAAAAACAGGAGACCACCATGGACAAAGACAATCATCCGAAGCCGTTCTACAGATCCCTCTATTTCCAGGTCATCACCGCGATCGTCATCGGCGTCATCCTGGGCCACTTCTACCCGCAGACCGGCGAGGCGATGAAGCCGCTGGGCGATGGTTTTATCAAGCTGATCAAGATGATCATCGCACCGATCATCTTCTGCACGGTCGTGGTGGGTATCGCCGGGATGGAGGACATGAAGAAGGTCGGCAAGACCGGCGGGCTGGCGCTGCTGTACTTCGAGATCGTCAGCGGCGTCGCGCTGGTGGTGGGCCTGGTGATCATCAACATCGTCAAGCCGGGCGCCGGCATGAACGTGGACGTCAGCACCCTCGACACCAAGAGCATCGCCGCCTATACCGAGCCCGGCAAGATGCAGGGCACGGTGGACTTCCTGCTGCACGTGATCCCGAACACCGTGGTGGACGCCTTCGCCAAGGGTGAGATTCTCCAGGTGCTGCTGTTCGCGGTGATGTTCGGTTTCGCCCTGCATAAGTTCGGCGGGCGCGGCACGCTGGTGTTCGACTTCATCGAGAAGTTCTCGCACGTGCTGTTCACCATCGTCGGATACATCATGAAGGTCGCGCCCATCGGGGCGTTCGGTGCCATGGCCTTCACCATCGGCAAGTATGGCGTGGGTTCGCTGCTGCAACTGGGCCAGTTGATGGCGACGTTCTATGCGACCTGCCTGTTCTTCATCTTTATCGTGCTTGGCGGGATCGCACGAGCCCACGGCTTCTCGATCTGGAAATTCATCAGGTACATCAAGGAAGAACTGCTGATCGTGCTGGGCACGTCTTCGTCGGAATCGGTGCTGCCGCGCATGATGGCCAAGCTCGAGAACCTGGGTGCCCGCAAGTCTGTCGTCGGGCTGGTGATCCCGACCGGCTACTCCTTCAACCTGGATGGCACCTCCATCTACCTGACCATGGCGGCGGTGTTCATCGCCCAGGCAACCAACACCGACATGAGCCTGACGCAGCAACTCACGCTGCTGGCGGTGCTGCTGCTCACGTCCAAGGGCGCTGCCGGCGTCACCGGCAGCGGCTTCATCGTGCTGGCGGCCACGCTGTCGGCGGTCGGGCATGTCCCGGTAGCAGGCCTTGCCCTGATCCTCGGCATCGACCGCTTCATGTCGGAGGCGCGCGCCCTGACCAACCTGATCGGCAACGGCGTGGCCACGGTGGTGGTGGCTAAATGGACCGGCGACCTAGATGTCGAACGGATGCATCGCACGCTGGACAACGAGTCGGACAGCGAGGCCGACGACCCCGAGGTGGTGCTCGACCAGGCCGCGACGCACATGCCGGTTGCCAGTACCACATTGAACCGGTGAACGGCGGACCGTGATGACATCAGCCCCCAACCATCGGAGCCCGTCCACGGCGTGGCCCCATCGCATCGTCATCGTCGGCGGCGGCGCGGGCGGACTTGAACTGGCCACGCGGCTGGGCGACACGCTCGGCCGGCGCGGACACGCCGAAGTCACCCTGATCGAGAAGACCCGCACCCATGTGTGGAAGCCCAAGCTGCACGAGATCGCCGCCGGCAGCATGGACATGAGTGCCCACGAGGTGGGCTACCTGGCGCAATCGCATTGGCATCACTTCCGCTACCGCGTCGGGGAAATGGTGGGCCTGGACCGGGAACGCCGCGAGGTGCTCGTGGCGCCCTACGTCGACCATGAAGGACACCAGATCACACCGCAACGCACCTTTGGCTACGACACCCTGGTCATCTCCGTCGGCAGCCAAAGCAATGACTTCGGCACGCCCGGCGTCTATGAGCACGCCATGCGGCTGGAATGTCCCGCCGACGCGCTGCGCTTTCACTCGCGCATGGTCAATGCCTGCATCCGCGCGCACGCGCAGGCCACGCCCCTGCTGGCCCAGCAACTCCACGTCGCCATCATCGGCGCCGGCGCGACGGGGGTAGAACTGGCGGCGGAACTGCACCGCACCACGCGCGAGGTTGTGGCCTTCGGCCTGGACCGCGTCGATGCGGACAAGGACATCCGGGTCACCCTGATCGAGGCCGCGCCCCGCGTGCTGCCGGCCTTGCCCCCGCGCTTGTCGAGCGCCACGGAAGCCCTGCTGCGCAAGCTCGGCGTGGAGGTGCTGACCGGCGCCAAGGTCGCCGAGGTGCTGTCCTATGGCGTACTGCTCGGCGATGGCCAGCGCCTCGCGGCGGAACTGGTCGTGTGGGCGGCGGGCGTGAAAGCGCCTGATTTCCTCAGGGATATCGCGGGCCTGGAGACCAATCGCGTCAACCAGTTGATGGTCCGGCCGACGCTGCAGACCAGCCGCGACGACAACATCTTCGCCATCGGGGATTGCGCTGCCTGCGCCTGGCCCGAGGCCAATCAAGGCAAGGGGGGCTTCGTGCCGCCGCGCGCGCAAGCCGCGCACCAGCAGGCTTCGCACATGGTCAAGCAGATCCGCCGCCGCATGGCCGGCAAGCCGCTGACGGACTACCGCTACCGCGACTTCGGTTCCCTGGTATCCCTGGGCGGGTTCAGCACGGTGGGCAGCATGATGGGGGGGCCCATCGGCGGCAGCATGATGGTCGAGGGCCGCTTCGCCAGGCTGATGTACCTGTCGCTCTACAAGATGCACGAGCTGGCACTGCATGGGTTCGCCAAGGTCGCGCTCGACACGCTGGCCCGCTCGATCGTCCGGCGCACGGAACCCCATGTGAAGCTGCACTGAGTTCCATTCCAGGATCGGGCGGCGACATCCGGCCGGTCCGTCAGTCCCTCTTTTTCTACGCAGGAGAATCGTATGGAAGACGTCGTTATCGTTGCCGCCGCCAGAACCGCGGTCGGCAAGTTTGGCGGTTCGCTGTCCAAGGTCCCGGCCCCGGAACTCGGTGCTACCGTGATCAAGGCCTTGCTGGAGCGAAGCGGCCTGAAGCCGGAACTGGTCGACGAGGTCCTGCTCGGCCAGGTGCTGACCGCAGGCAGTGGGCAAAATCCCGCACGGCAGGCTGGGGTCAAGGCGGGGCTGCCGGTCGGCGTGCCCGCCATGACCATCGGCAAGGTCTGCGGCTCCGGCCTGAAGGCGGTACACCTGGCGGCCCAGGCCATCAAATGCGGCGATGCCGACATCGTCATCGCCGGCGGCCAGGAGAACATGAGCGCTTCGCCGCACGTGCTCCTGGGTTCTCGCGACGGCCAGCGCATGGGCGACTGGAAGCTGACGGACTCGATGATCGTCGATGGCCTGTGGGACGTGTACAACCAGTATCACATGGGCACCACGGCCGAGAACGTGGCCAAGGCCTACAACATCTCGCGCACCCAGCAGGACGAGTTCGCGGCCGCATCGCAGCAGAAGGCCGAGGCCGCGCAGAAGGCCGGCAAGTTCAAGGACGAGATCGTGCCCGTCTCCATCGTCTCAAAGAAAGGCACGGTGGTATTCGATAGCGACGAGTTCATCAAGCACGGCACCACGGCCGAAGCCCTGGCGGGCCTGCGGCCTGCCTTCGACAAGGCGGGCACCGTCACCGCCGGCAACGCGTCCGGGCTGAACGACGGCGCGGCGGCGGTGTTGCTGATGTCGGCGAGCAAGGCGCGCGAACTGGGCCTGACCCCGCTGGCGCGCATCGCGGCCTACGCGTCGGCAGGGATCGATCCCACCATCATGGGCATGGGTCCGGTGCCGGCTTCGCAGCGCTGTTTGCACAAAGCGGGCTGGATCGTCAACGACCTCGACCTGATGGAAATCAACGAGGCCTTCGCGGCGCAAGCCTGCGCGGTCAACCAGGAAATGGACTGGGACACCCGCAAGATCAACGTCAACGGCGGCGCCATCGCCATCGGGCACCCCATCGGCGCTTCCGGCTGCCGCATCCTGGTCACGCTGCTTCATGAAATGGTCCGCCGCGACGCCAAACGCGGCCTGGCCTCGCTCTGCATCGGCGGCGGCATGGGCGTGGCGCTGGCCATCGAGCGCTAAGACAGCATCCCACAACAAGGAGAAAAACATGAGCAAGCAACACGTAGTACTGATCACGGGCGGCATGGGCGGCCTTGGCGAAACCATTTCGACCAAGATGGCCGATGCCGGCTACAGGGTCGCGGTGACCTATTCGCCCGGCAATACCACGCATGGCGAATGGGTTCAGCAGATGAAGGCACGCGGGTACGACATCCTTGCGGTCCCCTGCGACGTGGCCGACATCGACTCATGCGCGCAAGCTGTGGCAGCGGTCGTGGAGCAGGCCGGCCCGGTCGACGTGCTCATCAACAACGCCGGCATCACGCGCGACATGACCTTCAAGAAGATGGACAAGGTCAACTGGGACACCGTACTGCGCACCAACCTGGACAGCCTGTTCAATATGAGCAAGCAAGTGGCCGATGGCATGGTGGAGCGCGGCTGGGGCCGTATCGTCAACGTGTCGTCGGTCAACGGCTCCAAAGGCGCCTTCGGCCAGACCAACTACTCGGCGGCGAAAGCCGGCGTGCATGGTTTCACCAAGGCCCTGGCATTGGAAGTGGCCAGGAAGGGCGTCACGGTCAACACCATTTCCCCGGGCTATATCGGCACCAAGATGGTCACCGCCATTCCCGAGGACATCCTGAACACGAAGATCCTGCCGCAAATTCCGGTGGGCCGGCTGGGCAAGCCGGAGGAAGTGGCGGGCCTGATCATCTACCTGGCCTCCGAGGAAGCCGCCTTCGTGACCGGCGCCAATATCGCCATCAACGGTGGGCAGCATATGCAGTGACGCGCAACGGGACGCCGCGCCTTTCGCAGCGTCCCCATCATCCCCCCACGGAGGAGACCCGGACACATGGATCCCATCCTGCTGGCACGCACGCAGTTCGCGGCCAACATCACCTTCCATATCCTGTTCCCGACCATCAGCATCGGGCTGGGCTGGCTGTTGCTGTTCTTCCGCTGGCGCTACCTCGCCAGCGACAAGCCACAGGTCCGCCATGCATGGCTGAATGCCTATCGCTTCTGGACCAAGGTGTTCGCCCTGACCTTTGCGCTGGGCGTGGTCAGCGGCATCACCATGAGCTTCCAGTTCGGCACCAACTGGCCGGGTTTCATGGAAACGGTGGGCAACATTGCCGGGCCCCTGCTTGCCTACGAGGTGCTGACCGCGTTCTTTCTCGAAGCCGGCTTTCTCGGCGTGATGCTGTTCGGGCACGGCAAGGTGAGCGAACGTGTCCACCTGCTGTCCACCTTCTTCGTTGCGTTCGGCACCACGCTCAGCGCCTTCTGGATCCTGGCGCTTAATTCCTGGATGCAGACGCCGCAAGGCTACGAAATCGTCAATGGCGAGTTCCACGTCAGGAGCTGGATCGAGGTCATCTTCAACCCCTCCTTCCCCTACCGCTTCGCGCACGTGCTGCTCGCTTCCACTCTGACCTGCGCCTTCCTGCTCGCGGGGCTGAGTGCCTGGCAATTGCTCAGGGGCACGGCGCCGCTATCGGCGCCCAGGGTCTTGCGCGTCGGACTGACGCTCGCCGCCGCTGCGATCCCGTTGCAGATCGCCGTGGGTGACATGCACGGCCTGAACACACTCGAACACCAGCCGCAAAAGATCGCCGCAATGGAAGGCGTTTGGGACACGGAGCGTGGCGCACCCTTGCTGCTGTTTGCCATCCCCGACGAGAAGTTGCGTACGAATCACGCGGCGATCGAGATCCCCAAGCTGGCCAGCCTGATCCTGACGCATCACCCGGACGGCGAGATTCGCGGCCTGAATACGTTCGATGCGCATCCGCCCGTCCTGCCGCTGTTCTTCGCCTTCCGCGTGATGGTGGGCATGGGGATGCTGATGCTGGCCAGCAGCTGGCTGGGCTGGTGGCTTTACCGCCGCGCCGGCTGGCAGCCGCACCGCCTGCCGCGCGCGCTGCTATGGGGCTTTGCGGGCATGACCTTCTCCGGCTGGATTGCCACGGTGGCCGGCTGGTACGTCACCGAGATCGGCCGCCAACCCTATATCGTCCACGGCCTGGTACGCACCGCCGACGTAGCGTCGAACGTGCCGGCGCCGCATATCGCACTGACGCTGTCCCTGTTCGTCGCGGTCTACCTGGCGCTGATCGTTGCCTATGTCAGCGTACTGAAGTACCTGGCGGAAAAGCCGGAGGCGCTGCCTGGCGGCGATGCGGCCGCGCAGCCCGCCACGCCATCCGGCGCTGTTGCCCCACATGCCTTGCCAACCGGGAGCCCCCTATGACCTGGATGCGTCTAGACGACGCCCTGCCTGTCATCTTCATGGCGCTGATGGGCGTGGCCATGCTGGTCTACGTGATCAGCGACGGCTACGATCTCGGGGTCGGCATGCTGATGCACCGGGCCACGCCCGCCGAGAAGGATGTCATGGTGGCTTCGATCGGTCCGTTCTGGGATGCCAACGAGACCTGGCTTGTGCTCGGCGTCGGCATCTTGCTGGTGGCTTTCCCCAAGGCGCACGGTTTGATATTGACCGCGCTTTACCTGCCGGTCACGCTGATGCTGGTCGGCCTGATCCTGCGCGGCGTGGCGTTCGACTTCCGCGTCAAGGTGAGGAGCGCGCACAAGCCGATGTGGGACAGGCTCTTCTTCGCCGGCTCGACCCTGGCATCGGTCTCGCAGGGCTGGATGCTGGGCCGCTACATCAGCGGCTTCGGCAACGGCTGGAACTACCCGCTGTTCGCGGCGGCCATCGCCATTGCGCTGCCCATGGCCTATGTGCTGCTCGGCGCGTGCTGGCTCATCATGAAAACGGAGGGCGAACTGCAGCAGCGCGCCATACAGTGGGCGAAGATCGCATGGGCGCCAATGGCCTGCGGACTCGCGCTGATCTCCGTGGCCACCCCCTGGATCAGCGCCGTGGTGCGCGAGCGCTGGTTCGTGCTGCCGCAGATCATCGCGCTGCTTGCCATCCCGATGGCAACCGGCGTCATGCTGATGGCCGTGCGCTTGTTGCTGAAGACCCGGCTGGTGCGCGGGCCTGTGGCTTGGCTGCCCTTCGTGCTGCTGATCGCTGTCTTTGTACTCAGCTTCATCGGCCTGGCCTACAGCATCTTCCCCTATGTCGTCATCCACCGCTTGACGATCTGGCAGGCCGCCAGCAGCCCGGAAGCCCTGAAGGTGATCCTGGTGGGCGTTTGCATCTCGGTGCCCGCGATCGCCGGCTACACGGTGTTCTCGTACCGGGTGTTCCGCGGCAAGACGCGCGAACTCCACTACGCTTAGCCGGGCCGCAAGAATGCTGCATCGCGACACCGCGCAAGATCCTGTCTTCGGGTTCTACCCGGGTGCTGCCCGGGGAGGTTCCGGGAGTACACTTGATCATCCTGATTTGCATGACTTGCATGACTTGTATCAGGGCGGACAAGGGTTGTACCTCCCCCCCCAGTACCGGGACGAACCATCCTGCGAGTTCGAGGACCGCGGAGAAAGGGCACGCGACATGAATCTGGGCCGTATGCGCATGATGATCGGGTGCGGTATGGCATTGATTGCGATCGCTCTGTCCGCCTGGCTCTCCTATGCCATGGCGTTGCGCGTCGGTCTCGATCAATTGCGCGTTGCGGCACAGCATCGGCTTGACGTCGTCGCCGCACGGCTGGACGGTGAACTGTCGCGGTTCGACTACCTGCCCTCGCTGCTGGAATCCACCACCGAAGTCTTCGACCTGCTCGCCCGGCCCGAAGACGCGGCGCTGAAACATCAGGTCAGCCGCTACCTGCACGGCATCACCGCGACCGCCGGCGCCGACAACCTGTACGTGACGCAACGCTCCGGCATGACGCTGGCCGCCGCGGACTGGGACCAGCCGGGAACGCCAGTGGGCGCCGACCTTTCGTTCCGCCCCTACATGCGGGATGCGCTCGCGCACGGCCAGGGCCGCTTCTATGGCGTCGGGTTTACTTCCGGCCGGCCCGGCTACTATCTCGCGTACGCGCTGCAGCAAGGCGGCACGCAGCGCGGCGTCGCCACGGTCAAGGTCAACCTCGACGCCGTGGAGCGGAACTGGATACAGATTCCCGGCAAGGTTCTTGTCGTCGACGCACGCGATGTGGTGATCCTGGCCTCGCTGCCGCAATGGCGGCTGCGGCCCCTGGCGCCCATGACGGCGGCAATGCTGGCCGAGGCCGCGCAGGCGCGAACCTATGGCAAATCCGACCTGATGCCGCTGGAATGGCAGGTACGCGCCAGGCTGGACGAACACACCCGCCGCGTGCATCTGGATGCCGTGGACTACCTGGCGTCCGAGCGCACGGTGAACCACGGCCTCTGGCGCATCGTGCTGCTGGACGACGAACTGCCCGCGCGCACACTCGCCCGCAATGCCGCCATCGGCGCCCTGCTGGCCTGCATGGTCCTGCTGCTGCTGATCCTCGTCGTTGCCCAGCGCCGGCGCGCCGCCCAACAGCAAAAGGCCGCGCAGCGCGCGCTGCGGGAAGCCCACGATAGCCTAGAGGCCAAGGTGCTCGAACGCACGGCCGAACTGCGCGCGCTGCAAAGCGACCTCGTCCATGCCGGCAAGCTGGCCGCGCTCGGGCAGATGTCCGCCGGGGTCGTGCACGAGCTGAACCAGCCCCTGGCGGCAATGCGCACGCTGTCGGACAACGCTGCCGTGCTGCTGGAAAAAGGCAGGCTCAAGGATGCCGCGGGCAACCTCCAGCGCATTGCCAACCTCATCAACCGTCTTGGCCGCCTGACGCAACAGCTGAAAGTGTTTGCGCACAAGTCCCAGGAACCCTTGCGGCCGGTCGTAGTACGGCAGGTGATACAGGACGCGCTCTTTGTCGTGACCAGCCGGATGCGGGAACTGGATATCACCGTCAACGTAGCGATTGCCCCGGATGACATCAGCGTGCTGGCCGACGACGTACGCGTGGAGCAGGTCCTGATTAACCTGCTGGGCAATGCCGCGGATGCGTTGTCGGACGCTGCGGCCAGGCGGATCGACATCCACGCGGCCGCGCACGAGGGGCAATGCCAGCTCACCATCCGCGACTCGGGCGCCGGCATCCATCCCGATGTGCTGCCGCGCCTGTTCGAACCATTCGTGACAACCAAGCCGGCGGGCAAGGGCCTGGGACTCGGCCTGATGATCTCGGCGCACATCGTGCGCGAGTTCGGCGGCCGCTTGTATGCCCGCAACCTGGCGCAGGGAGGTGCCGAATTCGTCGTCGAATTGCCGCTGGCGCCGCCCACCAAAGGGGAACATCAATGACCGACACCCATCCCATCCGCGTGATCTTCGTCGAGGACGAAGAGGATGTGCTGATAGGCAGCTCGCAGGCACTTGAGCTGGCAGGGTTCGAGGTCGACGGCTTCGCCTCGGTCGAGCAGGCGCGCAGCAGCATCAGCCTCGGCGCGCCCGCCGTGGTGGTATGCGATGTCAAGCTGCCGGGGATCAGCGGCGTGGCCTGGCTAAGCGAGCTGCTGGGCCTCGACAGCGACCTGCCCGTGATCCTGATGACCGGCCATGGCGATATCTCCATGGCCGTGCAAGCCATGCGCGTGGGCGCCTATGACTTTATCGAGAAACCGTGCTCGTCCGATCATCTTGTGTCTGTGGTCAGGCGCGCGGCCGACCGCCGCAAGCTCAGCCTGGAGGTCCGCGGCCTGCGCGAGCAACTGGAGGGCTGGCGCGGGATCCAGGCCTGCCTGATCGGCCGTTCCGCCCAGATGGAGCGCGTGCGCCGCGCGGTACGCGCCCTCGCCAATGCGCCCGCCGATGTGGTGATCTACGGAGAGACGGGGACCGGCAAGGATCTCGTCGCGCGCTGCCTACATGACCACAGCGCGCGCCGGAGCGCCAACTTCGTGCCATTGAATTGCGGCGGCTTGCCGGAGGCGCTGGCCGAAAGCGAACTGTTCGGGCACGAGGTCGGCTCGTTCACCGGCGCCACGCGCCGCCGCTGCGGCAAGTTCGAGCATGCACAAGGCGGGACGCTGTTCCTCGACGAAATCGAGAGCATGCCGTTGTCGGTGCAGGTCAAGTTCCTGCGGGCGCTGCAGGAGCGATCCATCGAGCGCGTGGGCTCCAACGAATCCATCGCGGTGGATTGCCGCGTGATCGCCGCCAGCAAGGAGGACCTGAAACTGCTCAGCGAGCAAAAGAAGTTCCGTGCCGACCTGTACTATCGCATTGGCGTCGCCTTCATCGACCTGCCGCCCCTGCGCGAGCGCCGCGAAGACATCCCGCTGCTGTTCGAGCACCTCATCCTGCAGGCGGCAACGCGCTTCGGCCGTCCGGCGCCTGTGCTCGAGAACGCCCAGTTCGACGTGCTGCTATCCCATTCCTGGCCGGGCAATGTGCGGGAGCTGCGCAATGTCGCCGACCGCTTCGTGCTCGGCCTCTTGTCCGACGATTTCGATCTGCATCACAGCCACAGCGAACCCGGCAACAGCCTGCCCGAGCAACTCGAGCAGTTCGAACGGGTCGTTGTCATGGAGGAACTCAAGCGCCACAACTGCGATGTCGCCGCCACCGCGAAGGCACTGTCCATACCGAAGCAGACGCTGTACTCCAAGCTGCGCCGGCTCCAGATCGCTTACGACAAGGTGCAGGCGGAGGAGTAGCGGCCGAACTCCGCCAGCCCATATCCGTTTCCCGCCGCCGGCCGGCTGACGCCGGCAATCCGGCCCGTTTCTCACACTAGATCTTCACAAGGCATTTCTCATGCTGTACCAGTTCCACGAACTCAAGAGCGCCATGCTGCTGCCGCTTACCGCCCTGGCGCAAGCGACGTCGCGGACCCTCACCAACCCCCTCAGTCCGCTCTCGCTCGTGCCTTGCGCCACGCGGCTGGCGGCTGGCTATGAACTGCTCTACCGGCTGGGCAAGGATTACAAGAAGCCCTCGTTCGATATCAAGTCGGTGCAATGCCACGATCGGGACGTCCCGATCGTGGAGCAGACCATTGTCCAGAAGCCGTTCTGCAAATTGCTACGCTTCAAGCGCTATGCGGATGATCCTGCGACCATCCGGCTGCTGAAGGACGAGCCCGTGGTGCTGGTGTGCGCCCCGCTATCCGGCCACCATGCGACGCTGTTGCGCGATACGGTGCGGACCTTGCTGCGCAACCACAAGGTCTATGTGACCGACTGGGTCGATGCCCGCATGGTGCCCGTCGAGGAAGGCGCCTTCCACCTGACCGACTATGTCCGCTACATACAGGACTTTATCCGTCACATCGGCGCGGAGAAGCTGCACGTGATCTCGGTATGCCAGCCAGCGGTGCCCGTGCTGGCGGCCATTTCCCTGCTGGCTTCGGCGGGCGAGACGACGCCCAGGACCATGACGATGATGGGCGGCCCGATCGACGCGCGCCGCAGCCCGACCGCGGTGAACACGCTGGCCACCGACAAGTCCTTCGGGTGGTTCGAGAACAATGTGATCCATACCGTGCCGGCCAACTATCCGGGCCACGGGCGCAAGGTCTACCCGGGGTTCCTGCAGCATGCCGGCTTTGTAGCGACAAATCCCGACCGTCACCTCTCCTCGCACTACGACTACTACCGCAACCTCGTCGAGGGCGATCTCGACGACGCCCAGGCGCATGTGAGTTTCTATGACGAGTACAACGCCGTCCTCGACATGGCGGCCGAGTACTACCTGGACACCATCCGTGACGTGTTCCAGGAATTCCGGCTTGCCGAAGGCACCTGGGAAATCGATGGCAAGCCGGTGCGCCCCGCTGACATCAAGGGCGCGGCGCTACTGACCATCGAGGGGGAACTGGACGATATTACAGGTGCGGGCCAGACAGCCGCCGCACATGCCCTGTGCGCCGGCATTCCGGCCACGCGCAAACAGCACATCACCGCGGCGGGTTGCGGTCACTACGGCATTTTTTCGGGACGGCGGTGGCGCGAGGAGATCTATCCGCAGTTGCGCGATTTCATCGCCAGGCACCGCTGAGCCGCGGGACCCCGCTCCCCGGCTACCGGGGAACGGGCTTCCGGCTGGCGGCGGCCAGGCCGGAAGCGCTGAGAATCAGCTCGCTGGACGCCGCCCGTGGCTCGCGCCTCCAGCGCAGCAGGCCGGAACGAACCAGCCGGAGGATCTGCCACTGCGGAATATGCAGCAGTCCCCCCGGCCTCCCCGGCTCATCGAGGAAGGCCCCCTGGATCGGGACGCCCCAGGGATTGCACGAAATGCGCAGGCGGGCTCCCGTCGCCATTCTTGAGAGAAGCTCTGTCTTGTTCATCATTCGTCCGAATGGCGCGAGGGACTGACCGTCCCGCCATGCCGCATCGCTTATTCCGCCCGATCCGGCGTCGCGCGAATGAGTTCATCGAGCTGCGCGCTCATCGGCAAGCCCAGGCGCTCGCCGGTGGGCAGCTTGTCCATGAACCATTGCTTGTACATTCGTTCCAGCTCCCCGGACGCGGCAAGATCCCGGACAGCCTTGTCGACCACGGCGGCAAACTGCGGATCGCCCTTGCGGAACATGATCGCGTAAGGGTCGTACGAAAGGAAATCGCGCGTCACCACAAACTTCCCCGCCGCCGGACCGCCGCTGAGAAAGCCGTACAGCAACACATCGTCCCCCGCATAAGCATCCGCACCATGGTGCAGCAATACCTGGAAAGCGTCGGCGTGATCCCGCGCCTTGATGATATTCAACTGCAGGCCGAAACGGGCGGAGAGCCGTTCGAGCGCGTCCACATTGGTAGTACCGCCGGTGGCGACGACAGACTTTCCCTTGAGGTCCCGGAAGGTCTTGACCTGCGAGCCGCGCGGCACCATAAGCTTGGTCCCGGCGACAAAGATCACCGGGGAAAATGCCGTGCGCTTCAGGCGCTCGCCGTTCCTGGTGGTCGAGCCGCACTCCAGGTCGGCCTTGCCGGAGATGACAGCGTCGAAGCGGCTTTCCGACGTGACCGCCACCCATTGAATGCCCACGTCGCGTCCCACCTCGGCAGCCGCCGCCTGCACGATCGCCCGGCAGATGTCGATGGAATAGCCAACAGGTTTGCCCAGCTTGTCGAGATATGAGAACGGCAGGGACGATTCGCGATAGGCAATCGTCAGGGTACCGCCCTCCTTCGCCTTCTTGAGCGCACCGGAAAGCTCCCCGGCCTGCTGCGCGAAAGCGGCTCCGGTGAAGAGCACCGCGCACAGCGCGGTGACAGCCCACACCGCAGCTTGCCGGAATCGGCCTTGCCCGCGTGCTTTGTTGGAATGCATGGATTCTCCTACGCTGATCGTTGGCGCGAGGCTGCCGATATGGCCTATGGCCTATGGCATATGGCAGCCCCGGTTTGCTCCCGGATACCGGCACCGGCTATGCCTGCGCCGCCCCCGGCTTGCCGAGCGGAGCCCGCGCATCCGGGACATTTCCGCCGCCCTGGGCTTCCAGCTCCGACTCGCTCGCCAGCTGGCCTTCCCATTTCGCAACCACCGCCGCGGCGATCGAATTGCCCACTGCATTGGTCGCCGAACGCCCCATGTCCAGGAACTGGTCGACGCCCATGATCAACAGCAGGCCGGCTTCCGGAATACCGAACTGGTTCAGCGTGGCCGCAATCACCACCAGCGATGCGCGCGGCACACCCGCCATGCCCTTGGAGGTCAGCATCAGCAACAGCAGCATGGTGATCTGCGTACTGATCGGCAAATGAATGTCGTACGCCTGGGCGATGAACAGCACGGCGAACGTGCAGTACATCATGGTGCCGTCCAGATTGAACGAATAGCCCATTGGCAGCACGAAGCTGGAGATCTTCCGGCTGACCCCGAAGCGGTCCAGCGCATCGAGCATCTTCGGGTAAGCGGCCTCGGAACTCGCGGTGGAGAACGACAGCAGGAAGGGTTCGCGGATCAGGCGGATCAGCGCGAACACCCGCTTGCCGAGGAAGAAGACCCCAGCCAGGATCAGCAAGCCCCAGAGCACCAGAAGACCCAGGTAGAAACTGCCCATGAACTTGGCGAAGGTGATCAGGATGCCCAAGCCCTGCGTGGTCACGGTCGAGGCAATCGCCGCGAACACCGCCAGCGGCGCCATCCACATCACCGCGCCCGTGATCTTGAGCATCGTTTGCGCAAGATCGTCGATCACGCCGGCCAGCCGCTTGCCGGTCTCCCCGAGCGCGGCCAGCGCGGTGCCGAAGAAGATCGAGAACACCACGATCTGCAGGATCTCATTGGTGGCCATGGCCTCCGCCACGGACTTCGGTACCAGGTGCGTGATGAAGTCTTTCAGCGTGAACGCGTTGGTCTTCAGATTGGTCGCCGCGCCCACGTCCGGCAGCGGCAAGCCGATATTGTGTCCGGGCTGCAGGGCCGTGGCGAGTACCAGCCCAAGCGAAAGCGAAAGGAACGAAGCCACGATAAACCAGCCAAGCGCCTTCACGCCAACGCGGCCCACCGTGCTCGCGTCGCCCATATGCGCGATGCCGACCACTAGCGTCGAGAACACCAGCGGCGCGATGATCATCTTGATCAGCCGCAGGAAGATATCGGTAAAGACGGAGATATAGCCAGCGATCTCCTTGGCGGTGCCGGGGTCGGGGAATGCCTGGTGACAGCTGTAGCCGACAAGGACGCCGAGTATCATCGCAATGACGATATACGTGGTGATTGGACGCTTCTTCTTCATGATTGCTCCTTGGATATTCTTCAGCCCGTGATCCGCAGTGGATACCCACCGCGTGTCTTGCAGGCAATACGGGGCCCCCGCGGTCCGGTCCGGATCGCGTCCTGCTTGTGTCCCAGGTAATGGATGGCCGGTGCGTGGCCGGGGCGCACCCTGGCTGCACATCCTTGCCGCTACTTGATCGTTCCTATGCATCCATGGCTACGCGCCCGCCAGGCTCATTGAAAGCTGCCGACGTCGTCGAGCGTCCACCGGCGTGCCGGCACCACCGCATGGGGCAGCGCCGTGGCTTCCAGGTCGAACTCGATCATGCGGGCACCCGGCAGGAAATGCTGGCATGATTGCCGCCACAAGGAATCGGGCCAGACCATTTCGACGGAACCGTCATAGGGGTGATAGACCGCGGTGTACAAAGTGCCGTGCCCGCGCCCGTAGGACGTCTGAAGCAGGGGCGGCCGCAGCAAGGCGCGCAGGACATCCTTGGAGTCCTCGGCCTGCCGCACCGCCACCGCCAGTGCTTCCTCCCTGATCTCGGCCCGCGTCGCGGTGGCGTGCGCCGCCCACTCGACGCCCTGCTGCAGGTTGCTCACCGCCTGCTTGCGTACCACTTCGACCGGCTTGTCCGGGGTCACGAAGACCGTGGCCCAGTGCTCCCGGCGATCGAGCAGGCTCACCGTATAGCTCATGTGCACGGGAATGCGCGAGAGCATCTCCACGGCATCCTCGACGCTCTCGGCGAACTCCAGCACATAGCGCAGCACCAGCGGAATGCCGAAGCCGTGGCCGACCGCCTGGCGGCCCCCGAAGGACAGCGAAGCGGCAAGGCCGCTTTCGTTGATGCCGTCAAGCGCGCCCCACAAGCAGTCGTTGACCGCCACGACCCGACGGCCATGCCATCTCGATGCGAGCCACACGCCTTCGAGCAGGGCTGGCGCGAAATCGTAGTTGCGCAGTAGCGCCGGCGTGGCGCCTGCGGTCTGGCGGCCCGGCACGGGCAACCAGACCGCCTGTGCGCAACCCGCGATGTAGGGGGGCGGCCCCCACATCGACAGGAAACGCGCCTCGACGTCGCCGCCGCCGGCAAGCTCAACCAGCCGCTCCCAGGTGGGAACGAGTTCCGGCATATGGTTGCGCAAGGCTTTGCGACACATCAGGAAGCCCGGGCGGGCGCGGTCCCCGTCGCGCAGATACCATTGCCGGTATCCGGGCCAGAACTGCCGGAAGACGTTCTGCCATTGCGCGCCGGGCAAATCCTCGCTGATCGCTTCGAAAGTACAACGCATGAATGTCTCACCCCCGGGGGATTGGACCTACAAGATCTTGAACGCACCAGGCTGCGGCGCCATCTCGGCTTGCGACGACACCAGGGGCTTGGCGGCGTAGTACTGCTTGATGCCCCGGATCCAGTGATGCGCGCGCTCGTTGAGCTTGAAGTCATCGTCCATCGAGCGGCCGCGCGTAATCAGGATGCCAAGGTCCGCGCCCTCATAGCGGTAGTCGCCCGGACCGGTGATGCGCAGGAAGAACGCCTCGCGCTCGCTCTCGATCTCGCGCCGGTTGAAGTCGAAGCGGTGATAGGACACCGAGCTGTCGGCAGCCATGCGGTAGATGCCGGACGGCGGCGCGTGCGTCACCACGTCGACATTGTCATCGGTGTACTTGATGACGAGCTGGGACCATCCGTCGATAAACGATTTCTCGGCCCAGCGCTCGTTGAGCTCGCGCACATTGAGATCGAAGGGCACCCCCGAGAACTCGAGCAGATGGAACAGGAACAGGGGCGTATCCGCATACGCGAAAGCCGCATGGTTGGTCATCGGGCTGGCGCCGCAGATGCGGGGATTCAGCTCGCCGAGATACACCTCGCCACTATCGACGTCGATCAGGAAATCAAGATCGAAATAGCCGCGATACCCCTCCTCCAGCAACTGGTTGCCGAAACGGAAGGCCATGTCGCGCGCCTTCGCCCTTACCTCTTCGGAGAAGGCGCCAGGGAAGATCTCATTGCCGCACCAGCCGCCCTTGTAAGGGGTCAGCTCCCGCGCGCCCACCACCTCCGTCAGGAGCGGGCCGACCAGCGTGCCGGACTGCGTTGCGCACGCTTCCAGCGTCGCGCCCCGGCAGTTGATGCGCTTCATGATCTTGACTTCGGGGTCATTGACGATCTCATCCTTGTGCTTGTTGAAATCGTCCTCGTTCGCGATAAAAAAGGTGGTATGCCCGGAATCGCCGAATGCGCTTTGCACCACAAGATCGCGCCCCAGCCCGTGACGTTCCGCGATCTGCATCAGATGTGCATAGCTCTGGACCTTCTCCAGCGCATTAGGTACCGACGCCACCCCGGCCTTGTTGCCGATGCGTACGGTTTCCATCTTGTTGTCGCAGCGGCTGCGCAGCGCCGCCGGGGGAAACCAGACGTCGAGACCCAGCTCGTCGGCGAGCTCCTCCGTCTTCTCGTCGAACATCAGGAAGGTGGCGGCGGGCTTGCCGCCGCGCTGCTCGATCAACTCCACCACATCCTTGTGCTGGAGCAGATAGTTGTTGATATCCTCGATCGAGGTGAACTCTTCATGCGGCAGCGCTGGCGGGACGAAGACGTTCGGATGGCGGCCGTCGAAGCAGTCGATGTAGTTGATGTACTTGAAGCGGTTGACCCACTGGTCGATGCCCAGGAGGTTGAAGTTCGTGGCACTGATAAAGTAGATTGGCCTCTCGTTCCGGTGGAACATCAGGCGCAGATCTGACACATTACGGACTTTTTCCATTGCGGTTTTCTCCTGGCGAATGCCGCACCGGCTGGACGCGGGAATCCCGCGGCCCCTGGGATTCCAGGTCCGGCACTTTTCTTCTTTCGATTTCGGCTCTGTCGCGGGAAGCCGGGCGTCGATGCCGGCCTCCCGCGCCTCTACTTTTTTGGTGCCGGACGGTCTCCCGGCGCCGCCGAGGCAACCTCATCCACCGTCGCCGTGGACACCTCGACGACCGTCGAAACCGACGCCTTCGCGGCGGCGGCAACCGCTGCGGCGGCTTCACCCGCGGCCTGTAGCGCCAGCTGTTGAAGCGCGCCATCGTTGAACACGCGGAACCCGAGTTCCGGGCGGTAGCCGTGGATTTCGCGCACATCCAACGCTTGCATGAACTCCAGGATTTCCGAGCTGATCACCTGCCCCGGCACCAGGATCGGGAATCCCGGCGGGTACGGGATGACAAACAAGGCCGATACCACTTCGCGCCCCTTGCCGATTGCCCTGGCCACCTCGGCCATGTTGAGGTACTCGCAGTTCTCCTCGTCGTAGGACATGAAGAACGCCTTGCGGATATCGCCGTCCGGCGTCTCGATCTGGCCGCTGTTGCAGACGCTGCGAAACGCGAAGTGGAAATGCGAGAAGTCCGGCAACGGCGGCAGCTCCTTCGTCAGCGAGGACACGCGTTTTTCGTGCAGGCGGCGCTCGATCATGCTCATATCCCCCGTGCGCTCGTCCAGCTCCCGGGCAATCTTGATCAAGACCTCGATCAGGTAGGCGACGGACGATCGCGTGGTGCCGATATTGGTCATGAACAGGACCGTATTCCTGGAGGTCTTGTTGATCTGGATGCCGTACTTGTCCATCAAGTACTTGTTCTTGAAGGTGTCGCCGTCGATACCGGATGTGCCGATAGACAGCGTCAGGCGCGTGGGATCCAGCGCGAACTCGTCGACCCGCCAGGCGGCTTCCATATTCGCCCAGCCGGATTCGGGGCTGTAGTACGCATCGATGCCCGAAGGCCGGTAGGCGGCAGGTACCACGCGCGAGACATTGAGGAACTGGAAGTACTTCTTCAGCAACGGATGCGAATGAATCCATTCCCGCAAGGTCATCGCCAGTTCAACCTGCCGCTGGACCAGTTCATAGCCTTCGAGCTCCACCTGGCGGCGGCCGACATCGAGCGAGGCCAGGATCTGGTAGTTCGGCGAGGTTGAGGTGTGCGTCATGTATGCCTCATGAAACGCTTCCTCGGCCTTGTCCTTGAAATCCTGGTCCCAGACGTGGATCATGGACCCCTGCCGCAATGCGGTCAGCGTCTTGTGGGTGGATTGCGTGGCGTAGACCCGCACGCGCGCACGATCCGGGTCCGGCATCAGGCGCGTCGCGACGACCTTCTCTTCATCGTCCCAGTCCGTCCCGGAGAACGACTCGGTGAACGCTTCGTAGCGGCGGCGGTACTCTTCGCTGTCCAGTTCGCGGCGCAGCCGCGACGCGGAATCCATGCCGGTACGCTGGCGATAGGTCGGGTGAAAGCGCGCAAATGCGAACCAGGCCTCGTCCCACAGGAAGATCAGATCCGGCTTGATTGCCAGGCACTCCTCCATCACCCGCTTCACATCGTAGACCACGCCATCGAAGGTGCAGTTGGTGAGCAGGACCATCTTCACCTTGTCGAGCGTGCCTGCCTGCTTGAAGCGCAGCAGCGTGCGCTTCATCTGGGACACCGGCACCGCGCCATACATCGAATAGTCGTCCAGCGGATACGAGTCGAGATAAGCGACCTTGGCGCCCGCCAGCACCATGCCGTAGTGGTGCGACTTGTGGCAATTGCGGTCCACCATCACGATGTCGCCGGGCTTGATCAGCGCCTGGACCACGATCTTGTTGGCCGTGGAAGTCCCGTTGGTGGCAAAGAACGTGCGCCGCGCGCCGAAGGCACGGGCCGCATACTCCTGCGCGACCTTGATGGGGCCGATGGGATCGAGCAGCGAATCCAGCCCGCCGGAGGTGGCCGAGGTCTCGGCCATGAACAGGTTCAGGCCATAGAACTGCGCCATGTCCTGGATCCAGTTGGAGTTCATGATCGACTTGCCGCGGGCGATGGGCAAGGCGTGGAACACGCCCGTCGGCTGCTTCGAGTATTCCTTCAGTGCGGTGAAGAACGGCGTCTTGTAGCGCTCCGAGACGCCCTTCATGATCGACATGTACAGCTCGGTATGGTCTTCTTCCCGGAAAAAGATCCGATGAAAGACTTCACCCAGGCGCGACGCGATCTCTTCCGCCTTGACGTCCGTGACCAGGTACAGGTCCAGCTCCGGCCGCAGTTCCGCGATCTTCTGACCCAGCAGAGGACCACGCTCGGACTCGGGTTGCTCTTCGATGCCCTCGTCGAGGCCTTCCAGGAACGTGCGCAGCAGGTCCAGCTCGTACTCCGACTTGAACGGAAAGCCATGCCGGATCACGCAAGCCTGCAGATTGAAGTTGAACAGCGTGGCAATCAGCGCATCTTCAAAACTGGGCACGACAACGATATCCCAGACAAAGGGATCATCCACGCGCTGCTTGCGTTGCACGCGCCGGCGCAGGGCTTCTTCGTCTTCCCGCGTCATATTGTCGACAATCAGCACTTCAAAGTACGGCCGCGCGATCTGCGCCTGCAGTTCCTCCTCGGTCTCGATCTCGGAGGGCTCTTCCGATTCCGCATCCAGGGACAGCTTCTGATGCCGATAGGTATCGCTCGCCAGCATGCGATTGATGCGATGCACCGCGATATTCAGCCGGATCAGGTCACCGGATTCGAACCAGAGGATCAGTTGCTCGAACAGCCGGTACCCGGGAAACGCCCAGAACCTTTCGATCGGCTCAAGCGTGGTCAGCGTCTCTTTCACCCGGGCGTGGCGCTCGATGAATTCCTTGCACTCCTTCCCAAGATTGACCAGCCGTCCAAGATCGTCGGTCAGGTTCATCCAACCATCCGCGCGCATCTCCCAGACGCTACGGTATCGGTTCAGGGAAGTACTCTGCCCGGTCTTTACTTTGCGTGCCGTGCTGCGTGCCATGGTGTTCCTCTGCTATCGAAATAGGCTCAACAAAACGTTCGGATTTCCGAACGAATTCATTGAATGACGGTACTTTTTTGTTTGTATCTGGATTAATCCTTATCAATCAGGAATTATATCCATCCGATTTGATGAAAACACTCCCGCCATGATCCAGCGGTCTCCGCGGATTCACCTGAATCTTATAATCATAATAATGTTAATCCGGCGGACTTCCCGCAAGCGAATCTATTCTCCGACGGGACCGGTTATTTCCGGCTCCGCGTTTTCCATGGCCCCCGGCTTGACGAGTTTTCCAAGGGTGTGAAGATACGCATCGGCGCCGCTCCCGCGCTGATAAACCGGAAATTCGACCTCGCGATCCCGGAAGCTCTTCAGCGCCTGGCCAAGGCCGCGCAAGCCGCGCTCGCGCTCGCGGCGGATTTTCTCGAAATCGATCTCCACGGGAATGATCTCCGCCGTGCCCGGCCCCGCCTCATGCAGCACATAGCCGGAAGGATCGACCACGATCGAACGCCCCACCCCGCCGTCCCCGACCCCGTTGATATCGAAGAAGTAGACCTGGTTCGTCGCCGCCGACGCGCGCGCAATCGACAGTTCGACGTCGCGATCGATGGTGTCCGTCATGGTCGGATGCAAGATCACCTCGGCACCCATCGCGGCCAGTGTCCGGGTGGTTTCGGGAAACCACATGTCATAGCAGATCGATATCCCAAAGCGGCCCGCGCCCGGCACATCGAACACGACAAACTCATTGCCGGCGGCGATACCCTGCTCGTAAGGCCGGAACGGGAACAGCTTGCGAAACCGCGCGACCACATTGCCCGCAGGATCGATGACCGGCGCCGTGTTGTAGACACGGCCGTCCAGACGTTCGAACAGCGATCCGGGGATCAGCCACAGGCCGTACTTGGCCGCCAGTCCGCAAAGCCGCGCTTCTGCCACACCGGGCATCTCCTCGGCCTTCGACGGGCTCGGACCATACGCCGCCAACTCGGAGAACATCACCATATCGACCCACGGAAAGCGGTGCCTGACATGCGCCAGGTATCGGTTCATCTGGCTGATATTCTCTTCAAATGCCGAAACCGGCATCTGGATTCCTGCTACTGCAAAACGCTTCATTTATTGCCTCTGCAAACACCCCAAAAATGGGCACGGTAAATGCGCCATTCTGGTGAGGCCACGCAACGCGACAACGAGTCATCGACCTACCTGACGGTAAATATTTTCTCTGGATGCGGGTTGCGGCGGCACTCGGTTATTCAATTGAAATTCTTCTGTGGTAATGCCGCGACATGATGGGATCTACTCTACAAGCGCGCTGGCCCCACTGTATAGTGCCGGTACAAATTTTCAGATGGAGCCAAGGAATTGAAAGAGACGCCGTTAATTGACTGGCTTCTCGCGCGCAGTCACTGGAGCCACCCCGAACGATCAGGGGCTCCATTGAACAGGCAGTTGTTTGACGACATCCGCGAAGCGATTCTCGCCGGCCAGTTATCCCCGGGTACGCGCCTGCCCCCTACGCGCGAACTGGCCAGGGAACTGCGCATTGCCCGCAACACCGTGTTGTATGCGTATGAGCGCCTCACCGACGAAGGCTATACCCAGACACACGGCGGCAGCGGCACCTATGTTGGCGATACCGCCCCCGACCCAGCCGTGCTCGACCGCGTGCCGGATCTGAGCCAGCAGGACAAGATTGAACAAGCCAGCGACGCAACGCGCTTGTCGGCGCGCGCGCGCGAGTTGCTGGCGGGTGCCGGCGCGTCGGACCTGCAGGTAGGCGCTTTCGTGCCCGGCATTCCGGATGTCAGGCAATTCCCGCGTGGCGTCTGGCAACGCCTGATTACCAAGGTCTGGAAGTCAGCCAGCCAGGAACAACTGGGCTATGGCAGCCGGCATGGCTACCGGCCGCTCAAGCGTGCGCTGGCGGAGTACCTGGCACTGGCGCGCGGGGTCGATTGCGCGCCGGAGCAGATCGTGGTGACGCAAGGCAGCCACCAGGCGATCGATCTCTGCGCCCGATTGCTCGCCGATCCCGGCGATCGCGTATGGATTGAAGACCCTTGCTATTGGGGAGCGCGCAGCGTGTTTCGCGCGGCGAGCCTGCAGATGGATGCCGTACCGGTCGACGAGCATGGCATGCTGCCTCCGATCACCCCCGAGGTCAGCCCCAGGCTCATCTTTGTCACGCCATCTCACCAATACCCGAGCGGCGTGGTGATGAGCCTCGCACGCCGCCGCCTGCTGACCGAGCTGGCGCATCGGCACAATGCCTGGATCATCGAAGACGATTACGACAGCGAGTTTCGTTATCATGGCGCGCCCCTGCCTTCTCTCCAGGGCCTGGACCCGCATCAAAACACCATCTATGTCGGCAGCTTCTCAAAGGTGCTCTACCCCGGGCTGCGGCTCGGCTTCCTCATCGTGCCGACCGCCCTGGTGGATGCCTTCGCGCTGGCGCAATCCGAACTGCATCGGGGCGGACAGTTGTCAGTACAGACCGCGCTTGCCGAGTTCATTGCGGACGGCCACTACGCTGCGCATGTGCGGCGCATGCGCAAGATCTATGGCGAACGGCAAGCGATGCTGACACAGGAACTGCGACGCAAGCTCGGTGACGAGGCCGAGATCGTCGGCACGGATACCGGGCTTCACCTGACCGTGGTACTTCGCCACGCCAATGATCAACTGGTCTCGCGTTGCGCGCTTGCCCACGGCGTCGTGGCGCGCCCCCTCTCTTCTTACTACGCCAGTCCGCTACGCTCGCAAAACGGCCTGGTCCTGGGCTATGGCGGGGTCAGTGACCAGGAGATTCCGGCCGCGGTCGGCAAGCTGGCGACGGCCGTCGAGCTGGTCAACCAGGGCTTTGGCAAGGATTGAGCGGCTTGCACAGCGCGGAAGGATCTCTTCAAGTTGGCGAGTCCGGTGCCTTGTCGCGGCGTTTCTGCAGCGGGATATCGCACATCGCTCACGACGGACCAATCATGCGGTTCTTCTATCGAGTCCACTACGAGCAGAGTTTCAGAAACCCTGGCCGCCGCCGTAATACCGATGTGGCACCGGCGGTGCATTTCAAAACCAACGCTATGAACGGCATATGAACACCAGGACCCAAGCTTCAGCCCCACCCTATTGAGTGATGATTCCTGCGCATGCGCTATGATGCGCATGCTTGGCATATGCACCGTTTTCGCAATGATCTGGAGACTGGGACGGATTGCCCTTTGTGTGCGAACGGTGCCGGCTAGCGAGACGTCAATGTTGTTCTTGTTGTTCTAACAGGCAAGCTTCAAATAAAAATAAGGGGTAATCGTGGCGTATAAATCACACAAAGTTTCGGGTCGTATGAAGGCGGCGGCAATGGCATGCCTGATCGCCTTTGGCGCACAGGCAAATGCCTGCACCAATTTCCTGCTGAAAGCGG
Organism: Cupriavidus sp. 05L310; assembly: GCF_056398185.1. Classification (NCBI taxonomy): domain Bacteria; kingdom Pseudomonadati; phylum Pseudomonadota; class Betaproteobacteria; order Burkholderiales; family Burkholderiaceae; genus Cupriavidus; species Cupriavidus sp. 05L310. The sequence goes on from NZ_JBFTOX010000073.1 coordinate 37,137, forward strand.
CAGACGGCACGCCTGTCTATGCGCGCACCATGGAGTACAGCTTCGAGCTGCAGCCGGATGTAGTCGTGGTGCCCCGCAATTACGAGTATGTCGGCACCGGCCCGGGCAACAAGCCTGGCATCCGCTGGAAGTCGCGTTACGCTGTGGTGGGCGTCATGTCGGGCGGACAGCCGGTGCTTGCCGACGGGATGAACGAGAAGGGCCTTGCGGGTGGCAACCTCTACTTCCCCGGTTTCGCCGGCTATACCGATCCGGCGAAGGCCGATCCGGCCAAATCCATCGCGTCCTGGGAGTTCCTGACCTGGGTGCTGACAAACTTTGCGACTGTCGCCGAAGTCAAGGCGGCACTCAACAATGTGTCAATCGTCGACATCAAGGCGCCAGTGCTGGACATGGCATTGCCTTTCCACTTTCCCCTGCATGATGCGACCGGCGCCTCGATCGTGATCGAGCCTATCGGCGGCCAGTTCAAAGTTTACGACAACCCGCTCGGCGTCCTCACCAACTCGCCGACCTTTGACTGGCACCTCAACAATGTCAGGAATTACGTAAAGATTTCGCCTGTCGATGCCGATCCGATGAAGATTGCCGGGCAAACCTTCGAGCCTTTTGGCCAGGGATCCGGTCTTCTTGGCATTCCAGGCGATCCCACGCCGCCGTCCCGCTTCATCCGGGCCCTCGGCTATGTCGCGTCGGCCAAACAACTTCCCGACGGCCCGCAAACGATCAAGCTCGCAGAGCATATCCTGAATAATTTCGATATTCCGGTGGGCTCCATTTCCACGGCGCCCAAAGGCGGGCAGCTCGAATATACGCAATGGTCGTCGATCGCCGATCTCAGGGCAAAGCGCTACTACATCAAGAGCTATCAGGATCAGACCCTGCGCGTCGTGGACCTGGCGCATTTCGACCTGGACGGGAAGACGCTTTCGATCTCGCCGTTCAAGCCGAATAACGCGCCGCCGGCACTGAATTTCTCAAAGAGCTGATTCACCGGGGTAGCGCCGGGCGCCGTGCAAAATCATTGCCCTTGCACGCGTGCCTGCCGCACCTCCGCCAAAGCCGCCGGCTGGGCTTATCCGCCCGGCCGGCAGGCGCGCCCGCCAGGGCGCGTCTTGCGCCCTCGCCTGCCCGGCCGTCCGGCGCAGCCTCCCCCCTGAACGCCTGGTGCCACTTGCCGGCGAAGAGGACTTCCCGCACAAATGCCTTCATGTCACCGCGCGAATGTCGGAATGCGGATTCGTTTCGTCCGACATGTCCGCCAGGCTCGGTGCATTCGGCAAAACACGCCTTCAGCCTGGCAGGATCAGTGATCTCGCCCGTGCGCGGCCTTGCGTTTTTCCCGGGCCGCGCGGCGGCGGCGGAAACCATGGTAACGGCTCGGCAAAGCGGGGACAGACCCTAGCAGGGGAAGGGAACGCAGCAACCCGGATGCGCCCGGTGCCGCTCATTCGTCGTTACAGGATCGATGGGACAGAATCCGGCGCACCCCGCTCTGCGCCTGCGCAAGCGGAAAGCTTGCACGGATTCACGCCAACCAAGCAGGTTTCGTCGCTTTGGACGAGGCGCACGCACTCGGTGGTCGCAACACTGAACGGGTTTCCCCGATCAGCCCGCCGATGGAAAGCCCGAGCGCCATGAGCCACGCAGACAAAACGAGCCCCAAACCGCTGACGCCCTTCGAAGGCAGCGACTTCCGCACCCTGATCGACGAACGGATGGCCAGTCGCGGCGCTCATCCCTTCCTGATCTGGGAACCCTTTGAAGGCGAAGGCAGGACCTGGACCTATGCGGACTTTGGCGACGGCGTGCGCCGCTTTGCGGCCGGCCTGCAGGCGCGAGGAGTACGGCCGGCGGATCGCGTGCTGGTCCACCTGGACAACTGCCCGGAGGCGGTCATCGCCTGGCTGGGCTGCGCTTACGCGGGTGCCGTGGCCGTGTCGACCAATACCCGGTCGAGCACCGACGAGCTCGCGTACTTCGCCAGTCACAGCGGCGCCGTCGGCGCCATCACCCAACCGCGCTTTGCCGCCATGGTAAAGGCCGCGGCCCCATCCCTGGCCTGGCTGGCCGTCACCGGGACGGATTGCGGCGCCGCCGCCGGGCCGGACCTCGCCGGGTTCGAGCCGTTCGCCGCCATCTCCGCCGATCCCGCGCAACTGATCGAGCGCCCGCACGACCCGATGGCGCCGTTCGGCATCCAGTACACATCCGGCACCACGGCCCGGCCCAAGGCGGTGCTCTGGACCCATGCGAACGCGCTCTGGGGCGCGCGCCTGTCCGCCATGCACGAGGACCTGCGGCCCGAGGATGTGCACCTGGTCCACCTCCCCCTGTTCCACACCAACGCGCAGATCTACTCGGTGGCAGCCGCGCTCTGGGTGGGCGCCACGGTGGTGGTGCAACCCGGGTTCTCCGCATCACGCTTCTGGCCAGTCTCCGTCAAGCATGGTTGCACCTGGACCTCGATGGTGCCGTTCTGCGTCCGGGCGCTGCTGACCCAGCCCAGGCCGGCGCGCCACAGCTACCGCTTCTGGGGCAGCGGCGTCTGCGCGCCGGCCACGGATGCGCACTTCGGGGTCAGGACGATCGGGTGGTGGGGAATGACCGAAACCATCACCCACGGCACGATAGGTTCCGCGCACCTCGCAAACGCCCCGATGTCCATGGGCAGGCCGTCCCAGGCCTATGCGATCCACGTGCTGGATGATGACGGGCAGCCTGTCGCCCCCGGCGAGACAGGCAACCTCCATGTGGGCGGCCACCGTGGCGTTTCCCTGTTCCTGGAGTATGCGGGCGACCCGGCGGCGACGGCGGCGGCCTTCCGCGACGACGGGCTCTTCATCACCGGCGACCGGGTCCGCCTGGGCCACGACGGCTTCCTGTACTTCTCGGACCGCGCCAAGGACATGCTCAAGGTCGGCGGGGAAAACGTGGCAGCCTCGGAAATCGAGCGCGTCATCGCGCTGGTCGAGGGCGTAGCGGAAGTCGCCGTCGTCGGCAAGAAGCATCCCATGCTGGACGAAGTGCCAGTCGCCTTCGTGATCCCGCACGCCGGCACCGGCCAGGCCCTGGCCGAGCGCATCCTGTCCGCATGCAAGGCGCAACTGGCGGGCTTCAAGCATCCGCATGACATCAGGCTGGTTGAGAGCCTGCCCCGGTCCACCCTGGAGAAAGTGGCAAAGAACCAACTGCGCGCCCTGCTCGCGGACTCGCCATGAGCCATGAACCAGCCGCCGCGCCGGCACTGCACACCGCCGGGCGATGACGCTCCGGCGAAACAGAGCGCACGCCGTCCGCCCATGCTCATATACTTTTTCCAACGCCCCCTGCCCCCGCCTTGCACGTGCACCAAAAGGCGCAGGGCGGGCCGCCCCCTAAGCGCCTCCCCCCCAAGAACCTCCGACAACCCGTTGTTTTTTGTATAGCCCCAACGCGATGCGAAGCGAGCCCCCCAAGCGATGCGAAGCGAGCCGTCAAGGTGTACCAGGCCGTATGGGGCGCCTCGGGATCCGGCGAAAAGAGCGGAAAAGAGGGACCCATGTTTGAGTATCGCCTTAAGGCGATGCGAGTTTGGGTCCCGGCCGCTCTTTTCGCCGGATCCCGA